>NZ_CP019420.1:2746225-3051361 GCF_001984215.1 Mycobacterium sp. MS1601
TCGAGGAGCCCATGCTGATGATGGCTCGCGCCGCCTCGTGCGGATATGCTGTGGTGAATGCCCCCTCGGCGACCCCGCGGTCGATGATCACGCGGAACATCTGCTCCTGCTGATCTCGCAGGGCCACCACGATCCGGTGGCCCACGTCATCGAGGCTACGGATCTCCGAGGCCCCGATCAGCGCCTCGGCTCGACGCTGAGTGTGAAACAACGCCCACGCCCGCATCAGCGCGTCGAGTTGCTCGGTCGGTGAGTTGCCCGCCTGGATGAGCGCCGCGTTGGTCGAGGCGATGACGTCCTTCATCGCCGCTTCCATGATGTGTTGGAGGATGCGCTGTTTCGACGGAAAGTAGTGGTAGATGGTGGCCGGTGTCATACCGGCATCGCGGGCGATGTCGCGGATAGAAGTTCCGTGGTAGCCCCGCGATTGGAAGTTCTGGACCGCCGCGGCGACCACGACCCGGCTTCCGCTACCGTTCACTGTTCTCACAGTACGGCTCGCAGTGTCAGGCATCACGCGACTCCCGTCGCAGCCCGAACCGCGGTGGACGCAACCGTGGCGTGAGCGGCTGCCAGGTCCGGGTAGGGCATCGCCCACGGTGGCACGGTCTCCTCCTTCGCATCCGACCGATGTGACTCAGCTCTCCGCGATGTTGCCAACCGAACGATCGTTTGTCAACGGTGCATAAATTGGTCTATCGCTGCACTTCAGGGCGATTACGACATCTTCCCATCTAGAAAACGGTTGTTCGGCCGTGGATTGTGCGCCGTTCGAACGGGCCGAAAACGCGCGGTGGGCGCGGATCACGCGGCGTTGGCTGGGGACCATGCCGACTGCCGTGCCCGCCGACGTCCTCAATCCCGTGGACGTGCATGGGACCTCCTGGCGCCGAGCCGATTTGGCAACGGAAGTGACTGTGCATCAGGGTGTTTCGCAAAGCTATGTACTGCGGCGGCCGGTATCCGTAACGTTTCGGAGCCCCCGCACGACTGACTTGTCGACGGTATGGTGGGTGTCTCGCGGGTGGGGGTCGCCGCGTCAGGGGGAAATTCTCGAGCGTCACCGCCGACGTGCTTGGGTGCGGCACCGTGGCCGCCTATGAGGGAACGACAGCGATTCGCAAAGGATGACGATCGTGGTGCCAATAATCCGGCGGCGTACTGCGCTCAAGCTGCCGGTGGTTGCCTCCGCAGCAGCATTGTTGACGCTCACGCAAACCCCACGGGCCTCGGCGGCCCCGGCCAGGTGGACACCGGAGCGCGCGCACACCTGGTATCGCGGGCAAGGCTGGTTGGTGGGGGCCAACTACATCCCATCGAATGCTGTCAACCAATTCGAGATGTTTCAGGCCCAGTCGTTCGACCCCCAACTGATCGAGAGTGAGCTCCGCCTCGCCAGGCTGATCGGTATCAACACCGTGCGGGTGTTCCTGCATGACCAGTTGTGGACGCAGGATCGGGTGGGTTTCCTGCGCAGACTCGACCAGTTCATCGGCATTGCCGAGCGCAACCGGATCAAACCCCTACTGGTGCTGTTCGATTCGTGCTGGGACCCGCTGCCCAGAGCGGGCCGCCAGCGCGCACCACAGCGCGGCATCCACAACTCACGATGGGTGCAGAGCCCGGGGGCGGCGCGCCTGAACGACCGCCGCTATGCGTTGGTGATGAACGACTATGTCAAGGGTGTGTTGACCCAGTTCCGCAGGGATGATCGAGTGCTGGGCTGGGATCTGTGGAATGAGCCCGACAACCCCGCCAGCGTCTACAGTGACGTGGAGAATCCCGACAAACTGGAACTGGTGGCCGAACTGCTGCCGCAGGTGTTTCGCTGGGCGCGTGACGTGGACCCCAGCCAGCCGCTGACCAGTGGGGTCTGGGAGGGTGAATGGGGCGACCCGGCGCGGCGCACCGAGATCGCGGGCATCCAGCTCCAGCACTCCGACGTCATCACTTTTCACAGTTATGCGCCGCCGCCGGAGTTCGACTTCCGGATCGATGAACTGTCGCCGTGGCGGCGGCCGATGATCTGCACCGAGTACATGGCCAGAACCGAGGGCAGCACGGTCGAGGGAATTCTGCCGATTGCTCAGCGCCGCAACGTTGGAACGTACACCTGGGGCTTGATCGCCGGCAAGACACAGACGTATCTACCCTGGGATTCCTGGGACCATCCCTACGTGACCGAGCCTCCGCGGGAGTGGTTTCACGACCTGCTGCACCGCGGTGGCAGGCCCTACCGGGACCGGGAGATCCACACCATGCGCAGGCTCACCGGCCGGGTGGACGCCATGCCCGGGCGGCGTCCGGACTCCGAGTGGCGCACTCGACGGGGGCGCGTAGTCACCCGCTGACCCTCGTCGGCTCGCCGGTGCCACCGCCGCGGATGCCCTCGCTCGCCGTGAAACCACCAGTCAGTGAAGGAAATCGAGTTGAGGCGTGCCGACCCGCGGTGTTCACTTGTGAACATGGCGGACAGATTGGCGGGCCTGACCCGCAAGCCGGACCGTGCCGGCACCCGGGCCCTGGTGGACGAGGTGTTCGACACTTGCACGGTGGCCACCGTCGCCACGGTGCTCGACGATGAACCCTGGTCGGTACCGATGCTGGTGGTTCGTGACGGAGACCGGTTGCTACTGCACGGCTCCACCGGGGCCGGCGCCCTACGTCACCTCGCCGCCGGGGCGAAGGTGGCGGTCAGCGCGTTCCTGCTCGACGGCCTGGTGATCGCCGAACGGCAGTTCGAACACTCGGCGAACTACCGCTCGGTCGTGGTCCGCGGCGTCTGCTCGGCCATCAGCGGCGACGAGATTGCCGCAGCCCTCGACCTTTTCACCGAGCGCCTGATACCGGGGCGAGTCGGCGAATGCCCTCCGCACTCCGCCAAAGAGATCGCCCAATCCCTGGTACTGCAGCTGGCGATCACCGAGGACAACTGGATCGCCAAGCAGCGCTGCGGCCCGCCGTCCTCGCCGAGTGACCAATGGACCGGTGTCATCCCAGCTATCCATGGCTACGGGCCGCCGGTGTCGGAGTCCCCGCAACCCGTGCCGCGGTCCGTCAGTGACTTCGTGAGCCAACGGCGTCACTGAGTGACGCGAGCAGCCGGTCCACCTCCTGGGCAGTGTTGTACGGCGCCAACCCAATTCGTAGGCCGCCGGCCTCCCGAGCCCCAGATGGCGGGCCGCCTCGTAGGCGTAGAACGATCCGGACGGCGCATTGATGTCCCGGCGCGCCAGCTTGGCGCTCACCATCGCCGCGTCCACCCCGTCGAAGGTCACCAACAACGTCGGAGTCCGGTGCGCCGCCCGCGAGTGCACCGTGATCCCCGGGATCTGGCGCAGCCCGATTTCGATGCGCTCGCGCAGGGCCAGTTCGTAGGCGTCGACGGCGGCCATCGCGGTCACCAGACGGTCCCGTCGGCTGTCCCCAGCCGCCAGTCCGGCAAGGAAGTCGATGGCTGCGGTGGTGCCTGCCATCAGCTCATATGGCAGGGTGCCGTGCTCGAAGCGTTCCGGCACCCGATCGGGGGAAGGCAGTAACTTGTCGGGTCGCAATTCGGCCAGCACCGCGGCGCGCCCGGCCACCACACCGCAGTGCGGCCCCAGGAACTTGTACGGCGAGCAGGCGAAGAAGTCGGCCCCCAGTGCACGGACGTCGACACTGTGGTGGGCGGTGAAGTGCACACCGTCGACATAGAGCAGAGCATCCACGGCGTGGACATGCCCGGCGATGGTCGCGATATCCGGCATGGTGCCGATCAGGTTGGACGCCGCCGTCACCGCGACCAACCGGGTGCGCTCACTCAACTGTGCTGCGACGTCCTGCGCGGACAGCTCGGAGGTGGCCGGGTCGAAGTCCACCCACCGCACCGTGACGCCCGCGGCCGCAGCGGCCAACACCCACGGCCGGACGTTGGCGTCGTGGTCCAGCCGCGTCACCACGATCTCGTCGCCCGCACCCCAACTCCGGGCAAGGGTTCTGGCGAAGTCGAAGGTCAAGGCCGTCATGCTGCGGCCGAAGACCACTTCGTCGGCGGCGGCGCCAAGCAGGTCGGCGAGCGCGGCACGACAGCTCAGCACCAACTCTTCGGCATTGCGTGCCGCCACCGTGACGCTGCCCCGGTTCGCCAGCGGATTCAACAGGGCGCTGCGAATCGCATCCGCCACCGGGACGGGGGTCTGGGATCCGCCGGGACCGTCGAAGAACGCGGTACCTGACGAGAGTGCGGGAAAATGGCTGCGAATCGTGTCAACGTCGAGAGTGGGTGCCGTCACCCGTGAAGTCTGCCTCACACCCGGTTGGGTGGCACCTCGCCGTCGGCGAACGCGGTGATCTGGCGCAGCGCCACCCGCCACGCGCGCTCCTCGGCACCTGCCGTGCTACCGGCCACGTGTGGTGTCAGCAGCAGGCCGGGCGCCGACCACAGCGGGTGTCCGTCGGGCAGCGGTTCCGGGTCGGTGACGTCGAGCGCGGCACGTAGCCGTCCGGACCGCAGTTCGACGAGAAGAGCATCGGTGTCCACAGCAGACCCCCGGCCGGCGTTGACCAGAACGGCACCGTCACGCATCCGTGCCAGGAAGCCGGCGTCGACGATGTGGCGGGTGGCCGGGGCATCGGGCAGCATCGCCACCACCGCGTCCGCGTCCGGCAACAGGTTGTCCACATCGGCGAGGGCATGCACGCCCGGCCGCGCGGTGCGCCCCACCAGTGTCACCTCCACCTCGAACGGCGCCAGTCGCGCTGCCAGATTGGTGCCCAGATCGCCTGCCCCGAGCACCACGATCCGCTTACCGATCAAGGTGTCGCTGGTCCGGTGTCCCCAGGTGCCCGCCGCCTGTAGTCCGGCGAACAGCGGCAGCTCACGGTAGATGTCCAGCAGTACTGCCACTACCCATTCGGCAGTCGAACCCCCATGGGCGCCACGGCCGTTCGACAGCATCACTGCGCTTGGTACGAAGGGCCGCCACTGTTCGTAGCCGGCGTGCAGCGTCTGCACCAACCGCAGCTCTGGCAGGTCGGCGAACCGTCGTCCGGTGGCCGGGGCATCGAAGAAATCGACGACCACCACCGGGGTGTCGAGATGCTCCTCGGGCCAGGGCTGACCGGCCTCGTAGCGGACGGGCGCCAGCTTCTGCGACGACCCCAGTATCTGCATACCGAGGTCGTCGGGAACAAGCACCTTCATCAGATGTCCGAGCTCTCCCGCCACAGGTCGATACCGGATTCCGTTGCATATCTGTCGATTTCGGACAGCTCCTCGTCGGTGAAGTCCAGGTTGTCCAGTGCACCCAGGTTTTCGTCGAGCTGCGCGACGCTGGAGGCGCCCACCAGGGTGGAGGACACCGCGGGGTCCCGCAGCACCCAGGCCAGGGCCAGCTGTGCCAGCGACTGACCGCGCCGCTGTGCAATGGCGTTCAGGCCGCGGAGCTGGTCGCGCACCTGGTCGGTGACCAGCTTGTCGTCGAACGACGGGCGGGAGCGGTCAATGTCCTCGGCGGGCTGCTCGAGGTAACGATTGGTCAGCAGTCCCTGGGCCAGGGCGGTGAACGCGATGGCCCCCATGCCGGCCTTGCCGAGCTCGGCGGTGAGTCCGCCTTCGATCCAGCGGTTGAGCAGCGAGTACGACGGCTGATGGATCACCAGCGGGGTGCCCAGCCGGGCGGCGATGGCCGAGGCCTCTGCGGTCTTGCTCGCCGAGTACGACGAGATGCCGACGTAGCGGGTCTTTCCCGCGCGCACGGCGGTGTCGAGCGCGCCGATGGTCTCTTCCAGCGGTGTCACCGGGTCGATGCGGTGGGAGTAGAAGATGTCGACATGGTCCAGCCCCAGGCGGTCCAGCGACTCGTCCAGGCTGGCCAGCACGTAGGCCCGCCCACCCAGCTGACCGTAGGGGCCCGGCCACATGTCCCAGCCCGCCTTGGTGGAGATGATCAGCTCGTTGCGATACGGCTTGAAATCGCGCCGCAGCATCCGGCCGAAGTTCTCCTCGGCTGATCCGTACGGTGGGCCGTAGTTGTTCGCCAGGTCGAAGTGTGTGATGCCGCGGTCGAATGCGTGCCGCAGGATCTCACGCTGGCCGTCGAAGGGCCGATTGTCGCCGAAGTTGTACCAGAGCCCGAGCGAAATGGCGGGCAGCAGCAGGCCCGACGTCCCGACTCGCCGGTAAGGCATGGCGGCGTAGCGGTCCCGCGCCGCCGTCCACGGATCGTGGGTGAAAGGGACGTCGGTGATCACGAGGTCGTCGGCCATGGGTTCAGGTTAGTCGGCTCAGTCCAGCCGCCCTGCGTCCACCAGCGACAGCACCGGCTCGCCGGCCTCGTCGGAGGCCTCCAAATCCACCTCGACGTCGAAACCCCAGTCGTGGTCACCTGCGGGATCGTCGAGAATCTGGCGCACCCGCCACAGCCCGGGTTCACGGCGAATGATCAACAACGCGGGTCCACGGGCATCAGCTCCGGTGCCGACCTCGGAGTGTTCGTCGAAGTAGTTCTGGCCCAACTCTTCCCAGCGTTGCGCAGGCCACCCGGCATGCAACTCGGCGAGTGAGTCCCAGCGCTGCCGGGCGAACAGCTCCACCCGCCGGAACAGCGCGTTGCGCACCATGGCGGTGAAGGCGCGTTCATTGCCGGTGAGTGGGCGCGGCCGAGCCGGGATGGCCGCAGGCCTGTCGTGCGGCTGTTCGGGATCGGTGAGCTGTTCCCACTCGTCGAGCAGGCTGGAGTCGACTTGGCGCACCAGCTCACCCAGCCACTCCACGATGTCGGTCACCTCCTCGGTACGTGCGGCGGCGGGCACCCCGGAGCGCAGCGCCTTGAACGCATCCGACAGATACCGCAGCACCGCACCCTCGGACCGGGTGAGGCCGTACACACTGACCAGTTCCTTGAAGGTGAAGACCCGTTCCCACATCTCGCGGACAACAGATTTCGGTGACAGCTGACCGTCGGCGGCCCACGGGTTGGTCTGCAGGTAGACCTCGTACACGTGGCCCAACAGCTCTTCCAGGGGCTTGGGATAGGTGACCTCGTCGAGCAGCTCCAGACGTTCCTCGTACTCGATGCCTTCGGCTTTCATGGCGGCCACTGCCTCGCCCCTGGCTTTGTTCAGCTGCGCCGAGATGATCTGCCGCGGATTCTCCAGCGTTGCTTCGATCACCGAAACCACGTCCAGCGCATAGGTTTCCGACGTCGTGTCCAGGACGTCGATGGCGGCAAGGGCAAACGTGGACAGCGGCTGGTTGAGCGCGAAGTCGGGCGGGAGGTCGACAGTCAGCCGGTAACGCCGCCCGTCGGGCTCCGGTGTGTCCAGGCGTTCGAGCACCCCGGCTTGCAGCAGCGAGCGGGCGATGCCGACGGCCTCGCGGATCAGCCGTAGCTGACGTTTGCGCGGTTCGTGGTTGTCGGTGAGCAGCCTGCGCATGGCCTCCCAGGGATCCCCGGGGCGGTCGACGACGTCCAGGATCATCGACGTCGACACCTTCATGTTGCTGGTCAGCGCCTCCGGGGTGGCGTCGACCAACCGCGTCATGGTCTTCTCACTCCACGGCACCATGCCCTCGGGAACCTTGCGCCGCACCAACTTTCGGCGTTTCTTCGGGTCGTCGGCAACCTTGGCGAACTGCTTGAGGTTCTCGACCTCGTGCTCAGGTGCCTGCACCACCACATTGCCCACGGTGTCGAAGCCGGCCCGGCCGGCCCGGCCGGCGATCTGATGGAACTCGCGGGCATTGAGCAGCCGGGTGCGGGTGCCGTCGTACTTGGACAGCGCTGAGAACACCACCGTGCGGATCGGCACGTTGATCCCGACACCCAGGGTGTCCGTGCCGCAGATGACCTTCAGCAGCCCGGCCTGTGCCAGCTGTTCGACCAGGCGGCGGTACTTGGGCAGCATGCCCGCGTGGTGCACGCCGATGCCGTGGCGCACCAGTCGCGACAGCGTGTTCCCGAATGCCGTCGAAAAGCGGAAGCCGCCGATGTGTTCGGCGATGGCTGCTTTCTCCTCCTTGGTGCTGACGTTGACGCTCATCAGTGCCTGGGCCCGTTCCAGTGCGGAGGCCTGGGTGAAGTGCACGACATACACGGGGGCTCGCGAGGTCACGAGCAGATCGCCGATGGTCTCGTGCATCGGGGTGGTGGCATACGAGTAGAACAGCGGCACCGGTCGCTGCGCACCGGCCACCAGGGCCGTCGGCCGGCCGGTCCGTCGGGTCAGGTCCTCGCGGAGGAAGGTGACATCGCCCAGCGTCGCCGACATCAGCAAGAACTGGGCCCGCGGCAGCTCGAGCAGTGGCACCTGCCAGGCCCATCCCCGGTCTGGGTCGCCGTAGAAGTGGAACTCGTCCATCACACACAGGCCCGGTTCTTTTCCAGGTCCGCCGCCTCCTCCCTCACGCAATGCCACATTCGCCAGGATCTCGGCGGTGCACGCGATGATCGGGGCATCGGCGTTGACCGAGGCATCACCGGTGAGCATGCCCACGTTGGCGGCACCGAAGACGTCGCACAGCGCGAAGAACTTCTCGCTGACCAGCGCCTTGATCGGCGCGGTGTAGTAGCTGCGCCTGCCAGCGGCGAGTGCGGCGTACTGCGCACCCATGGCCACCAGCGATTTCCCTGACCCGGTGGGGGTTGCCAGGATGACGTTGGAGCCGCTGACCAGTTCGATCAGCGCCTCCTCCTGCGCCGGATACAGCGTGGTGCCGTTGGCCTCGGCCCACGTGGCGAACGAGGTGAACAGTTCGTCGGCGTCGTTGCCAAGGGCGCGCAGCGCACCGAGGTCGGTCGGGTCGTCCAGGAGTGGAGTGCTCATGTCGGGTACCAGCGTGCCTGACCGCTGCTATATCCGTGTCACCGGCCGACCGTGCACGGCTGTGGTAGACACACCAGATGCGCGACGGGCGCCTCCTGGTCACCGGTCAGACGTGCTGGCGCGTCGAGCACGCCGACCGGGTCGCGTGCATCATCGACGGCCAGGACTACTTCCGGCACGTCAAAGCCGCCATGCTGCGGGCGCGGCGCCGCATTCTGCTGATCGGCTGGGATTTCGACACCAGGATGTTGCTGGAGCGTGGCGGTAAAACACTGCCCGGGCCCAATCAACTGGGCACGCTGCTGCGCTACCTGGTCCGTATCCGGCCCGAGCTGGAGATCCACCTGCTGCGCTCCAACGTGCGGCTGGTGTCGGCCTTCGAGGCCATGTGGGGTGCGGTGACGCCGGTGGCACTGATGAACCGGCTCAGCAGTGACCGGTTGCAGTTCGCCGTCGACGGAGTGCATCCCACCGGTGCCGTGCCGCACCAGAAGATCGTGGTGGTGGACGACAAGATCGCGTTTTGTGGTGGTATGGACCTCACCGTCGACCGCTGGGATACGCGAGAGCACTTGGACCGCAACGAGTTCCGCCAGAACGTCGGCCACGCGTACGGTCCGCGCCATGATGTGGCCGCCGCGGTGGACGGGGCGGCCGCCCGGGCGTTGGCCGAACATGCCAGGCAGCGCTGGCACACCGCGACCGGGGTGGAGCTCGAGCCGGTGGAGGCCGCCCACCTGGTCTGGCCACGCGGCCTGGAGCCGACGATGCGTGACGTTCAGGTCGGCATCGCGCGGACACTGCCGGAGCTGCCCGAGCACCCCGAGGTCCGAGAGGTGGAGGCACTCAACCTCGCCGCTCTCGCGGTCGCGGACAAGTCGATCTACCTGGAGAACCAGTACCTGGCCTCCAGAAAGATCGTCGACGTCCTGGCTGTTCGCCTACGCGAGCCCGCCGGCCCGGAGGTCCTGATCGTGCTGCCCCGCCATTCCGAGAGCAAGCTCGAGGAACAGTCCATGGACAGCGCGAGGTATCGGCTGCTGCACATCCTGTGGGAGGCCGACAAGCACGGGCGGCTGGGGGTGTTTTGGCCGGTGACCGGCGGAGAGTCGAGTTCGCCAGGGACGAGCGGCCGGAGAGCTCGCCGCCCAGACAGCCCCGGCGGCACGTCGGTCTACGTGCACTCCAAGGTGATGGTGATCGACGATCAGCTGCTGCGCATCGGTTCGTCGAATCTGAACAACCGGTCGCTGGGCTTCGACAAGGAGTGTGACCTGGCGTTCGAGGCGGCCGGCGACGAGCAGAGATCGGCCATCGCGGCGGTGCGCAACGGTCTGATCGCCGAACATCTGGGTCTGGATCCGGGCGACTTCGATGCGGCCGTGGCGGCGGCGGACGGATCGCTGTTGGCTGCCATCGAGGGGGCCCGTGGTCAAGGTAGGACGCTGACGCCGTTCACCGAGGAGACCATCGCCGGTGAAGGCAGCCTGTTGGCGGAGAACGATCTGATGGATCCCGACCGCGTCCCGACGTCGTTCGTGCGCAGTGCGCAGCGTTGGATCGCGCGCCTCAATGAGTAGGTTCGGTGGCGTGACGATCAGCTACGACGACGACCTGCGGACGTTGATCTCCGGCCATCTGGCAGGGCATGAGCGCCGGGTGGTGACGGACTCGACGAAGCGGCACGCGGCGGTGGCGGTGGTGCTGGTGGACTCGGTGGCCGGTGAGGACCGGGTGGACCCCGTGCTGCCCGACGGTTGGATGGCCGGACGGCCGATGCCGGGGCAGAACCTGGACGGCCGCATGGTCGACGTGGCGGGTGGTGCGTCGTTCTTCCTGTGCCGCAGGGCTTCTCGGCTCAGTTCGCATGCCGCACAGTGGGCGCTGCCAGGTGGGCGGCTCGATCCAGGGGAGACGCCCGAGCAGGCCGCGCTGCGCGAGCTCGACGAAGAGGTGGGTATTCGGTTGCCGGAATCGGCGGTGCTGGGGTTGCTCGACGATTACGCCACGCGGTCGGGGTACGTCATCACCCCGGTGGTGGTGTGGGGTGGCGGCCGAGGTGATCCGCGTCCGTCGCCGGACGAGGTGGTGGCGGTGTACCGGGTGGGCCTGCACCAGCTGCTGCGCGACGATTCACCGCGGTTCGTCGCCATTCCGGAGAGCCCGCGGCCGGTGGTGCAGATTCCGTTGGGACACGACCTGATCCACGCGCCGACGGGTGCGGTGCTGTTGCAGTTGCGCTGGCTCGGACTGGAGGGACGCTCCGAGGCGGTCAACGAGTTGGAGCAGCCGGTGTTCGCCTGGAAGTAGCGAGGTCATGTTCCACCATGGCGGCGGCGTCGGCGGCCACCGCGGTGGCGTCGGCGTCGCGTGCGGTGGAGAACAGCAGCATGGCGGTGCCTCGCAGCATGCCTACCAACGTCAGCGCGGTGGTGTCGGGATTGGCGTCGGGTCGAACGGAGCCGTCGGCGATGCCGTCGCGGATGTGCTGGGCCAAGAGTTCTCTGAACCACGAATCCCGTTCGGCGAACAGTGGTCCCAGCTCTGAGTCGCTGCGCATGGACTCCGCCCACAGCTGCAGGAACGCCTCGGGTTTGGGGGAGCGCTGGCGGATGACACCCAGGTAAGTGGTGATCAGCGACGTCAATCGGCTCAGTCCGGTGGGCGCGTCGGCGGGTACGGCGAAGTTCTGTGAGTTCTCCAGTACCGCGGCCAGCAGCCGGGTCTTGCTACCGAAGTGATGGTTGACGATGCCGCGGCTGTAGCCGGCCGCGACGCCGACGTCGGCCAGCGACATCGACCGGGAACCGCGTTGCGCCACCAGTTCCGTGGCTGCGTCGACCACTCTGCGTCGGGCTTCGGTGCGCCGCTGTTCCTGGGTGCGGCGGGAGGCTTTCTCCTGGTCATGCATGGGTTGACAGTACCGCTGGGACGATTAAAGTTGCTTGATGTATGGCAAGTATCTGAAGGAGTGTCATGTCCGTTTTGGATGAAGCAGCAGTGCAGAAGTTTCTCGCCGAGGACGACGGCGGGCCCGTGGTGATGCTCAACTTGGTGAAGTTCGAGCCGGATGGCGGCGAGGCGAAGTACCTGTCCTACCTGGAGAAGTTCGAGACCAGCGGCGTCAAGGAGCGCTACAACGTCGAAGTCGTCTACGGCGGGGCAGGCTCGGCGCCCTTGGCCGCCGATGGCCGGATTTGGGACATGGTGGCCCTGGTGCGGTACCCGAGTCGCCGGCACTTCGCGGAGATGATCGTCGACCCGGACTATGTCGCATTCGAGCATCTGCGCAGCGAGGCGGTGGTGGCCGCAGTGCTGCAGCCCACCACCCCGGTGCTCTAGCTCGTGTGCAACCCGCTCAGCGCCTCTGGCAACGGACCGGTGTGCAGCACACCCAGGCGCTGGGTGGCCCGCGTCAGCGCGACGTAGAGTTCGGCGCCGCCTGCGTCGGAGGCCAGGATCTGATCGGGCTCGACCACCAGCACGGCGTCGAACTCCAGCCCCTTGGTCTCCGACGGCGGTACCGTGCCCGGTGTCCCGGGCGGGCCGATCACCACGCTGGTGCCGTCCAGTTGTGACTCACGGTCGACGAATTCAGCTATCGCCGAAGATAATTGGCCCGGAGTGACCTGTCGGGACCATGGTGCGACACCGCTGGAGCGCACCGACTCCGGCGGTGTCACCGCCGGTGCGATCTCGGCGAGCAGGTCCGCCGCCACCGACATGATCTCCGCGGGCGTGCGGTAGTTCACCGACAGCGTCCGATACACCCACCGGCCCGGCACATAGGGATCCAGCATGGCCCCCCAGCTGGGTGCACCCGCGGAGGACCTGCGCTGGGCCAGATCACCCACGACGGTGAACGACCGGCTGGGGCAGCGACGCATCAGCACGCGCCAGTCCATCTCCGAGAGCTCCTGGGCCTCGTCGACCACCACGTGGCGGTAGGTCCAGTCCCGGTCGGACGCGGCGCGCTCGGCCAGGTCGCGGGTGTCGCGCTCGGTGAACCGGTCGGCCAGCTTCTCGGCGTCGATGACGTCGCCTGCCAGAAGCTTGTCCTCGTCGTCCATCAGATCTTCGCGGTCGATCAGCAGGTCCAGCACCCCGGCGGCGTAAGCCTCCTCCTCCTGGCGTTCACGCTCCGCGACCGCCTCGGCCCGGCGGTCACGGCCCAACATGTCGATCAGCTCGTCGAGCAGAGGTACGTCCGACACCGTCCAGGCCTGCCCGTCTTCGCGCCACAGCGCGGGATCGGCACCCGCGGTGCTCAGCCTCTCCTGCGAGCTGTACAGCGATGCCAGCAGCTTCTCCGGAGTCAGGATCGGCCACAGCGCGTCGATCGCTTTGCCCACCTGCTCGTGATCGTCGAGTTCGGCGGACAGGTCCGACCGCAGTTCGGCCCAGGCATTCGTGTCCTCACGCGACAGCCAGCCTTTGGCGATCCGGCTGGTGGCACGCTCGGTGAGTACGTAGACGATGATCTCGCGGAACTTGGCCCTGGCATCGTTGTGCGGCAGTCCGCTGTCGCGGGCCTCCTGGCGCGCCCACTCGGCCGTCGCGGCGTCGATGCGCACCTCGGTGTCGGTCAACTCGATCGGGATCGGATCCTGGGGCAGTCGTTGCCAGTCGGCAATGGCCGCGGCCAGCACCTCGAGCATCTTCAGCGACCCCTTGAACCGGGCGGCGTCGGGAGTGTCCTCGGCGCTGACCTGCAGGCCCGGGACCAGATCGCCGGTGGTCATGAACACCGCGTCCGATTCGCCCAGCGACGGCAGCACCCGGCCGATGTGGTTGAGAAACGCCTGATTGGGGCCCACGATCAGGACACCGTGCCGCTCGAACCGGGCGCGCTGGGTGTAGAGCAGGTATGCCACCCGGTGCAGCGCCACCACGGTCTTACCGGTGCCGGGGCCGCCTTCGATCACCAGCACACCGGGATTGTCCAGCCGGATGATCCTGTCCTGCTCGGCCTGGATGGTGGCGACGATGTCGCGCATGCCCTCACCGCGCGGGGCGCTGACAGCGGCCAGCAGCGCGGCGTCGCCGCGTGCTCCCGCATGCGGGGTGCCGAACTGCTCGTCGGTGAAGTCGACGACGGTGCGCCCCCGGGAATGAAACTGCCTGCGCCTGCTCATGTCCTCCGGGTGCGCCGCGGTGGCCACGTAGAACGGCCGCGCCGCCGGGGCCCGCCAGTCGATCAGCAGTGGGTCGGATTCGGCGATCTCCACGCCGATGCCGATGCGCCCGATGTACAAGCGCTCACCTGCGTTGGTGTCGAGGCGGCCGAAGCACAGACCGTGGTCGGCCACATCGAGGCGCTGCAACTGCTTGGCCACCGCGCGCACCTCGACGTCGCGCTCCAGCAACGCCGCGCCCTCACGGTCGTCGTGGCCACGCAGGGCGGAGCTGTAGCGGGCCTGCAGCCGCGCCCGCTCGGCGTCCAGCCGCGAGTAGAGCTCGCTGACATACCTCTGCTCGGCCTGCAGTTCCTGTCCGTAATCTTGATCCGGCACCTGGCTCCTCACGTAGTCCCAGTCGATTATCCTGGCGTCGCAAAACACGCAGGGGGAGACATGAAGGCGCGGTGGGCAGCCCAGGTCACGGGCGCGGCGCTGGTGGCGGTTTGTGCTGCAGTGACTCCCGCCACCAACCCGGCGGCGAACGCAGACTCCTGTCCCGACGTCGAGGTGGTCTTTGCGCGCGGCAGCGGCGAGCCGCCTGGCGTCGGGGGAGTGGGCCGGGCATTCGTCGACGCGGTGCGCTCGCAGGCAGGCCGGCGAACCGTCGGTGTGTACGCGGTGGACTATGCGGCCAGCAGCAATTTCTCGGACCGCCCCGAGATCGCCAGGACCGTGGCGGCGGGTGTGCGCGATGAGGCCGATCATCTGACGTGGATGGTGCGGTACTGCCCCGACACCAAGATGGTGCTCGGCGGGTATTCGCAGGGCGCGGCGCTCACCGGCATGCTGACGTCAACGCCGCTGCCCGCTCGGGTGGCCGACCACGTGGCCGCCGTGGTGTTCTTCGGTAAGCCCTCCGGCGAACTGCTGCCGCGCTACAGCGTCACGCGCATCATCATCGGTAAGCGTTACGCGTTCAAGACACTTGATCTGTGCGCACCCGGCGACGCCGTGTGTGAAGGGATTCTCGACGGCCCCCGCGCAGCGCACCGGCTGTATCCGGTCAACGGCATGGTGGCCCGCGGAGCGGTGTACGCCGTCAGCAAGCTGTAATTGTTGCCTGCGTTGTACGCCGCTGTGCCGGGTAATGACAGCGCATGAGTCTGCGAAACACACTCGGTCTGTTCTGCGCGACGGTGGCTGCCGGCGCCCTGATCGGTGCTCCGGTGGCGTCCGCCGAACCCGCTTGCCCCGACGCCGAGGTGATCTTTGCCCGCGGAACCGGTGAGGCGCCGGGCGTCGGTGGCATCGGGCAGGCCTTTGTCGACTCGGTGCGCAACCAGGCCGACGGACGCTCTGTCGACGTCTACCCGGTGAACTACCCGGCCAGCGGCAACTTCAACGACCGCCTCGACATCGTGCGCAGCGTCACCGCGGGCGTCCGTGACCAGGGCGCCAGGATCGAGTACATGGCAGCCACCTGCCCGGACACCCGGCTGATCCTGGGCGGCTACTCGCAGGGCGGAGCAGTCACGGGTTTCACCACGTCCACGGCCGCGCCTGCCGGGGTGCCTGCTGAGCTGGTTCCGCCTCCGCTGCCCTCCGACGTCGCCGACAACGTGGCCGCGGTGGTGCTGTTCGGGAAGCCGTCGAATCAGTTCCTCAGCTCTTTCAACGCCCCGACCATCGACATCGGGGCGGCCTACACCGGCAAGACGCTGGATCTGTGTGCCGCCGGCGACACCATCTGTGAGGGTGTATTCGGTGCAGGACCGACGGTGGCTCATGCGCTGTATCCGGTCAATGGCCAGGTCTCCGAGGGTGCGGCGTACGCCGTCAGCCGAATCTGAGATGGCGCCGCGCTACTGATTCGGGGGCTCTAGCTCGAGCAGGCGCATCTCTTCGAGCAGGCCAGGAGAATGGTGCGCAGCTCGTTGTCGTCCACATCGGCCAGCATGGGATCGGTTGCGCAGGCGTAGATTCCGGCCGTGGTCATGGACATGGCCACCCGCGTGACGGTGTCGGGGGCGGGTCCCAAGAGCAGTGCCGAGAACCGGTCGATGATCTTCTGGAAGTCGCCGTACGATTCCACGATCTGATGGATGGTGGGATCACCGTAGAACAGCGATGACACCCGGCGGTGCCGGATGGCGAGTTCGACGAGTCCGCTGACCGCCACATCGCGCTGCGCCTCGTGGGAGGGCTGCAGTTCGGCGATCCGGTTCAGGTGTTCGATGTCCTCGAAGATCGGCTTCACGACGGCCAGTGCGATTTCGTCCTTGGACTGGAACTGGTAGTAGACCGCGCCCTTCCCGACACCGAGGCGGTCGGCGATCATCTGCAGCGATGTCCCGTGCACGCCGTGCTTGGCGAACAGCTCAAGGGCGGCGTCCAGCACCCGCTCACGGGCGAAGCCGCGCGGCGCAGTTGTTTTGGTAGCTGACGGTTTTGACACAAGAACCCCTCATCTACTGCCGTCACCGTGGGTGCAGACGTCGATCTGCGGACTGTACCCCGGTCTCGGTGTGACTACGAACACTTAGCCGCTCGGCTTGTAAAACGATAGTCGAATGGATAGCGTTTAGCCCCACTAAGGACGAGTCAAACCAACCGTTCAGCCACAGAGGAGTCCGGGGTATGAAGGTGGTCAGGCGAGCATGGCTGCCGCTGTTGATCGTGCTGGTTGTGGTGATCGCCGGATTCACCGTCCACCGCATCCGCGGATTCTTCGCGTCCGAGGGGCCGACGATCACGCCGGTGAACTTCGCTGACGACCCGGAACCCTTCGAGCCCAAGGTCGTCGAGTACGAGGTCGACGGCCTGGGTGGAGTCGCCAACGTCAACTACATGGACCTCGAGGGCAAACCCCAGCGGGTCGACGGAGCGGCGCTGCCGTGGCACGTGCGCCTGGAGACCACCAACCCCTCGGCCATGGCGCACGTGGTGGCCCAAGGCGACGGCAGCAGTCTGACCTGCCGCATCATCGTCGACGGTGAACTGAAAGAGGAACGAACTGTGGACGGCGTGAGCGCCCAGACCTTCTGCATCGAGAAGTCCGCATGAGCGATCCCTCGGCCGAGGCGCCCACCGGGCCCGTGCAGGTGATCGAACCCCGGCACTTCCACTTCGAGAAGCCCGCCCGGCTGTTCCGCAAGCTGTCGGTCCCGATCATCCTGATCTGGATCGCCATCGCGGCCTTCCTCAACATCTCGGTGCCCCAGCTGGAGACGGTGGGCGAGGAACGTTCGGTCTCGATGAGCCCCGACGAGGCGCCCGCGGTGATCGCGATGCAGCGCGCGGGACTGGTGTTCGACGAGTACAAGTCCAACAGCTCGGTGATGATCGTGCTGGAAGGCGAAGAGCCGCTGGGCGACGACGCCCGGCAGTACTACTCCGAGATCATCCGCAAGATGCAGGCCGACCCCACACATGTCGAGCACGTGCAGGACCTGTGGAGTGATCCGCTGACCGCCTCCGGCGTGCAGAGCAACGACGGCAAAGCCGTCTACGTACAGGCCAACATCGCGGGCAACCAGGGCGAGTCGCTGGCCAACGAATCCGTCCAGGCGGTCCGCGACATCATCGACAGCACGCCTGCGCCCGAGGGGGTGTCGACGTACATCACTGGCGCGGCGGCACTGTCAGCTGATCAGCAGGAGGCCAGCCACAACAGTCTGCGCATGGTGGAGGCGCTGACCTTCGGTGTCATCATCCTCATGCTGCTGATCATCTACCGCTCCATCATCACCACGGTGCTGATGCTGGTGATGGTGGGCGTCAGCATCGCCACGGTGCGCGGCACGGTGGCCTTTCTGGGCTATCACGACGTTATCGGTCTGTCGGTGTTCGCCACCGGCCTGTTGTCCACGTTGGCCATCGCGATCGCGGTGGACTACGCCATCTTCCTGATCGGCCGCTACCAGGAGGGCCGCGGTGACGGGGAGGATCCGGAAACCGCCTACCTCAACATGTTCGGCGGCACTGCGCACGTGATCGTGGGTTCGGGCCTGACCATTGCCGGCGCCACCTTCTGCCTGAGCTTCACCCGGCTGCCGTACTTCCAGACTCTGGGGGTGCCGCTGGCTGTGGGCATGCTGGTGCTGATCTTCACCGCCATGACCTTTGGCCCTGCCGTGATCACCGTCGCCAGCCGTTTCGGACTGCTGGACCCCAAGCGGTCCATGCGCAAACGGGGTTGGCGCAAGATCGGTGCCGCCGTGGTGCGCTGGCCCGGTCCGATCCTGGTGACCTCGGTGGCTGCCTCGCTGATCGGCCTTCTGGCGCTGCCCGGGTACGAGACCAGCTACAACGACCGGCAGTACCTACCGCCGGACATCAACACCAACCTCGGTTACGCCGCCGCCGAACGCCACTTCTCGCCGTCGCGGCTGAACCCCGAGATGCTGATGATCGAGACCGACCGCGATCTGCGCAATCCCGCGGACATGTTGGTGATCGAGAAGATCGCCAAACGGATCTTCGCGGTGGAGGGCATCGGCCGGGTACAGACCATCACCCGGCCCGACGGCAAGCCGATCGAGAACACGTCCATTCCGTACCTGATGAGCCAGCAGGGCACCCTGCAGACGCTGAACCAGCGTTACAACGACGACGTGATGGCCAACATGCTCAAGCAGGCCGAAGACATGCAGGTCAACATCGACTCGATGACCGAGATGCAGCGCATCACCACCGAAATGGCCGACACCACCCACCAGATGGTGACGCAGATGGACAACATGGTGGTCGACATCCAGAAGCTGCGCGACAACATCGCCACCTTCGACGACTTCTTCCGTCCGATGCGCAACTACTTCTACTGGGAACCGCACTGCTACGACATCCCCATCTGCTGGGCACTGCGGTCGATCTTCGACACCATCGACGGCATCGACGTGATGACCGCGGGCATTGAGGATCTGTTGCCCTCGATGTACCGGCTGGACTCGCTGATGCCTCAGATGCTGGCGATCATGCCCTCGATGATCGAGACGATGAAGTCGATGAAAACCATGATGCTGACGATGCAGCAGACCCAATCGGGGATGCAGGAGCAGCAGAAGATCATGTCGGAGAACCAGACCGAGATGGGTGACGCCTTCAACGCCGCCCGCAACGACGACTCGTTCTACCTGCCGCAGGAAGCGCTGGACAACCCGGACTTCGCCAAGGGGCTGGAGCAGTTCATCTCGCCCGATGGCAATGCAGTGCGGTTCATCATCGCCCACGAAGGCGATCCGATGTCGGCGGAGGGCATCGCCAAGATCGACGGCATCAAGAACGCCGCAAAGGAAGCCATCAAGGGCACGCCGCTGGAAGGCTCCACCATCTACCTGGGCGGCACCGCGGCGACGTTCAAGGACATGGCCGACGGCACGGCGTTCGACCTGTTGATCGCCGGGATCGCCGCGATCTGCCTGATCTTCATCATCATGCTGATCTTGACCAGGTCGGTGGTGGCCGCGGCAGTGATCGTGGGCACGGTGATCCTGTCGCTGGGCGCGTCCTTCGGTATCTCTGTGTTGATCTGGCAGCACCTCATCGGTATTCCGTTGCACTGGATGGTGTTACCGATGGCGGTGATCATCCTGCTGGCGGTCGGCGCCGACTACAACCTGCTGGTGGTGGCGCGACTCAAAGAGGAGATACATGCCGGTCTGAACACCGGCATGATCCGGACCATGGGCGGCAGCGGGTCGACAGTGACCGCGGCGGGCATGGTGTTCGGTTTCACCATGATGACGATGGCGGTCAGCGACCTGACCATCATGGGTCAGGTGGGCACCACCATCGGTCTTGGACTTCTGTTCGACACCTTCGTGATTCGCTCGTTCATGACGCCCTCGATCGCCGCGCTGCTGGGCCGTTGGTTCTGGTGGCCGCAGAACGTGCGGATGCGACCCAAACCGCAGCCCTGGCCGACGCCGAAGACCGCCGAGGTGACCTCGTGATCAGGGCAGTGGTTGGCGCGCTGGCTGTTTCGGTGGGGTTGGTGCTCAATGCCCCGGTGGCTGCGGCTGATCCGGATGAGGCGTTTGCCGACCAGTTGCACACCTTCGGGATCTACGGGCAGAAGGACTTCAACGCGTGGATCGGGAAGTTGATGTGCAAGCGGCTGCGTAACGGTCATGACGCGGATGCGTTCGCTTCGGCGAAGTTCGTCCACGATCAGTTGCAGAAGGGCAGCACCACCGATCAGGCGTGGCAGTTCGTGGGCGCTGGTATCCCGATCTATTGCCCGGAGCAGGCGTTTGTGTTGCAGCAGGCTGCGGATCGGAGTGGGCGATGAAGCGTGTTCTGACTTCGGTGTTGGCGGTGGCTTTTGTGGCCACTGCAGCTCCGGCGGCTGCTGATGCCACCGATGAGTATCCGATTCCCAGCCGGATGCTCAAGACCACCTGCACGGTGGATCAGTACATGGCCGCTGTCCGCGATACCGATCCGGTGTACTACGAGCGCTACATCATCGACTACAACAACAAGTCCCCTGATGTGCAGAAGTGGACTCGTGACCGGATCAGCTGGTTCTTCTCGATGGACTACGCGGGCCGTCGGGCGTACTCGGAGGAGACGGCCACCAACGCCTTCTACGAGACGCTGGCCTGGAACTGGCCCAACTGGGCCAAGCTGTTCTTCAACAACAAAGGCGTCGTCGCCCACGGCACCGACGTCTGCATGACCTACCCACCCGTCGACCCCACCGTCTGGACCTGGTAGCCGCCGCTCTCGTTCGCGCCACTTCACGCCCACTAGTCACCACTTCACAGCCACTCACGCCACCTCACGCCACCTCGCGCCACTGTGGCCACGTGCGCCCCAGACGGTGAACGCGCGTCACTCCTGGGCGGGATTGGGGTGCAGATTGCGCCCAGAAGTGACAGGCGGTCATTTGGCGGGCCTTGCGGGGGACCGCGGTGACACCGGCACGCCGTGCGCGATGCCGTTTGCGGCGTGGATCCCGGCCTGGAAGGCGGCGACGCTGCGGATGCCGCGGCGATCGCGGAGCTTATGCCATCGAGTTCGCTTCTGGTACAGCATGTTCTCCATGGTGGTGGAGCTCCACGGCCATAGACAGTGGCACTGGTGCCGTTGTTCGTTAACATAGTGACATGCACTCGGTGGCCATCCTCGCCTATGACGGCATGTCGGGTTTCGAATCCGGAGTGCCCGCAGAGATCTTCGGAATGACCGAGCTGTCCGAACAGTTCTCGGCGGGAATCGTGCGACCCTGGTACTCGCTCACCATGTGCGCCGAAACCCCCGAGGTGCGCATGCTGGGTGGAGCCACTTTGAGGACGCCACATGGCCTCGACACCCTGGCCGCCGCTGACACCGTGATCATCCCCAGCGTCCGGGACGTCACCGAGCAACCCTCACCCGAACTCGTCGCCGCGATCCGGTCAGCGCGCAATCGCGGCGCCAGGCTGGTGTCCATCTGCTCCGGGGCGTTCGCACTCGCGGCCGCCGGAGTCCTGGATGGCCGCACGGCCACCACACATTGGATCTACGTCGACCAGCTGCAGCAGCGTTACCCCGAAATCGACGTCGACGCCGCGCCGCTGTACGTCGACAGTGGTGATGTCCTGACCAGCGCGGGATGTGCGGCGGGACTTGACCTCTGTCTGCACATCGTGCGCAACGATCACGGCACTCAAGTGGCCAACGACGTCGCCCGCAAGCTCGTCATCTCGCCGCACCGGTCCGGTGGTCA
Organism: Mycobacterium sp. MS1601; assembly: GCF_001984215.1. Taxonomy (NCBI): domain Bacteria; kingdom Bacillati; phylum Actinomycetota; class Actinomycetes; order Mycobacteriales; family Mycobacteriaceae; genus Mycobacterium; species Mycobacterium sp. MS1601. Next base: position 2,767,865 of record NZ_CP019420.1, read on the forward strand.
GGCACAGTACATCGAAACACCCGTGCCCGAACCGTCGACGGACGGCCGCATCGCCGCCGGAATGGCCTGGGCGCTACAGCATCTGGACCAACCCCTGACGCTCGACGAACTGGCCGCCCAGTCCGCGCTGTCGCGGCGCAGTTATCTGCGGCAGTTCGCGAAGGCCACCGGTACCACGCCGATCAAGTGGCTCATCGAACAGCGCATCCAGGCCAGCCTGCCGTTGCTGGAATCGTCGTCGCTGTCCGTCGAACAGATCGCTGCCAGAGTGGGATTCGAATCAGTGGTGACCTTTCGCCATCATTTTGTGCGGCAGGTGCGCACCACCCCCAGCGACTACCGCGGTAGTTTCGCCCTGACACGCTGAGCAGCTGCCGAGATCACGGCGAACGATCGCATGCCCGCAAGCCGATGGCGAACGCGGTCAAATCGCTGTGCTGCAACGGATCCCGGCCGGTGATCTCCTGGATACGGGTCAGCCGGTGGCGCACGGTGTTGGTGTGCAGGTACAGTTCTCTGGCGGTTTCGCTCAGGGAACCGTTGGCGGCAAGGAACACCCGCAATGTCCGGACGTGTTGGGTGCCGCGGTGCCGATCCAGCTCAGCCAACGGGTCGATCAGCTGCTGTTTGAACGGTGCCAGCTGCGCCGCCGGCAGTTGCTCCAGCAGTGATTCCAGGGTGCTCAACTGATCGGGGCCGACCCGGCCGCCGCGGTGCTGGGCCAAGTCGAGGGCGATGCGTGCCTGAGTTATCGCCGACCCCAGTTCCGTCAGCGGCACCGGCGCGGAGTGTCCGGACGGCACCGAGAGCTCCTCGGGAGGATCAACCGCGAGCATCAGGCACAGATCAGGTGCATCGCCCACCAGCTCACCGGGAAACGCCATGGACAGCAGGGCGCCCGCGCCGGCGGGCCAGGCCGAGCAGGTGATCGCGGCGGCGCCGAAGCCGGGCCAGTCCAGCAGCTGGCTCAGGGCATCGGGCAATAGCATGCGGCGTTCCACCAGAGACAACAACTGCCCCACCCGCTCACGGCCCAGCGCTGCTTCGATATCCCTTTCGCCCTGGGCGGCCCGGACGAATCGGGTGATCATCTCCAACAACGCCGGTTCTGGCGCCTCGCCGCGCCCCACCCACTCGACCTTGTCCGGCGGTTCCAGCAGGAAATAGCAGCCCAGGATCTGGCCGGCGATGTCCAGCAACTGCCGGGGTGACTCGTGGCGCCGCAGTCCCGACACCAGCTCGGGGACCAGGGCATTGGTGGCCCTTGCGACGGCGATCTCCGTACCCAGCCAGTACTCGGCCACGTAGCGGCTGACCTGGCTGAACGGCACACTCGGCGGGGCAACCAGCACGGCGAGGCCCACGTGGTGGCAGTGCTCCAGCAACGCGGCGGGAACGGCGTCGTGGCCGTCGCCGACACCGAAACAGATGCCGGCGACGTCGGCCCCGGCCAACGCGTCGGCAAAGGTCCGGCAGTCCAGTGGGGTCTGCAGGCTGAGGCCGACGGTGCAGACCAACTCTCCGCCGCGCAGGTAGCGCGACGGGTCCCGCATCTCGGTTGTGTGCGCCCAGCTGATCGCCCGATCCAGATCGGCGACGTGGTCCGTGGGAGGGTGAGCCCCAGCCCGGAAGTCTCGAGGAGGTCGCGCACGGTCGGCGCCGACGGGTCGGGCATCTGCCGAGCGTAACGTCCCCGACACACCAGTGGGCCGATCGCATTGTGCGATCCACCAATGGGGTGGCGGTCCAACGGTGCGATCTCTGCGTCTTCGCCCTGTCCGCTGGTGTGATCGCACAACACCGGAGATAGTTCGTCTCATGTCATCAGCGGTCAGTCCGGTCGAGCAGCCCCAGCAGCTGCGCCGTGAATTCACGTTGTGGTCCTCGTTCGCCTTCGCGTTCGCCTTCATCTCGCCGATCGTCGCCCTGTACGGCATCTTCGGCCTTGCGCTGTCGGCTGCGGGACCGAGCTTCTGGTGGGGCTTCGGGCTGGTCTTCGGCGGCCAGCTCCTGGTGGCACTGGTGTTCGCCACCCTGGTGTCGCGCTGGCCGTTGGAGGGGTCGATCTACCAGTGGTCTCGCCGGTTGCTCGGCACCACCTACGGCTGGTTCGCCGGCTGGGTCTACATGTGGACGCTGGTGATAGCGATGGCCACGGTGGCCCTGGGGGCGGCGGGCTTCCTGGCCAACATCGCCGGGCTCGAGGCGCCCTCCGGGGGACGCTCGCACTGATCGCGCTCGGCATCCTGCTGGCCGGCACCGCGGTCAACCTCATCGGCCGAAAAGCGCTGAAGATCTTCATGATCGGCAGCATCGTGGCTGAGGTGATCGGCTCTGTGGTGCTGGGCACCTGGCTGCTGTTGTTCCATCGGCAGAACTCGCTGTCGGTGCTGTTCACCGGTGGCGGCCCCGATGTGGACCTCTGGGCGTACATGAGTGGGCCTTTCCTGCTGGCCGTCGCCTTCATCGGCTGGTCGTTCGTGGGCTTCGAAAGTGCCGGTTCCATTGCCGAAGAGGTGCGCGAGCCCCGCCGGGAACTGCCCAAGGCGGTGCTGTTCTCACTCGTGTTCATCTTCCTGGTGGTGGCCTATTCGAGCCTGGCGATCATCCTGGCGATTCCCGATCTGGATGCGGTTGCCGACGGGTCGGTGGCCGACCCGGTGTACGAGACCCTCACCACGGCACTGGGTCACGGCATCGCCAAGCCGGTCGAGGTGTTGTTCGTCATCGGTTTCCTGGCCAGTTTCCTGGCGCTGCAGACCTCGGCATCGCGGGTCATCTGGGCCTATGCCCGTGATCGCGCGCTGCCCGGAGCCGCTGCGCTGGTGCAGCTTCGGGGCCAGGCGCGTATCCCGGTGGTCGCGATCCTGGTCACCACGGTGGTCGGCAGCGCCCTGTTCCTGCTGAGCATCGTCGCCGGCGACGTGTACTCGTTGATGGTCAACTTCACCGCGGGCGGGTTCTACCTGGCCTTCCTGTTCCCGCTGATCGGCTTCCTGGTCGTGGTGCTGCGACGTTCCTGGTCGCCTGGGTCCTTCAGCCTCGGTGCGCTGACGGTGCCGGTGGCAGTGGTGGCTGCGGTGTGGGCCGTGCTGCAATTCCTCAACATCGCCTGGCCCCGTGTCGCTTTCGAACAGCGCTACCTGGATTGGTCGGTGTGGATCGGGGTGGCGGCACTGGCCGTTCTGGGCGGACTGACCATGGCGAGTGTGCGTTCACGGATCACGAGCCCCGCTGATGACTGAGCAGCCCGTTGCGCTGGTCACCGGCGGCGCCAGCGGTATCGGCGCGGCGGTGGTCGACGCGCTGACCGCCCGCGGGTTCAGTGTGGGCATCCTCGATCTCGCTGTAGGCGTGGATGTTTCGGACCCCACCGCCGTCACCGACGCCGTGGCACGCCTGCGTGATGAACTTGGTCCGGTCAGCGCGGTGGTGACCGCTGCCGGCCACTACGAGATGGCGCCCGCGGCCGAGATCACTGCCGAGGCCTGGCATCGGATGCTGCGGGTGCACCTGGGCGGGCTGGTCAACGTGGCACGTGCAACGCTTCCGGATCTGATAGCTCGGCGCGGAGCCCTGGTGGCGGTGGCCAGTGAGCTCGCCGTCGGCGGCGGTGAGCACGACGCGCACTACGCTGCCGCCAAAGGCGCGATCCTGGGGACCGCGCGCAGTCTCGCTGCCGAGGTGGCGCATCACGGTGTCAGGGTGAACTGCGTGGCACCTGGGCCCACCGATACCCCGTTGCTGGCGCCAGATTCGCCGTGGCGGGCAACCGAGTACCTGGCGACGTTGCCATTACGCCGGCTCACCAAGCCCACCGAGGTGGCGCGCTGTGTGGAGTACCTGGTGTGTGACGCGACCTTCAGTGTCGGTGACGTGGTCAACGTGAACTCAGGAGCGGTGATTTGAGTACCGATCTACGCGGGCGCGTTGCGTTGGTGACCGGCGCCGCCCAGGGGATGGGCGCCGCGCACGCTCGACGGCTCGCGGCGGCCGGAGCCACCGTCGCGGTCAACGATCTTCGTGACAGTGCCGAACTGACGGCGCTGGCCACCGACATCGGTGGGTTCACCGCCGCTGGTGACGTCGCGGACCGGGGCGAATGTGCACGCATCACAACCGAAGTGACGCAGCAAGCCGGACGGCTCGACATCCTGGTGGCCAACCACGCGTACATGACCATGGCGCCGTTGCTCGACCACGACATCGACGACTGGTGGAAGGTGGTGGACACCAACCTGGGCGGCGCCTTCTTCCTGGTGCAGGCGGCGTTGCCGCACATGCGAGCCCAGGGCGCTGGTCGCATCGTGATGATCACCAGCGAGTGGGGAGTCACCGGATGGCCGCAGGCCACCGCGTACGCCGCCTCCAAGTCAGGACTGATCTCTTTGGTGAAGACCCTGGGCCGGGAGTTGGCCGCTGAACACATCATCGTCAACGCCGTGGCACCAGGGGTGATCGACACCCCGCAACTGCACGTCGACGCCGACGCAGCCGGGGTTGGCCTCGATCAGATTCACCGGCAGTACGCGGCGGCTATTCCCTTGGGCCGCATAGGATCACGTGAGGAGGTTGCTGCGGCGGTGGAGTTGCTGTGTGACTTCGAGATGGAAGCGATTGTAGGACAGGTGGTCTCGTGCAATGGCGGATCGACCAGGACCCGTGTCTAGGAGGATGACGTGACCAGCGAACCTGACGTGCGGTCAGCGTCGGCAACCGTGGGGCAGGTGGACGCTCAACAGGTACCGCGGTATGCCGGCCTGGGCACCTTCGCCCGACTTCCGCAGTGCCGTGACGTCGAACGTTACGACCTTGCCGTCATCGGAGTCCCGTTCGACAGCGGTGTCACCTATCGTCCTGGCGCACGGTTCGGACCGTCGGCGATCAGACAGGCCTCCCGTCTGCTCAAGCCCTACAACCCTGCCCTCGACGTGGCTCCGTTCGCGGCGATGCAAGTGGTGGACGCCGGCGACATCGCTGCCAATCCGTTCGACATCGAGACCGCGGTGGCGCAGGTGTGTGCCGGCATCCTCGATCTGGTGCCGGATCCCGCCCAGCGTTTTGTGCTCCTCGGCGGTGACCACACCATCGCGCTGCCCGCACTGCAAGCAGTCAACCGCCACCACGGACCGGTTGCGTTGGTGCACTTCGATGCTCACCTCGACACCTGGGACACCTACTTCGGAGCGCCGTGCACCCACGGCACCCCGTTCCGGCGGGCAGCCGAACAAGGTCTGTTGGTCAAAGGGCATTCGGCGCACGTCGGCATCCGCGGATCGTTGTATGACCGCAAGGATCTGCTGGACGACGCCGAACTGGGGTTCACCGTTGTGCACTGCCGCGATATCGACCGCATCGGTGTCGACGGCGTGATCGAACGCGTACTGCAGCGGGTGGGAGGGCATCCGGTGTATGTGTCGGTGGACATCGACGTGCTGGACCCCGCCTTCGCACCGGGCACCGGAACACCGGAGATCGGCGGCATGACCAGCAGGGAACTGGTGGCGGTACTGCGCGCGATGCGTGCGCTCAACATCGTCGGTGCCGACGTGGTGGAGGTGTCTCCGGCCTACGACCATGCCGAGGTGACCGCAGTGGCCGGGGCCAACATCGCCTACGAGTTGATCAGCCTTATGGTCGACGGATGAGCCAACTCAGCTGGCCCGACGGTAAGCGTGCCGCTGCGGCGTTCACCTTCGACGTCGACGCGGAGTCGGCTGTGCTCTGGGGCAACGCCGAGGTGGGCGCCCGGATGAGTGTGATGAGCCATCAGGCGTACGGGCCACTGGTGGGTATTCCCCGGATCCTGGATCTGCTGGAGCAGCACCAGATCCGGTCGACGTTCTTCGTGCCGGGCCACACCGCCGACCGCTACCCGGACGCGGTGCGCAGCCTTGTGGCTGCCGGGCATGAGATCGCCCACCATGGTTATCTCCACGAGCAGCCCACGCAGTTGACGCTGGAACAGGAAATCGAAGCCCTGGACCGTGGTCTGGCGGCCCTGTCCGACGTGGCGGGGGTTCGGCCGGTGGGGTACCGGGCACCGATGTGGGACCTGTCGTGGCGTACCCCGGCGCTCCTGGCGGAGCGGGGATTTCTCTACGACTCCAGCCTGATGGACGCCGACCACCCCTACGAATTGGCCGTCACACCCGGCGCGGACCAATCGCTGGTCGAGATCCCCATCCAGTGGGCGCTCGACGACTGGGAGCAGTACTGCTTCCTGCCGGACCTGTCCGGCAGTGGGTTGATCGAGAGTCCACGCAAGGCGCGGGAACTGTGGCAGTTGGAGTTTGACGGGTTGCGCCGGGTTGGCGGGTGCTGGGTGCTGACCAACCATCCGTTTCTGTCCGGCCGACCCTCACGTGCCTTCGAGTTGGGTGATCTCATGCGCTACGTGCTGGACCACGCTGACGTCTGGGTGACGAATCTGTCCACGATCGCCGAACACGTTCGTGGGCTGGGGCTCCCACCCAGGTCCATCACGCCTCCGGCTGTTCCCCGCTGACGGGACCGCCGATCCGGCCGTTGGTGGCGTCCAGGATGGCGGTGTCGATCATCGCCATGGCCTCCTCCGAGGTGAAGGTGCGGTGCTCGACGATGACGGCACGACTGACGTCCTCGTCGATCACACGTAGTGCCCCGGTGACGGTGGCGGCGCACAGTCGTACCGTCAGGTCGTCGGTGCTGCGCCGTAACCGCTTGGCGATCACCGGCACCAGGGCACGTTCGAGTTCGTCGTGCACCATCAGGTACGAGGTACGCAGTGCGGGTTCGCTATCGGTCATCGTGGCGATCCGCATGGCACTGCGTTCGTCCTCGAGGTCCGCGGCGGTGAACGGATGGGCCACCACGTCGGCGGCCAGATGCTCACCGAGCGACAACTCGTCTGGCCAGCGTTCGAGCATGCCGACGAAGCGCTGCATGGACTTGGCCAGCACCGGTTCGACGCAGCTCTCCTTGGATCGGAAGTAGCGCCAGATGGTGCGGGTGGAAAGTGCTGCGGCGGAGGCGATGTCGTCGCCGCTGGTGCCGGAGACCCCGTTTTCCCAGAACAGGGCACAGGCGTGCCGCGATACCTCCAGTCGGGCCTGCGCCTGTTTGCTTTCCATGGTGGTTTACCACCATGCCACAGCGATCAGCCGTGCAGTGTCTGCTGTGGCGACTTCCCGTAGGCCTGCCGGTAGTGACGTGCGAAGCGGCCCCGGTGGGCGAACCCCCATCGGGTGGCGATCTGGGACACCGACGTCGTGTCCGGGTTGGAACTCACCAGCTCGCGGTGGGCGTGCTCGAGTCGCACCCGGCGGACGTATTCCATAGGGGTGCAGTCCAGCTCGCGGCGAAACATGTACTGCACCCCGCGTGGGGTCATGTTCACCTGCTTGGCGATGTCGACGATGGAGATGTCGGTTTGCGCCGACTCGTCGATGTAGGCGATGGCCCGGCGCAACAACGCGGCCTTGGGCCCCCCGCGGTCGGCCGCCGTGGGTTCGAGCTGGGCATTGGTGGGGAAGGTGGCCAGTACCACCGCCGCCAGGTGCATGGCGGCGGTGGAGGTCACCAGCTGCGAACTGGAGATCTCCGGATTCATCCGCACCCGTTCGCGCAGATATCCGATGAAGGCGCCCAGCTGATTGCCCGCCGCACGGGAGACGGGACGATGCCCCGTCAGCTTCACGTGAGCACCCGTGTCACCGGGGCTCGCCACCCGGTCCAATTGGTCGGGGTCCAGCATGGTCGCGTGGTAGACGGCTTTGCTCACCTGGCCGGAGTAAGCGGTGTCGGGCGGGGTTATCAGGGCGACGTCGCCAGGTGCCAGGACATCGCGGACCTGGCCGAACCTGGTTTCGATGTGTCCGGAATGCACCTGACCCACCGGCACTTTGTTCAGTGGCAGGACGGTGAAATCCATGTCGAAGCTGAAGGCCAGCGAATCCAGGCTGACCGGCCCCAACCATCGTCGGTCGACTTGAGTTCGGGTGGGCTGCCCCCGCCCGCCGATGCGCATCGCGGTGTAGGCCTCGGTGAGGAAGTCCTCGGTTTCGGCCAGATCAAAGCTCTCGAAATGGAGATCGTCCAACGGTAACCCCCCGGTATAGGCAGGCCATGACTCGACCCGCAGCATCCCGAGCCCCTCCAGGTGGCGCGGCGGTGCCCTCTATTGACAGCAAAGCGTGTGGCGGAGTGCTCAGCAAACTAGCAGTTCCTGTTGCGCCGGGTGGGGGTTTTCGCCGGAGAATTGTTGGGTAAAGGCAAGCAACGCTCAATGCATCGGCGTCATGGGTCATAGTTTCGGGAGGCCTTCTCATGCTCGATTTCATCTGCCCCACCTGCGGTTCCTTCGGCTTCGACGAGGCGGATTGCGGGGCCTGCGACGGCCGCGGCGATGACGTGAACGTCACTCGCTAGTCGCTGTCCTTCGGCCCTGCGGTGTCGAGTTTGTGGTACCGGGTGACCAGGTCGAAGTTATCGCCGTAGTGGCCGGCGCCGGTGACCACAGCACGCTCCACCAACTCGGTGCTGCGACGGTCGACGATGACGATTCTGTCGTTGCGCAGGTCTTTGTACAGCGCCACGCACAGCAGCACCATGACGATCACGAAGGGCACGGCCGCGACGATGGTCAGGTTCTGCAGGCCGGTCAAGGCGTCTGCGCCACCGCCGCCGATGATCAGCATGATCGCGGCGACGGCGCCGGTCAGCGATCCCCAGAACACCACCGTGGCACGGCGGGGTTCGTGCGAACCGCGTTCGGACAGTGAGCCCATCACGATCGAGGCGGCGTCGGCGCCCGAGACGAAGAAGATCGCCACCAGCACCATGACCAGCACGGTGGTTATCCCGGCCAGCGGCAGGGTGTCGAGCAGCTGGAACAGTGCGCCGGTGCTGTCGACCGCGCCTTCGGCGTCGACCATGTCCCCGACCGTGCGCTGGCGTTCGATGCCTGCACCGCCGAAGATCGCGAACCACATCAGGCTCACCAGGGTGGGAACCAGCAGCACGCCGGTGACAAATTGCCGAATGGTGCGTCCACGGCTGATGCGGGCGATGAACATGCCGACGAACGGCGTCCACGACACCCACCACGCCCAGTAGAAGATCGTCCAGCCTGACAGCCAGGCCGCCAGTTCAGCGTCGCCGTTGGCGTCGGTGCGCGAGCTCATCGCCACAAAATCGCGGATGTAGTCGCCGAGCGCGCTGGGGATCAGATTGAGGATCAACAACGTCGGGCCCGCAACGAAGACGAACACCGCGAGTACCAGCGCCAGCACCATGTTGATGTTCGACAGCCACTGGATGCCACGGGCGATGCCGGAGACGGCGGATGCGATGAACGCGATGGTCAGAACCGCGATGATGGTGACCAGGATCGGGGTGCCGACGCTGCCGACCCAGCCGTTGAAGACCAGGCCGTCGCCGATCTGCAGGGCGCCCAGGCCCAGTGAGGCGGCGGACCCGAACAGCGTGGCGAAGATGGCCAGGATGTCGATGATCTTGCCTGCCGGACCGTTGGCGCGATCGCCGAACAGTGAGGTGAAGGCTGCCGACAGCAAGCCGGACCGGCCCTTGCGGTACATGCCGTACCCGATGGCCAGGCCCACCACCGCATAGATGGCCCACGGGTGCAGGCCCCAGTGGAACATGGTGGTGGCCATCGCGGTCTGGAACGCCTCGTCGGACTGCGCCTCGCTGGTTCCCGGCGGCGGCGTGACGAAGTGGTTGAGCGGCTCGGCGACGCCCCAGAACATCAGCCCGATGCCCATTCCCGCGCTGAACATCATGGCGATCCAGGAGATGGTGCGAAACTCTGGCTGCTCGTCGTCACATCCCAACGGGATCCGGCCGTATTTGCTTGCGGCCAGCCACAGTACATAGATCACGAAGAAGCTTGCGGCGAGGACGAAGAACCAGCCCAGCCCTTTGATCGCGGCGTCTTTGGTGCCGGCCGACACCGCGGACAGTCCGGGGGTGTCCACCAAACCCCAGATCACGAACGCGATGGAGATGGCACCGGTGACGCCGAAGACCACCCAGTCGCGACCCGGATTGGGGTCCGTGGGCGTGACTGGTGTGGTGATGGGCGTCAGCGGATGCGGATTGTCGTCGGAGGCGGATTCGGAAGCGCTGTTCGTTTCGATCGACATCGGAGAGCTCCTAACGGCGTCTGTTGCGAATTGCGCACGTGTTGCGTATTAAACAACATCTGGAGATAAGGTGCCGGATAACCGCTTAACACTCCACGACGTTGAGGGCCAAACCTCCCAGCGAGGTCTCCTTGTACTTGTCTGCCATGTCGGCTCCCGTGTCGCGCATGGTCTTGATTGCGGTGTCGAGGCCGACATGGTGGGTGCCGTCACCCCGCAGTGCCATCCGGGCGGCCGTGATGGCCTTCACCGACGCCACCGCATTGCGTTCGATGCACGGGATCTGAACCAGGCCGCCTACCGGATCGCAGGTCAGGCCGAGATTGTGTTCGATACCGATCTCCGCTGCGTTCTCGACCTGGGCCGGCGTCCCGCCGAGCACCTCGGCCAGTCCGGCCGCCGCCATGGCGCATGCCGAGCCCACCTCGCCCTGACAGCCCACCTCGGCGCCCGAGATCGAGGCGTTGGTCTTGCACAGGATCCCCACTGCACCTGCGGTCAGCAGGAACCGGACCACCGCGCCGGCGTCGAACCCGGGAACGTAGTCCCGGCAGTAGTGCAGCACCGCGGGCACGATGCCGGCTGCGCCATTGGTGGGCGCCGTCACCACCCGGCCGCCTGCGGCGTTCTCTTCGTTGACCGAAAGCGCGTACAAGCCAACCCAATCCATGGCGGCAAGAGGGTCGGCGGAGTCGCGTTCCTGCTCCAGTCTGGCGCGCAGTGCCGCAGCTCGACGACGCACCTTCAGTGCGCCGGGTAGCACACCGGTGCCGGTCATCCCGCGGTCGACGCACTGCTGCATCACCTGCCAGATGGCCAGCAGGTCGGCGTGCACCTCCTCGGTGGGGCGCATGCTGGCTTCGTTGGCCAACATCAGATCGCTGATCCGCCAACCGGTTTTACCGGTCAGTGCCAGCAACTCCTCGGCCGTGCGGAAGGCGAACGGTACCGGCGCGGTGGAATCGCCACCGCGAGTGGCTATCTCGTCCTCGTCGAGAACAAAACCGCCGCCGACTGAGAAGTATTCGCGCACACCGAGTGTGCCGCCGGCACTGTCGGTGGCTGTGAAGCGCATACCGTTGGTGTGCTGCTCCAGCCGCCGGCCCATGTGTAACGCGATGTCGTCGGCCGCGCGGAACCGGATGCTCTGCGCCCCGGCAAGTGTCAGCCCCCGGCTCTTCTCCACGGTGGAGAGCAGGGCGGGAATGGCGTCGGGGTTCACGGTCTCCGGCCGCTCGCCCAGCAGGCCCAGCACCACTGCGCTGACCGTGCCGTGGCCCACCCCGGTGGCGCCCAGCGAGCCGAACAGCTCCACGTGCACGCCGGCGGTGGCGGTCAGAGCACCGCGCCGGTCCAGCCATTCGACAAAGCGGGTAGCTGCCCGCATCGGCCCGACAGTGTGTGAACTCGACGGTCCGATACCGACTTTGAAGAGTTCGAAGACGCTGATCACGGGAGGTTCCGTCAGCCGACGTAACCGAGGCGGCGACTGATTCTCTCGGCGGCCTGTGTGGTCAGCACTGCGACGTCGCGGAAACGGTCCGGCGCCAGCCGATAGGCAGGCCCTGAAACGCTGAGCGCCGCGATCACCTTTCCGGTGCTGTCACGAACTGGTGCGGCTACCGCATTGAGTCCCACCTCGAGTTCCTCGGTGACGCTCGCCCAGCCGGCTGTACGTGCCTGATCCAGCTCGACGGCAAGCGTTTTAACGTCGGCAATGGTGTTGTCCGTGAAGGTCGGCAGCTTCTCGCCGAGCAGCTCCCGGACCGCGGCCGGCGGAAGTGCCGACAGCAGTGCCTTTCCGCTGGAGGTGGCATGCGCGGGGCAGTTCTGACCCACCCAGGTGCGCAGAGTGATCTCGGCGGGTCCGTGTGCTTCGACGATGTTGATGATCCGGTCACCGTCGAGGATCGCGATGTTGGTGGTCTCGCCGCTCTGCTGTGCCAGTTCGTCGCAGACGGGCTGGCTCTCCTTGGCCAGATCCATCTGTGCGCTGGTGGAACCGGCCAGCCGGACGATGGTGAATCCCAGCCGGTACTTGCCGCGATCGGAGAGCTGCTCGACGAAACCCCGGGACTCCAGGACGGTGATCAACCGCGACACTGTCGATTTGTGCACACCGAGTTCCGTCGCGATCTCGGTGACACCGGCCGAACCGAACTTGCCGATGATCTCCAGCACCATCAGTGCGCGATCGACGGACTGAACTGCCGCGGGGGCCTTCTCGTGCGGGATATCTGCAACCATGGCGCGTCCCAGTGTAAACATCACGACCTCAGCCTGGCCTGCACCCATTGGTGGAACTCGACGATGTGGTGTTCAGAGGGCACCAGCACGCCCCCGTTGCGGTACGCCCGCGACGACATGGCAGGCTGGGTACGTTCACACGCCTCGAAGTCCTGGACGTTGACCCGATGGAAGAGCTCCACCGAGCGGTCGAGGTCACGTCCGGCGGCCACCACGTCGGGCAGATACAGCCAGTCGCATTCGACGATGGTGCGGTCCGCCGCCATCGGGTACATCCGGTGGAAGATCACGTGGTCGGGCACCAGGTTGATGAACACGTTGGGCCGCACCGTGATCGCGTAGTAGCGCCGGTCCTGGTCGGAGGTGACACCGGGAATGGTGTCCAGGCCGGGGCTGCCGTCGATGGTGAATCCTTCGACGTTCTCCCCGAACAGCGCGCCGTGGCCGACGAAGTATTGTGCGGCCAGCCCGTCGGCAAACTCGGGCAGCACCTCGGTGAGCTCGGGATGAATGGTGGCGCAGTGGTAGCACTCCATGAAGTTCTCGACGATGAGTTTCCAGTTGGCGGCAACGTCGTAGACGACCCGGCGCCCGACCACAAGATCCGCCACCGCGTAACTGTCCACAGCGCCGGCATCACCCAGGCGCTCGGTCACCGCACCCATGACGTCGGCCTCGAAGGATGGCGGCTCGGCCGCCAGGCACACCCAGACGTAGCCGAGCCATTCCCGCACGGCCACTTTCAGCAATCCATACTCGGTTCTGTCGATGCGTGCTCCGGTCTCATCGGTGAGTGAACCGAGATTCGGTGCAGCGAAGAGCTTTCCGTCCAGGTTGTAGGTCCAGGCGTGGTAGGGGCAGCGTAGGTGGCGCTTGACCGTTCCGGAGTCCTCGGTGCACAGCATGGCCCCGCGGTGGCGGCACACGTTGAGGAAGGCGTTGAGTGCACCGTCTTTGGCGCGCACCACCAGCACACTCTCCCGGCCGACCTGGACCTTTTTGAAGGCGCCGGGCGACGGCAGATCGGCGACCCTGGCGGCGCAGAACCACATCCGTTCGAAGATGTGTTCCTGCTCCGATTCGAAAATCGTTCTGTCGGAATAGAACCCGCCGCCGAGGGTGGGCATCAGGTTGCTCCCCGGGGCGGGGGTGCTGAACGTCGTCGGATCTGGGGCGCCCAGGGGGGCATCGACAGTGGTCATGTGGTCACCAGTCGCCGGGGGTTGAAGAGCCCGATGGGATGGGGGGTGTCTCCGGTGACGGCGAGGTCTGCCAGGACCTCGCCGACGACGGGGACGAACTTGAAACCGTGTCCCGAGAAGCCGCACGCCACTGTGACATTGGTGAATCCGTCGGGACGGGTGATCACGAAGTGCTCGTCGGGGGTATTGGAGTACATGCAGGTGGCGGTGTGGACGGCAGGGCCGGTGAGCGCGGGAAGCAGCTGCGTCGCCCGCTCCCGCATCTCGTTGATCTCTTGTTCGTGCACCGTGCGGTCGATGGTCTCCGGTGTACAGACCTGGCCCTTGCGGAAGAAGGCCACCTTGACTCCACCGTCGGGGCCGTCGATGGCCGGGAAACCGTAGATCTGCATGCCTGCGGTGTCCTCGCTGATGAAGATCGGGTGGTCGACGAACGGTGTTGTGCCGCTGTCCGGTTGGAGCCAGTACAGCACCTGTCGCTCGATGGTGATGGGGATGCCCAGTTCGGTCAACAGCGACGGCGCCCAGGCTCCCGGGCAGATCACCAGCTGACCAGCGGTGTAGGTGCCGCGCGCAGTGGTCACCCGGACCCCGGACGGACCGTCCTGCCATGACTGCACCTCCTCACCGAAGCGCAGTTCCGCGCCTTCACGGGCGGCGAGGTCGAGGTGTGCCTGCACCGTCATCTCGGGTCGGGCGAAGCCCGCCTTCGCCTCGTACAGGGCGACATCACCCGGCGCGGGCGTCAAAGTCGGGAAACGCCTGCTGATCTCACCGACGTCGAGCATCTCATGGTCCAGGGACCACTCCTGGGATGCGCGCAGGCTGCCCGCCACCGTCAGGCAGTCCGGTGCACCCATGAACAGACCGCCGGTGAGGCGGTACACCTCCAGGCGCGTGCTGTCGGCCAGTTCTGCCCACAGCTCGTAGGCGCGCAGCAGCAGCGGCACGTAGGCGGGATCCTCGAAATAGGACTGCCTGATGATGCGCGAACCGCCATGGCTGGAGCCTTTGTCATGGGCGGGGGTGAACTTCTCCAGGCCCAGCACCCGTACCCCACGCCGGGCCAGGTGGTACGCCGCGGCGCTGCCCATCCCGCCGAGCCCCACGACTATGGCGTCGAAGCTGTTGTCGTTCAAGGCTGTTACCTCCGGATCAGTATCATGTCGGGATCGACCACCGGCTCGGCGGTGACCACCGCGGTGTAGGTCGAGGTCAGGTAGGCGACAGTCACGGGGTCTCCGATCGCGATCTCGGCGGGCAGCCATGCGTAGGCGATGCTGCGTCCGATGGTGGCCGAGTAGCCGGCGCTGGTCACATAGCCCACCACCTCACCACTGACGCTGACCGGTTCCTTACCCAGCACCACAGCGGCAGGATCGTCGAAGACGATGCTGCGCAACATGGTCGAGGGTGGACCGGCCGAATCCAGTGCGGCTCTGCCCAGGAAGTCGCCCTTCTTGCCGGACACCGCGAAGCCGACTCCCGCTTCGGCGGGCAGGTGTTCGGCGGTCATGTCGGTGCCCCAGGAGCGGTAGCCCTTTTCCATCCGCAGACTGTTGAAGGCAATGCGGCCGGCGGCGATTGCCCGGTACTCGGCACCCGCGGCGAACAGCAGGTCCCAGAGCTTGAGACCGTGCTCGGCCGAGGTGTAGATCTCCCAACCGAGCTCGCCCACGTAGGAGACCCGCATCATCGTCACAGGCACCGATCCGATGAAGGTGCTGATCGCCTTGAAGTATCCGAATGTGTTGTGTGAGATGTCCGCTGCACACAGCGGTGCCACCAGGTCGCGGGCCCGCGGGCCCCACACCCCGATGCAGCAGGTGCCGCCGGTGATGTCGCGGACGGTCACGCCACTCTCCGGCAGGTGACGGGTGATCCAGTCCAGGTCCAGAGGTCCGTTGGCGCCCACCTGGAAGGTATCGTCGGTCAGCCGGGCGACTGTGAGATCACTTCGAATGCCACCGGTTTCGTCGAGCATCAGCGTGTATGTGACCGAACCGGGTCGTTTGTCGACATTGTTGGTGGTCAGCTGCTGCAGGAAGGCGCAGGCACCCCGCCCGCTGATCTCGTAGCGGGTCAACGGCGTCATGTCGTACAGCGCCACGTATTCCCTGGTCCAGCGTGCCTCGGCGATCGAGATGGTGGAGTAGAACTGTCCCGACCAGTCGTCGCGCTCTGGGAAAGCCACTCCGGCAGAGGCGAGTTCGTCCACCAGCGCCGCATTTGCCTGGTACCACGCGGGGCGTTCCCAGCAAGCGCCCTCGAAGAAGAACGCGCCGAGGTCCTGCTGCCGGGAGTAGAACGGGCTGACCCGCAGTTCTCGTGGGTCGGAGCGGTACTGGTGCGGATGGATGATGTCGTAGACCTCGACGAAACCCTGCGAGCTGGTCTTGAGGATGAACTCGGGGCTCTTCGCGGGCTCTTCGAAGCGGTACAGATCGCACTCGTGGACGTCGGTGCCGGGAGTGCCGTCGACAATCCACTCCGCCATCGCCTTGGCCACCCCGGCCGAATGCGTCACCCAGACTGCCTCGGCCACCCAGAAGCCGGGCAGGTCACGGTGCTCACCCATGATCGAGAAGCCGTCGGGGGTGAAGGAGAAGATGCCGTTGAAACCCTCTTCGTACTTTGAATCACCCAGCGCTGGAAGCAGATCGGCGCTGGCGGCCCAGGCGGGGGCGAAATCGTCGTCGGTGAACGGCAGCATGGAGGGCATGGGCTCGCCGGCGGTGTCGGTGAGCAGGGTGGTCATGTCCACCGGCATGGGCCGGTGTCCGTAGAAGCCGATGCCGAGACGGTCGCCGTACTCGCGGTAGTACAGGTCCTTGTCCTGGTGGCGCAGGATCGGCATCCGAGGATCGGTGTTGCCCTGCAGGTCGGCCAGCTGCCCGGTCTTGGCGAACTGGTGTGCCATCGGGACCAGCGGCACTGTCAGGCCCACCCTGGCGCCCAGCTGGGCGCCCCAGAATCCGGCGGCGGACACCACCACGTCGGCGGCGAACTCGTCGCCGGAGGCGGTGCGGACTCCGACCACGCGGCCGCCGCGCTCGAGCACGTCGACCACTTCCTGGTGACCCAGGAACGTCGCGCCCCGTTCGGTGGCACGCTCGGCCTGGGTGGTTGCGGCCGCCAGTGCCTTGGCCAGACCGTCGGTGGGGGTGTGGAAACCGCCCAGGATGCGATCGACGTCCAGGAGAGGGTAGAGCTGCTTGCACTGCTCGGCGTCCAGGAGTTGCCCGGGAATGCCCCAGGACCGGGCCCACCCGAGTTTGCGGTGCAGATCGGTCCAGCGCTGCGGCGTGGTGGCGATCTCGAGCCCGCCGACCTGCTGGAAGGCGCCCAGGCGGGAGAACTTCTCGACGGTGTAGCGGGCGAATTCGGTCATGGTCTTGGACCCGTTCGTCTGGAACACCAGACCGGGTGCATGCGACGTCGACCCGCCTGTGGTGAAGAGGGGCCCGCGGTCCAGGACGGTGACATCGGTGCACCCACGGGCGGTCAGTTCGTCGGCCAGCGACGTCCCGACGATTCCTGCGCCGACGATGATGATCTTCGGGGTGGCCATACCTGAGCTCCTGTTGCGCATAAAGCAACTAATGCGTGATGCGCAACAATATCCACCGGGGTGGCCTACCGCAACCTCTGCCGTTCTACGTATTTTCGCCGGTGCGCACGCCGGGCGGAGCTTTCTACGCTGACGCGATGCCCGATAGCCAACTGTGCTGGACTCCTGCCACCGTGCTCGCCGACCAGATCCGCTCCGGCGCCGTTTCGACCACCGAGGTCGCAACAGAGTTCGCCGACCGGATCGAGGCCGTCAACCCCGCGCTGAACGCCTACATCCACTTCGATCGTGAGCAGGTGTTGGCCGATGCGGCGCAACTGCAGGCCGAACTCGACGCGGGCACTCCCCGTGGACCCCTGCACGGCGTGCCGTTCTCCATCAAGGGTCTGACCACCATGGCGGGCCTGCCCTTTGATTCGTCGCTCAAGCCACTGGCAGGCACGGTGGGGACGCACGACGCCACTGTCGTCACCCGGATGAAGCAAGCCGGCGGCCTGTTCCTGGGCAAGACCAACGCCCCTGAATTCGGTTACTACGGAGGTACCGACAGCCACCTCTACGGACCCACCCACAACCCCTGGAAACCCGGTCACACCGCGGGCGGCTCCAGCGGAGGCGCCGCGGCCTCGGTGGCCGCCGGTCTCGGACCGCTGGCCGAGGGCGCCGACGGCGCCGGATCCGTACGCATCCCGGCGGCCATGTGCGGAGTTGTCGGCTTCAAGCCGTCGCTGGGCCGCATTCCCCACACACTGCTCGACGGGCGGCACTACACACACATCTTCCACGGGCCCATCACCCGTACGGTCGGCGACGCGGCACTGATGTTCTCGGTGATGGCCGGCGTATCGGATTCGGATCCGAACTCCGTGCCCGCCGACGGCATCGATTACGCCTCGGCGGTCCGGGGGGACATCACCGGGTGGCGGGTCGCATGGTCGCCCGACCTGGGTCTGGGTTACGTCGATCCCGAGGTGGCCGCCGTCTGCGCCGAGGCGGTGAAGGCATTCGAGGCGTTGGGCGCCGTGGTGGAGGAGGCGACGCCGGACTGGGGTGACCCCGAGGAGGCGATGTGGAAGGGCCTGTGGGTGCCCGGCTACTCGTGTGAGTACGACGTCCTGGACTGGAAGTCGTTGGGCGGGCAGGTCGACGACTTCCTCATCGAGATCTTCGCGCAGGCCGAGACGCTGACTGCTGTCGAGATCGGCCGTGCGGAGGCGTTCCGCGGCCGGATGTGGGACACCTTCAGCGCCTTCATGCGCGATTACGACCTGGTGGTCAGTCCGACGTTGGCGTCCGCGACATTCCCGCTGGACCGGTTTGCACCCGCTTGGCTGGACGGGCAGTCGTTGCAACGGCGGTTGCTGGGCTGGCTGCTGACGTACCCGTACAACATGACGACCACGCCGGCCATCTCGGTGCCCGCGGGATTCACCTCCGACGGCAGGCCGGTCGGGTTGCAGATCGCGGGTAGGCACCGCGCCGACGCCTCGGTGCTGAGGGCCGCCGCCAACTACGAGGCTGCCAGGCCGTGGGCTGCCGTGATGCCTGCGTTGTGACGCTCGACGATGCCGCAGTCGAGGGCGACCCGGGCGGCCTGCACCCGGTTGCTGACGCCGAGCTTGCGAAAGATCGCCTCTACGTGGGTGGTGACCGTGCGGACCGAGACGCAGTCACGCCGAGCGATCTCGGCGTTGGTGTGACCCTCCGCGACAGCGGCCAGCACCTCGGACTCACGGCTGGTCAGACCCAACTGGCGCCGCTTGGTGGCCACTTCGGCCACGGCCGCGAAATGGGGCGTCAGGGCGGCGATCGCCACCATGGTGGCCGGCGAGCAGTTCTGGCCGGTGCTCAGTTGCAGCGTGCCCACCGAGCACCCCGCAGCATCGCTCAACCTTCGCACCAGCGTGCCCGTCTCGCCCGGCCGGGCCAGACTGCGGGGCCCGCGGACCAGCGCAGCGACAGTGACCTGCCTGCCGTGGGCGTCCAGCGCGGTCAGCCGGCCGGACGTGATGCCGGTCGAGCTGTGCAGTACCTGCAACAGCGCTTCGCCGCGGTGCTCCGGGACGGGTGACATCAGGCCGGCGATGGAGGTGAAGTTCACGTCGACCACGTTGTCGCTGGACCATTTCTGGTCTTGCCCCGGCTTCGTCACCGGCGCGTTACGGCTGGTAACGGTGTCGTTTCGCGAACATGTGCAAAGACCGCCGAAATCGCGCGTTTGACGGCTCAGCGCGGTGGGTAGCCAGACCCAGCGCTGCAGTCCGAGCGGCGCCGGATTCTGCTGCCGCTCATGGAGGTTACGGCCATGGCCCTGCCCTCGCTCCATCCTGTTGACCTCATGCTGGCGTCCACCCGGCTGTACTCGTCGCTGCCAGTGGTGGGCAAGCACCTGGAACCCTTCGCGGGGCTCACCGCGATGATGATGTACGGCGGTCACTACGCGCCCGCCGCAGTCCGGGCGGCCATCGACCGGCGCAGCGCCGCGGCCGCGCCGGTCGAGGACACCGAAGCCGGCCTGGACCCGATTCGTGGCAGCCGGATCCCACCCTTCGTGCGGGCCGCTGCGCAACGCCGCCGCAGCCTGCACCGCGCTTCCGTGCGCTACGGAGATCACCCTGCGCAGCTGCTGGAGGTCTGGCGTCGCCCCGATCTGCCCGGCGGGCCGGCCCCGGTGCTGCTCTTCGTGCCCGGTGGGGCGTGGGTCCAGGGCACCCGGGTGCTGCAGGGGCACACCCTGTTGCACCATTTGGTCAGGCAGGGCTGGGTGTGCCTGACGATGGATTACCGGGTGTCACCCGTGCATCGCTGGCCTCGTCACATCGCCGACGTCAACGCCGCTATCGCGTGGGCGCGGGCGAATGTCGACCGCTTCGGCGGCGACCGCGGCTTTGTCGCCGTCGCCGGCTGTTCGGCGGGAGGCCACCTTGCCGCGCTGGCCGGCCTGACCCCCGGGGATCCGACCTTCCGCGGCGAGTTGCTCGACCATGCCGATACGTCGGTGGATGCGGTGGTGGGCATCTACGGGCGCTACGACTGGCAGGACCGCTCGACGCCGACACGGGCCAACTTCCAGGGCTTTCTCGAGCGAGTTGTGGTGCGCCGCAGTCAGAATCGTCATCCCGAAGTATTCGAGGCGGCTTCGCCGGTGGCGCGAGTCCATGCCGATGCACCGCCGTTCATGCTGATTCACGGAGACAGTGACGTCGTCATCCCGGTGGGGGAGGCGCGGGCTTTTCGTGACGCGCTCCGCGCGGTGTCCCGCAATCCCGTTGAGTATCGTGAAATCCCCCGTGCCGGACACGCTTTCGACCTTGTGGACACGTCGCACGCACGGCGCTGTGCGGTCGAGGTCTCACACTTCCTGAACGACGTGCACCAGCGCAGTGCGCATCAGGTGATGGCGGCGGTCTGATCCGTTCGCCGAATGCGGCGGTCGCCGGGGAAGGCGGTGTTGTCAGCGGATCGTATCGAAGAACGTCCGCACGTCCTCGACGAACAGATCGGGCTGTTCGAACGCCGCGAAGTGGCCTCCGCGAGGCATCGTGGTCCACCGGGTGATGTTGGGATAGCCGGCTTCGCACCACGAACGAGGTGCCTGCAGGATCTCCTTCGGGAACGCTGCCACCCCGGTCGGCAGCGTGACCGGCGACCCGTCGCCGAAGCTGCCGAAACTCTCCCAGTACAGCCGCGCCGACGAGGCTCCTGACGAGGTGAGCCAGTAGAGCATCACGTTGTCGAGCATCTCGTCGCGTGTCAGTGCGTTCTCGGGGTGGCCGTCGCAATCGGTCCAGGACCAGAACTTCTCGACGATCCACGCCAGCTGCGCCACCGGAGAATCGACGAGGCCGTAGCCCAGTGTCTGTGGCCGAGTGGACTGCTGCTTGGAGTAGCCAGCGTCCCACTTGCGGTAGTAGTCGATGCTCTCCAGCGCTCGCACGGCTTCTTCGGTTGGGTTGTCGAACGCGTCAGCCGGTGGGCGTCCGATCGGCATGTTGGT
This sequence comes from Mycobacterium sp. MS1601, assembly GCF_001984215.1. Classification (NCBI taxonomy): domain Bacteria; kingdom Bacillati; phylum Actinomycetota; class Actinomycetes; order Mycobacteriales; family Mycobacteriaceae; genus Mycobacterium; species Mycobacterium sp. MS1601. Next base: position 2,789,027 of record NZ_CP019420.1, read on the forward strand.
GTGGATGGCCACACAGTGGCCGATGTTGCGGCCGATCTGGCGGGTGACGGCTGATCCCCAATCGCCGCCCTGGGCGCCGAACCGTGAGTAACCCAAGCGCACCATCAGGGTGTCCCAGGCCCGCGCGATGCGCTCGACGCCCCAACCCGGCTCGGTGGGTTTGCCGGAGAAGCCGTAGCCCGGCAGCGACGGACACACCACGTCGAAACCGGCCTCGGTGAGCGGTTCGATCACTTTCTGGAACTCCACGATGGACCCGGGCCATCCGTGGGTGATGAGCAGTGGGAAGGTGTCGGCCTGGGGTGAGCGCTGGTGGATGAAGTGGATGTCGAGGCCGTCGATCTCGGTGGTGAACTGCGCGAACCTGTTCAGGCGGGTCTCGCGGTCCCGCCAGTTGTAGTCCGTGGCCCAGTATTCGGCCAGTTCACGGGTGTATGCCAGCGGAATGCCCTGACTCCAGTCGTCCACGGGTTCCGGTTCGGGCCAGCGGGTGTTGCGCAGTCGTCCGGAGAGGTCGTCGAGTGCGGAGTCGGGGATGTCGATGCGGAATGGGCGTACGTCGGCCATGTCCGTGATTCTGCCCGCCCACGGCATTCGCCAGGTTGTGTTGAGATACTGCCCGCAACGGTCGGGGAGGGCGTTGGGGAGAGGTATGGCTGAGCAGGCATCCAATGGGTTTGCCGTGTATGAACGGGTTGTCGACGGGGTGGCTGTGGTGGAGGTCAGTGATGTCGTCGACATGCTGACCGCGCCGCTGCTCGGTACCGCTCTCGGTACCGCCCTGGCCGACGCGCCGCGCGGATTGATCATCGATCTAACCGACGTGACCTTTCTGGCATCGGCCGGGATGACCGTGCTGGTACAGGCCAAGCAACAGGCCGGCGACAACATTGCCTTCGCGGTGGTGGCCGACGGTCCAGCGACCAGTAGGCCGCTGCAGGTCGTCGGTCTCGACGACCTACTGGGGTTGTGGTCGACGTTGGATGATGCACTGCGTGCGGTGGGCTGAGCCGGCCACCTGAGGTGAGACGGCCTTGGTCGCGGGTTTCGATCGCTGGCATCCTGGCGGTATGGGCCTGATCATCCGTCTGATCGAGCTGCTGATCATCGTCATCCCGATCGCCGGCGCCGCTTTCGCGGGTTACCGAGCTGTGCAGCGCCGGCGCCCGCAGGTGGCTGAGCAGCCAACCGACCGTCCGGTGACTGAGCCGCAACCGACCGGCAGCGCCGCTACCTGGAAGGCGATCCAGCGCACGGTCGTCGAGCACGACCGCACCGACACCCGCTGGCTGGAGTACGAGCTGGACCCCATCACGCTGCTGGAATATCCGCTGATGACCGATCTGACGGAAGCGGTTACCGAGCGCTTTCACCGCGCGAAGTGGCGCGCCGACCTGCTCCGGCCCCAGGCTGCCGAGTCACTTCTCGACGACCGCGACTCGGCGGCGGAGTATCGCCAGGCGGTTGAGGAGTACGTCAGTGCGTTCAATGTCGCCGAGGCTGAGGCCAGGCGTCGGCGCGATGCTGGTTATAGCGATGCCGAGAAGCAGCGGCTGCACCGGGCGCGGAGCCTGTTGCGGGTGGCCTCCGACGATGCGGCGACAAATCAGGAGCGAGAGCAGGCCTACCGGCAGGCACGCAAGGAGTTGGACGGCCTGGTCGAACTACCTGAGCGCACCCGGGCGCAGATCGAGCGGGGCATCGCCGGCGAGCTCGGCGCCTAACTGGATAGTGCACTAACTATTAGGGTACGATCGACTTATGTCCGTTTCCGCCGCGCAGGCTGACCCCCTGGCTCTCGAGCAACAGGTCTGCTTCGCGCTGGCGGTCACCAACCGGGCAGTCCTGGCTGTCTACCGCCCGCTCCTGGAGCCGCTCGGTCTGACCCACCCGCAGTACCTGGTGATGCTCGCACTCTGGGACCACCGCAAGATCTCGGCGGCACCCCTGTCCGTAAAACAGATCGCCACTACACTGCAGCTGGACTCGGCGACTCTCTCGCCGATGTTGAAACGACTGGAAGCACTCGGTTTGATCACCCGCACTCGCAGCGTCGCCGATGAGCGCTCCACCGACGTCGAACTCACCAAGGCCGGAGCGGCATTGCGCACCCAGGCCGAATCGATACCGCCCGCCGTCATCGCCCGGCTGGGTGTCAGCATGTCCGAAATCGAGCAACTCCACAGCGTCCTGACCCGCGTGAACTCCGCAGCGCTGGCCGCCGGAACCCTCGCCAGTTGAACAGGAGCATCATGGCCGCCGACAAACCGAACCTCTGGCAGTACATCGCCTTCTCGTACGGGAAGCGCCTGCCCCCTTCCATGAACCGTTGGGTCGCCGAGGATCTGGCCGGACAGGGCGCGGTGCGCCGCCACCTGATCCGCTTCGCCATCCCGCCGCTGCTGGTGCTCGGGCCGATCTGGTTGATCGATGCCTCGTTCTATGTGCGCCTGGAGATGACGGCGCCCATCTACATCTGGGCGATCCTGATGGCGCTGGCGCTGAACAAGGTGTGGCGCAGGCACCGGCTGGCTCAGCACGGTCTGGACCCCAATCTCGTCGACGTGATCAAACGCAAGCGCGATGCGCACATCCACGAGGACTACATCCGCCGGTTCGGCCCTCGTCCGGAGGATGCAAAGCGCCAGTCCAACAGCAGTCCGTTCTGAATCGCGTCGACGGGTTCGTGTCGAATGTCGCGCGGCCCGAAAGGACAGATGCCGCAGCCGGATTCGGCACCGCAGAGAACGAGGGAGTGTTCATGTTCACCGTCGCGGAGACGACGATCGCCGTGCACGGATCGACGGAGCGGTTCCCCGTCCGGCGGGTCTACTGCGTGGGACGCAACTATGCCGACCATGCGCGCGAGATGGGCGCGGATCCCGATCGTGAGCCGCCGTTCTACTTCACCAAACCCGCCGACGCGGTTTTCACCGCCACGCAGGGCTACCTGGGCGGGCCTGCGGGTGTGGTGCCGTATCCGCCGCAGACCGCCAACCTGCACCACGAGATCGAACTGGTGGTCGCGATCGGCACCGGCGGTGCAGATATCGCGGCAGAGGCTGCACTGCAACATGTTTGGGGATACGGAGTGGGCGTCGACCTGACCCGTCGGGACCTGCAGGATCTCGCCAAGCAGGCGCGCAGGCCGTGGGATCTTTCCAAGGGGTTCGACGCGTCGGGGCCGGTGTCGCCGCTGGTCCCCGCCGGCGTGGCAGACCCGGGGCAGGGACGGATCTGGGTCTGCGTCGACGGGCAACTGCGCCAGGAAGGTGACCTCAAAGATCAGATCTGGCCGGTCTCCGACGTGATCGCTCACCTCTCCGCGTCGGTCACGCTGGCGCCAGGGGACCTCATCATGACAGGAACCCCGTCGGGTGTCGGACCCATCGAACGCGGCCAACGCGTCGATGGCGGCATCGACGGCATCGGCGAACTTCACTTCACCGTCCGCTGATCGGGGCGGTGACCGCGTTGACGGCGCGTCCTTGCGGTGCGGGCCGCTTCGGCTGGGACAGTCGACGCCATGGTGCGGTTTCTCGCGGTTGTTCTGGTGGGCGCTCTGACTCTGATTTCTCCGGCAGCGCCCGCTCGCGCGGACTTCGCCCAGCGGATCGCCACCGCTGAGGAGTACCTGTCCACTCGACCAGGCACCGTCGGTTACGTGCTGCGGGATCGCTCGACCGGACTGGTTCACCGCAACCAGTCCGCGGGCGCGTTGATCTGGACGGCATCAACCATCAAACTCGCCATGGTGGTGGATCTGCTGACCAGGGCAACGGCTGGTCAGATCACCTTGACCAACGCCGACCGCCAGCTGATGGCCGCGATGATGCACTCCTCGGACAACGATGCTGCCGCCACGCTCTGGAAACGTTTCGGTGGCGTCGATCACGAGGCGTTCAACCGCAACTTCCCGTCCTATGGAATGACGGGGCTGCAACCTCAGCAAGGGTTCAGCGACGTCTACCCGGACTGGGGTTTCCAGAAGTCGAGCACCGACGACCTCGACCGGCTGATGAACTACGCACTGGGGCGGCTACCGGCTGCGCAGACCGAAGCGATTGTGTCGGAGATGCAGGGCGTGGATGCCAACCAACAGTGGGGTGTCTGGGGCGCGGGTACTGCCATGCAACCAGGCAACAAGAACGGCTGGTCCCTAGAGCAGGGCGGTTGGGTAGTCAACAGTGTCGGGTTTGCTGGGCCGGGCCAGCGGTACACCCTGGCCATCATGAACTCCCTCGAAGGTGAGGGCGGGTTCGAGGAGGGCAAGGCAACCACCACCCGGCTGGCCGAGATCCTGCTCGGTCCTGGCTGACGGAGCCGCGTCACCGTGCCCAAGTGGAGTCGTCGCTGAGCGGTAATCCGGTGACGGCGGCCTTGGCACCGGACCTGGTCCTGTCGGACAGGCGGTGACCCGTCCGACGCGCGCATGTTGTCGAGACGATGTGTGCGGAAGCCCTCGAAATCGTTTCCTCCATCGCATCCAGTACTGCGTGTACGTGTTCTCGGTGGCGATGGTGTGTTCGAGGCGGGCTGTGACTGCGGTCCGAGCGGCCGGGCCGTCCACACGTGGAGATCCTTGTGATGCGGGGTGTGCACCAACTCGATCTGATGATAACGTCGTAACTGACGAAATCATCATTACTATCCGAGGAGGTGACCATGACGACTCCCGTCGATGCCCACCACGGCCTGCATTCCGAGAGTGGAGCGCTGCGCGGTGAGCACACCGGACGCGGACGCAATCCCCTGATCAAGGTCGCGGACATCGCGTGGTTGGAGTTCGAGAAGCCCGACCTGATGCGTGCCGAGGCATTTGCCCGGGCATTCGGCTTCCACACCGCACTGCGGACCCCCGAGGAGATCCAGCTGCGTGGAACCCGGGCCGGATCGCCCGCGGTGATCATCCGGCGGGCCGCCCGGACCAGGTTCGCCGGTGTGGCGTTCCGCGCGCAGGACGAGGTCGACGTCCTGCGCCTCGCCGATGCGGTCGGAGCGCCCACACATCGGCTGCCGGACGCGCTCGGCGGAGTCGCGGTGGAGCTCCAAGACCCGAGCGGCTGCCGCGTGCAGGTGGTGGCGGGTATGCATCAGCTGCCGGAACTTCCCGAGCAGCAACCGACTACGTTCAATGCGGGCGACGGCGTGCAGCGTGTCAACGCCACCGTACGTCCGGCGCACGTGCCGGCCCGCGTGCAGCGGCTGGGTCACGTTGTCCTGCAGTCCAATCGCTATCTGGCCACCTTGAATTGGTATCTGGACAACCTGGGGATGATCGTCAGCGACTTCCTCTACTTCCCGGGGCAGCGTGACCGGGGTCCGTCGATGAGCTTCATCCGCTGTGACCTCGGGCCGGTCCCGGCTGATCACCACACGCTGGCTCTGGCGCTGGGGCCTGCGAACCGCTACGTCCACTCCGCGTACCAGGTCAGTGATCTCGACGCACTCGCCGCCGGTGGCGAGTACCTGCGCGCGCGGGGGTACCTGCGGTCGTGGGGTATCGGGCGGCACATCCAGGGCAGTCAGCTGTTCGACTACTGGCGCGACCCCGACGGCTTCCTGGTCGAGCACTTCACCGACGGTGACATGTTCGACAACACTCTCGAACCCGGCTGGGCGCCGTTCACAGCCTCCGGTCTGGCGCAGTGGGGCCCGCCGGTCACCAGCGACTTCCTGGAAACTGGCCCCAAAAATGCACGCACGCAGGTGCTTTCCATGATCAACGGACTGCGTGACGACAACGAGTTCGACGTACACCGCCTCATCGGCCTGATGAAAGTAGCGACTTCATGACCATCTCCGTTCTCAAGACCGCTGACGCCTGGTGGGTCAAGACCGACGCCGATCACGCCGCCGAGATCGCCACGGCAGCAACCACCACCGGCGAACTGCTGGGCGATCGCGCCGCGATCGCGGCCGCCACCGGCACACCCGTGGCGATCAAGGAACTCGATCTCGTCTCACCCATCACCGCGCCCTGCCGGGTGGTGGCGCAGATGACCAATTTCGAATCCCACGTGGTGGATTCGAACATGGATCCGGCTACCGTACCGCTGACCTTCTTCCGGAAATCATCGGCGTCGATCAGCGGACCCACCGACGACATCATCAAGCCCCAGCACGTCAAACTCATGGACTACGAGGTGGAGATAGGTCTGGTGATCGCCACCGACATGCCGGTGGGCACCACGGTGACCGACCTGAACATTGCCGATTACGTGGCCGGCCTGGTGGTCACCAACGATGTCTCCGCCCGCGACGTCCAGCTGCCGCAAACCCAGTTCTACGAGGCCAAGTCCTACCCCACGTTCACCCCGACAGGACCGGAACTGGTGCTGCTGGATGCCAAGGAGCTCAGCAGATTCGGCGATCTGCGGTTGCGTCTTTCCGTCAACGGCGAACAGCGCCAGAACGCACTGGTGGACGGTGACATGCTCTACCGTCCGCTGCAGGCGCTGCAGTCGCTGACCCGGTTCCAGACCCTGGCCGCCGGTGACCTGATCCTCACCGGAACGCCGGTCGGCACTGCACTGAGCGCGCCGCCCAAGATCATCGAGAAGATCGGCGCGCTGCTGCCGACTGCGCTGAAATGGAAGAGCTTTTTCGCCTCCCAGGCCAAGAACCCGAAGTATCTGCACGACGGTGATCTGGTCGAAGCTTCGGTGGCCACCGACGACGGAGCCATCGACCTCGGCGTGCAACGGATGTCGGTCCGGTACGCATGAACCCGATCGTGATCGTGGGCGGCGGGCCAACCGGGATCGCCGCGGCGACACTGCTCGCCCAGCACGGGGTGGCCTCGGTGGTGCTCGAGCGCTGGTCCGACATCTATCCGCAGCCGCGCGCGGTGGCCGCCGATGACGAGGTGTATCGGATCCTGGCCCGCCTCGGCATCGGTGCGGACTTTGCGAAGATCTCACGTCCGGGCCTCGGGCTACGCCTCGTTGATCCGGAACTCAAGGTCTTCTGCGAGTTTGGCCGCAGTGCTGTCGGAGTCCATGGTCACCCCGAATCCAACATGTTCGATCAGCCGGTACTCGAACGGTTGCTCCGCGACAACCTGAGCTCCTATCCCGCGGCACAACTGCGCTCCGACGTCGAGGTCACCGCCATCAATCCGCTTCCTGACGGCACCGTGGAGGTCCGGTTCACCGATCGGCTCACCGGTGGGCGGGAGAGTATCTGTGCCAGCTACGTGCTGGGCTGCGACGGCGCAAACAGCCTGACCCGCAGGGCCATCGGCTCCGCCATGACCGACCTGGGGTTCGAACAGCGCTGGCTGGTGATCGACATCGACACCGACGTGCAGCTGGGGCAATGGGAAGGCGTGCACCAGGTCTGCAGTTCGGTGCGCGCAGGCACCTACATGCGAGTCACCGAGACGCGTTACCGATGGGAATTCCAGCTGCTGGCGCACGAAACCGAGGACGACTACCGGACACTCGTCGAGATCGCCCCGTTGATCAGGCCATGGGCGCCATCCGTAGAGCGCCTGAGGTTGATCCGCACCTGCGAGTACACCTTTCGCGCCCAGGTGGCCGACCGGTGGCGACGAGGCAACATCTTCCTGCTCGGTGACGCGGCCCACCTGACGCCGCCGTTCATCGGTCAGGGAATGGGCTCAGGGCTGCGTGATGCGATGAACCTGGCGTGGAAGGTTGCCGGTGTCTGCCGGGGAGCGCTGCCGGAGTCGGCCCTGGACACTTACCAGACTGAGCGCAAACACCACGCGCGCAGCATGATCCGGCTCGCCGTGGCCATCGGATGGGCCATGACCGCGGGCGGCAGGCGCGGCGACGCACTGCGCAGCCGGGTGCTGCCACGGCTGCAAGCCCTGGCTGCCAGATTCGGGTCGCCGGCCACCCCTGCTCTGCGGCGCTCGGCGTTGACCCGGCGCACCCGCCGGCGAGGAGACCTGACGGGGTCGCTGTGCCCCAATGCCGAACTCGACGGACAGCGACTCGACGAGGTGGTCGGCACGCGCGTTGCCGTGGTGACGAGTCACCCGCTGACCACCCAGCAGCGCACCCTGCTGGTAGGCGACGGAGTGGCCCTGCTGGAGGTGGCAGCAGGCAGTAAGCTCGGCACCTGGTTGCAGCGGGGGCGGGCCAACACGGCGGTGATCCGTCCCGACCGTTCCGTGCTGGCCACCGCTGCCGATCACCGTGGCGCTGACGAATTGTGTTTTCTGGCAAGAACAATCGCAAGAGTGGGAGTTCATGACCATGCGCGCCGCTGAGCTCGAGCTGGAGACGGTGACCGTAGAACAGATCGAGCGTGTGCTGGTGGCGCGGGTGTCAGCCCCGCCCTACAACTTCATGACGGCCCAGATGCAGAAGGATCTCGATGCGTTGACCATCGCGGTGGACGCCGACGACTCTGTTGGCGCAGTGATCCTCACCGGCGGAATCGAACACCGCTACATCACCCATTTCGACATCGAGGACATTCTCACGGCGTCCACCGGCCGTGTGCTGCCGCACGCAGTGGTGTCAGGCCTGCTTGCCGGGGTGGCTGCCTTTCCCGGAGCACGTGACATCATCGAACGCAGCCCCATCGGCGGCCTGCTCACCATCACCCGCTTCAACGACGTGGTGCTGCGCATCATGCGCTCGCCGGCGGTCTACCTCGCGGCCATCGGAGGACCGTGTGGCGGTGGGGGACTGGAACTCTCGGTTTGCCTCGACGTGCGTATCGCCGCCGATGACGACCACACCGGCTTCATGTTGCCCGAACTGTTGATCGGGCTCACCACCACGGTAGGCGGGCAGCGCCTGGCACAACTGATCGGGCCGTCCCGCGCACTCGAGATGCTGCTGCAGGGCAGGCGGTACTCGTCGCAGGAGGCTCTCGGCATGGGACTGCTGAACCGCGTCGTCCCCGCCGAGCGCCTGATGGACGAAACCATGGAGCTTGCGCAGCTGTACTCCCGGCGCAACCGGGCCACCGTCGCCGCGCAGAAACAGATCTTCAACGAGCACCACGCCCTCAGCCCGGCCGACAGTCTGCGCAGGGAGGGCGCCACCAGTGTCATCTCGATCAACGCCGATGCGGCCAACCGCGCGCTGCAGGAGTGGGTGGACCGACAACGTGACGGGGACTCGGTGTTCCTCACCGAGCCCGAGCCGTGGGTCCGCGGTGATGCGGTCAGCCTCAACCGACGCGACTAGCATGTAGGGCTGATCATCCGGCAAGGAAGTACATGACCGAACCAGCAGCAGGTACCCTCAGCCGACTCGAGCGGCGCAAACAGCGCACCCGAGCGGCGCTGCTCAAGGCTGCCCAGTCCTTCATCGCCGCAGGCAAGCTCAACGCACCGGTCCTCGAGATCACCCAAGCCGCCGATGTGGGAATGGGGTCCTTCTACAACCATTTCCAGAGTAAAGAGCAGCTGTTCGAAGCCGCGGTGGCCGAAGTGCTGGACAACCACGGTGCCCTGATGGACGAGCTGACCGCGGGCATCGCCGATCCAGCCGAGACGTTTGCATGCAGTTTCCGGTTGACCGGCAGGCTGTTCCGGCTGCGCCCGCAGGAGACCCGAATCCTGCTGGCCCGCGGATTCGACGTGATGAGCGGGGAGCGGGGGTTGGCGCCGCGCGCGTTACGCGATCTCAAGGCCGCCGCCAAGGCGGGCCGCTTCGACATCGACGACTTCGAGCTGGCACTTGCCGTCGCCGGTGGTGCCTTGATGGGGATGGGCACGCTGATCAGCAACAACCCTGACCGTGATGACGCCGCTACTGCCGACAAGGTGACTGAAGACGTGTTGCGGATGCTGGGCCTGACAGCCAAGGATGCGCGTGCGATCTGCGGTCGGCCACTTCCGGATCTGGCCGGGCTCACCCAGTGACTGGATGGTTGGACGTCCACGCGCACTACGTCACACCGCGATACCGCGCCGAGTGCGAGACCGCGGGCCTCGGCGAACCTGACGGCATGCCTGGCATTCCCGGCTGGAGCGTGGAGCAGGCGCTGGAGGTCATGGCCGCCAGCGGAGTTGCGGCAGCGGTACTGGCCATCTCGTCACCGGGTGTGCATTTCGGTGACGACCGGGCGGCGCGTGATCTGGCCGCCCACGTCAACGATTTCGGCGCGGAGGTGGTGGCCTCCCGGCCCGGGTCCTTCGGGCTGGCCGCGGTGCTGCCGCTGCCCGACATCGACGGCGCGCTGGCCGAATTGGCGCGATCCAGAACAGATCTGGCAGCTGATGCGGTGGCGTGCAAGACCAACTACCACGGGCGGTATCTGACCGACCCTGAGTTCGACTGCGTGCTCGCGGAACTGGACAGCCACTCCGATGTGGTACTGCTGCACCCGACGTCGCCACCGGGTTGGGAGGCGACGGCGCTGGGATATCCGCGACCCATGCTGGAGTTCCTGTTCGATACCACCCGCTGTGTGGCCGATCTGATCCTGTCCGGCACTCTGACGCGGTATCCGGCGATCCGCTGGGTGGTGCCGCATGCAGGTGCGGTGCTGCCGGTGGTGGCGCATCGCCTTGCCGCCATGAGTGTGGTGACGGGAACACCCGTGGACGTGCCTGCTGCGCTGGGAGCGTTGTATTTCGACCTCGCGGGTTTCCCGATGCCGGTGGCCCTGGATGCTCTGCTGAAAGTGGCTTCACCGCGGCAACTGCTGTACGGCAGTGACTTTCCGTTCACGCCCGCACCAGCGGTGACAGCGCTGGCGCAGGCGTTGGCCCAGGAACCCACGTTGGCCGGGGCCGACCTGACCCTGGGCCCAGGTGCCACTGCCGCTGCGCTGTTCCCGCGGCTGCTCAGGGCGTGAGCACCATGCCGTCCTCACCGAGGGTGATCTCACCGCTGTAGTACTCGCTCATACCCTGGGTGAACAACTGCCGGGCGAAAAATCCGTTGGGGTAAGGCGTGAGGTGAGTCAACGCCAGATGCTTCACACCGGCCTCTTCGGCTTGCTTGGCCAAGGCGATGGTATCGGCGTGATAGTCGATGGTGCGTTCGGCGACCATGGCGTCGTACTCGTTGCCCATCTCCCGCATGATCGGGATGGAGCGCCGCACCAGATGTGTCGCATACGCCTCGTGGACAACAAGATCGGCGTCCTGCATGGCGGGCAGGTTCAGCGGGCTCACCATGGTGTCACCGCTGATGAAGACCTTCTTGTCGCCATAGGCGATGACGTATCCCAACGCGGGTTCCACCGGATCGTGCACCACCAGGTGTGCGTCGATGGTCACACCGTCCTGGTCGTAGACGCGGACCGATCTGGCATCATCGGGGAAGTCTATGTCGATGGGCACCGCCTGGCTGCCGGCCATGGCGTCGTGCAGATCCGACATGTTCTCGGCGCGGTAGCCGTTGTCGAGCCTGTAGGCCGAGTTCAGCGACGCCACCACCGCGGTGGTGCCCACGGGCCCGGCTACCGTCAGAGGTTGCGAGCGGCCCCAGATCCAGCCGTAGTTGATCAGCGTGCCGAGGCCGTTGAAATGGTCGGAGTGGTAGTGGGTGATGAAGACCCGTTCGATCTCGTGCACTGGCACACCCGAGTGGGCCAGGGATCGGGTGGCGCCCTCGCCGGCGTCGAACACGAAGATCTTGCCGCCGGCCGAGACCATGGTGCACGCCTGCGCTTTCGCGGCACTGTTCTCCGGAGATCCGGTGCCGCAGAGCATGACCCGCATGTCGCGGTCACCGCTGCCGAACGCGAACTGCTTTGCTTCGGTCAACTGGCTGCGGATAGCGCGATCGATGATCCAGTCGCGGTTGACGTAGGCGGTGAGGCCCGCGATCAGAGTCGCCGCCGCAACGGCGGTCACTGTGATGCCCGCGTATCTCTTCCACTGGCGTGACATGTTCCGTCGCTCCCTCACCCATTTGATGACTATTTCGTCAGTTACGCCGTGATCCTCAGTTACGGATGATCACAACGGTAGCGGTTTCTATGCTGAGCGTCCAGTAAGTGCTCGTGGGGCAACACCCGCCGCGCCGGGAAACGCGTTCAGCCACTGTGTACTCGATTGCGCAACTGCGTCTTTCAGTGTGGTCGTGGCCTCTGGGCTGGTCTGATGCCCTGGGACGGCGGTTAAGGTGATGCCATGGGCCGTCAAGCGGAGATGAGTGCGGAGAGTCGGTCGCGTCTGTTGGCGGCGGCATGGGAGTTGCTGGCCGAAGGCGGTTCGAGAGCCACCACGGTCCAATCGGTCGCCGAACGCGCGGGATCAGCAGAGGTTCGATCGCCTGGCACTTCGGCTCGAAAGAAGGGCTGATCGTCGGCGTCGTCAACAGTGCATTCGACATGCTGTACTCCAGCATCGCGTCGGCATTCGAGGAAGCCGAGCAGGCGGGGTGGCAGCAGATCCTCGGTGCTCAGTCGGTGGTGCTGACCGATGAACGGTTTCAGATCTTCGGAACTCTGGCCCTGGAGGCCGTTGTCGAAAAGGGTCCGGTCGCAGAGGCCTTCGCCGAAGGTCAGCGACGGATCCGTGACCTGTACGCCGACTACATCAGCAAGCATGAACTGGTGGGTGACGAAGTGGATCCGATGGAAGCGGCCACCGCATTGCGTGCCCTGACGCTCGGCCTCAACATCCACCGCCGGTTCGACGGCGGCGTCATCTCCTTGCCGCAGGCGTTCGACGCCCTACGTTCCGTGTGAGCGCCATGCCGCGATTGCCGGAGCCAGCCCTTCGGCCAGGATGGGGAGCTCCGGGATCAGGGCCGCGCACCCGACGAACTGCAGGGTACGGGCGGCGTCCATCATCTGCTGAACGGTTGGATCGGTCACCCGCAAACCCAGTTCCCTTGCAGCTGTGTCATATTCGTCGTTGGCGGCAGGTCCCAGGTGTGCCAGATCCCATTCCACCGGTCCCAGGCACACGTCCTCGAAATCGGAGAACTTGATGCCAGAGACGGTCCGGATGACGTTGTGCGAGGGTCCATCACCATGCAAGGGCTGGACGGTGACGCCGGGGAACGCTCTCGCGAAGGCCTGCTGATCGCCCAGTGTGGTGCTCAGTGCCTCGAATTCGGCACGCGCACGGTCGATGTCGGCCCACGACAACAGCTCGGACTCGGTGAGCGCTGACAGCAGCTGCGGTAACCCGGAGTTGAACGGAGCCAGGAACGGCAGCGATGCGGGATATCGGGCCAGCGCAGCGTAGAGCGGGGCGGTGAGGCCGACATCGACGCCCGCGTACGGTTGATGATCGGCGGAGACGTCGGCCAGCTCCCAGAACGTCATCGCGAAACCGTCCTGAACCGCCGGGTGCATGGGTACCAGCGGCGACGGCCCCACCACGGCGACGTCGTGATCGGCCAACCACGCCACCACGTCGAGTTCGCGTTGCTGGCGGGCGGCCCGGTCTTCGGGGGCCAGCCCAGGTGGGGTGACCACCTGGATCCTGGCCACCACCGGTTCGGGCCGCAGATGCACCACCACCGAGAACACGTCGTGCAGCACGACACCATCGACGACGCCGAGGCCGAGCTGTCGGCCCGCGTGGATGGCGGCCTGAACCGCGCGGTCACGACGGGTCGCCAGTTCATCTCCAGTCATCGTCATAGGCGCTTCACCCTGCCACGGGCGTCACGGCGATGTCACATGATTTTGGGTGCTAGCACTACCGTCGAAGTGAAGGCAGCGCGCTGGCGGAAGAGTCCAGAGCCGGACAGACTCGATTCATGCAGGAGAGCATCCCGACCACAGTCGAGCACCTGTCGCGCCGATTCTCGATCGGGCTTCCGGGTTCCTACGACGTGGTGCGTTCCCGGTTCGAGCGCCTGGTTCCCATCGTCGACTACGCAGCCTTTGCCGCGGCGCACAACTGGCAGGAGGCGGTGATGGCCGCCGACGACAGTGCCCCCTACGGCTTCATGCGCTACTACCGGGCGGATATCGCTGCAGCCCTGGCCGATTCACCGTCACAAGGGCGGGCCACAGAGTACCTCATGGGCAATCACGTGATCGCCGAGCAGATGTTTCGCCATGACCCCGCAGTCATGCTGCACGCGCCGTTACGCGTGGTGATCCACACCGACGACTCCGGCGCCACCCGCCTGGTGGTGGATCAACCCAGCTTGCTGTTCGCCAGCTATGGGCGGGCCGAGATCAGCGCGGTGGGAAAACATCTCGACGATCTGCTGGCCCGACTCATCACACTGCTGGGCGGGCGCGTGCCCCCGGCGCTGGCCGCCTCCAGCGCGCTGTCGGCCCGGTTGTGAGAATCTCGAGCACGGCGAACTCAGAGCGCTTGCTGTGCCACCGACAGCCGGTGTCGCCAGCGGGCGACGGCCGCGGGATCAGCAGCCCACCTGCTCAGCAACTCCATCTCCGGAGCGGCTGGCATGGGCGCCACCGGTAGGTACCCATCCACCGCGACCAGCTCGCGGGACGCGGTGGTGATGTCGGCGGTGACCCACGCCGGGCGACTGACTGCGCAGGCGTACCGCAGCTCCGGTAACGCCCCCGCCAATGCGACGGCACCCGCCAGCCCGACGCTGCTCTCGCGGCCTGCCCGCACCACACACGGCACCCGAACGGTCTCGGCGATGCGCAACGCCCGCCGCACTCCGCCCAACGACGAACTGCTCAGCACCGCGATATCCGCGCCACCGAGCCCGGCACGGTCCACAACGACGGCGATCGGCACGTCGACCCGGCGGCGCACCCCCTCGAGGATCGCGCGGGGCACCTCCACGTACTCGACCGCATCGGTGATGGCGCGGATCGTGGTGACCGCGGTGTCGACGTCCCAGTCGTCAGGCCCGACGACGCGAACCCTGCCCTGCGGTCCGAGGGCGTCGCGCACCGCCTCGATCCGGGCCGGTGTGTCACCGCCGGCCGTCACCTCCGCGGTCAGACACCCGGACGAACGCACCAGCGCACAAGCGCGGTCGACGTCGACGGCGGGCACTTGCACCGCCACCGGAACCCGTCCACGCACAGCGTCCGGCCAGCCGACGGTGCCCGGCTCCACCGCAGCCGTCAACGCACGCACGTCCCCCGGCGCGCTGAACTCACCCCAGCCCTGCGGGCCCTCGATGAGCATGGACTCCCGAGGGTCGGGTTCGCCGAAGCCCGGACTCACCGGCAGTGCCACCACGACGGCGTTGTCGAAGTCGATCAGTGTCTTCACGCATGGCACGATCTCATTCGATGCTTCCCCCCGACAATCATGTGCACTCACAATTCTCCTGGGACACCGGAGCGCAGGCGTCTATGAAGGACACCTGCCGGCGCGCCGTCCAGGTAGGACTGCCGGCCGTCGCCTTCACCGAACACATCGACTTCACCGAGTGGGGAGTCGACGACCAACCACCTGGTGACGGGGTAGAAATCGTTGAACGTCAACGTGTCTCACCCGTCGACGTCCAGGGTTATCTGGCCAGCGTGCAGGAATGCCGCGACCTGTTCCCCGGGCTGCGGGTCCTCACCGGTATCGAGGCCGGCGAACCGCACCACTTCGCCGGCGGCGTGGCAGCGGTGCTGAAGGAGGCATCGTTCGATCGGGTGCTGGGCTCGCTGCATTCCATCGTCCACGACGGCGGACTGATTTATGCCGACCGTGTTTTCCGCCACCGTCCGGCAGGTGAGGTGATGCGTGACTACTTCACCGAGATGCTGAACCTGGTGGCCGGATCCGACGTTTTTCAGGTGCTGGCGCACTGCGACTACCCACGGCGCTACTGGCCCGCCCAGGCAGGGGAGTACCGCGAGGCTGACTACGAGGAGGAGTACCGCAGCGTCTTTCGCGCACTGGCGGACTCCGGACGGGCGCTGGAGCTCAACACCGCCAGCCCGCTGGCCTCGGCCGAACTGATGCGGTGGTGGCACCAGGAGGGCGGAGACGCGGTGTCCTTCGGCAGCGACGCGCACACCCCGCTGCGGGTCGGGGACAAATTCGGCCTCGCCGTCGACATCGTGACGGCCGCCGGATTCAAGCCCGGCCGTGACGAGTACGACTTCTGGCGCAGGTAGCCGACCCGGACCGTCGGTACGCTGGCGGAAATGTCAGATGCCCCGGCGCGAACCTCCGTGCGCCCCCGCCGGTCGTGGCGGCGCCTGCTGATCGTCTTCTCCGTCATGGCCATCCTGCTGGGGGTGCCGTGGTGGACGCTGCTGTCACCTGCCGCGGACTGGCCGGTCACCGTCACCGTCATCGGCTCGGTGGTGCTCCTTGCCGCGTTCCTGGGGCTTCCGCTGATGATGATGATCGGCCACGGCCGCAGGCACCTGGACTGGGCCGCCATCACCGGTGACGTGGTGCTGGGGTCGGCGTGGGTGCTGTTCGTCTGGTCGGTGTTCGGCCAGATCCTAGGTGTGGCGATGTTCGTCGCGGGCGTACCCGACCCGCTGCGGGCGCGGCTGGTCTCGGTCGTGGTGCTGGTGACGGTGGTCGTTCTGCTGGCCTGGGGACATTACGAGGCCATGCGGGTGCCGCGGGTGCGTGACGTCGATGTGCCGCTGGAGCGACTGGGGCCAGGACTCGACGGGCTGCGGGTGGTGATGATCACCGACACCCACTACGGCCCGATCGACCGGGCGGCGTGGTCATCGGCGGTGATCGACCGGGTGAACGAGCTCGAAGCCGACGTCGTGTGCCACGTCGGCGACGTTGCCGACGGCACCGTGGACGTTCGTCTGGCGCAGGCGGCCCCGCTGGAGCGGGTCCAGGCGAAACTGGCCAGGGTCTATGTCACCGGCAACCACGAATACTTCAGCGAGGCCCAGGGCTGGCTGGACTACTTCCAGCGCATCGGCTGGGATGCGTTGCACAACAAGCACATCACCGTGCAACGCGGCGGGGACACCCTGGTGATCGCCGGCGTCGACGACCGCACCGCGCGGGCCTCCGGGGTCGACGGCCACGGCGCCGATCTGGGCGCGGCGCTGTCCGGTGCCGACCCGACGCTGCCGGTGCTGCTGCTGGCGCACCAACCCAAGCAGATCCCCGCAGCCGTCGACGCGGGCGTCGACCTGCAGATCTCCGGGCACACCCACGGCGGGCAGATCTGGCCGTTCAACTTTCTGGTCCGAATCGATCAGCCTGTGGTGCAGGGGCTCAGTCGCCACGGCGCCCGCACACAGCTCTACACCAGCCGCGGCACCGGGTTCTGGGGCCCGCCGTTCCGGGTGTTCGCGCCAAGTGAGATCACCGTGCTCACCCTGCGGCGTTCGGCCGCATAGGTGGGCACACGCCCTGGGGGTCGGCTGTCAGCTCGTAATGCCACAGCTCGTTGGCGAACACCTGGCACAGTCCAAAGCGTGGCGCATTGCGTGCCATCCACGCTTGTGCCTCCGGTGGTCCCACATCGACAGCGTGGCCCGTCACATGCGACGAGTTCTCCGGGGTGGCGACGAATTGCCGTGCGGCATCAACACTTCCGTAGGTGCGCACGCCGTCGTCGAACAACCGCTGCTGGAAACCGCGCGAGCGCCACCCGGAATTGATGCGCATGGTGACGCCCGCGTCCGCAGCCACCCGGGTGGCCTCTTGCACCGCCGCCAACAGGGCCGGATCGAGCCGCGCGATGATCGGGTTGGTGACGTCGAACGCCGTCAGCTCGAGACCATCGGGCAGGTAGCCACCGAACGAGTCCACAGCTCCGTCGCCGACCAGTGGATCGGCGTGCGCTGGCGCCGCAGTGATCACACACGCCACGGCGCACGCTGCCACCCAGAAGTCGACCCGCATGAGTGAACTCTACGATCTACGACATGCAGCAATCGGCCGCCGTGAGGAGAACCGGACTGATCCTTGCTGCGCTGGCGTTCCTGCTGGCAGCCGCGGCGCTGGCGGTGTCGCTGTACGCCTGGTGGTCGTCGACCAGGTCCGTCGAGTACACCGCCGAGCAGCAGTCTGCAGCCAGAGACAGCGCCTGTGCGGCGTACACGACGGTACGCACGGGCGTGCAGACCAACACCAACCTGGCGGTCGCCGGGGACGATGTCGGTGGTGCGCTCGCTGTCGCCGCCAACTCCCGAGTGGCGCTGATGAGTGGTGGACAGTATGTGCTGGACCGGGTGGACCCCGCGACCCCTGCCGAGTTGGCCGAGCCGCTGCGCCGGTTCGGCAACACCCTGCTGGACGTCGGTGCCGCCGCCACTGCGGGCGCGCTGAACACCGACCCGGCTCAGGCCGAGCTCTTGCGTGAGGTGGACGAGCTCAACGGTCAGTTGACTGCGCTGTGTGGCTAGGGACGGACTGCCCGGTCATTTGCCGGCACCACCGGATCACAGACCGTCCAACAGCCCGAAGATGTAGCCGCGCACGGCGTCCGCTCTGACACCGACCGCTATGGAGCAGTTGGGTGTCTGGATCCGATCGAGCACCGCGACACCTCTGCCCGCCTGGTCGTCGGTGATGATCTGCACCGAAATGTCTCGCCAGTCCAGCAAATCCGGTCTGGCTGTTGCTGCCACTGCCAGCGCATCATGCAGCGAACACGAATCGCCGACGAGCGGATCCTCCGGGTACTCTCTGGCCAATCGGTCGATCCAGGCCACCGCGTGTTCACCGATGTGCGGTGCGAAGTCGCCGTCGCTGCCGGCCAATCGCAATGCGTCCGCACGTGAGAGCTGTATCTGAGTCGTGACGTCGAGGCCGACGAGGCGAACCGCAGCGCCGCTCCGGAGAACTGCCTGAGCCGCCTCGGGGTCGAGCCAGAAGTTGAACTCGCCGGGCAGCGAACCCCAGCTGAGATTCCGGAAGTAGGTGCCGCCCATCACCACGATCTCCTTCACCGCGGTGGCGAATCCGGGCTCGAGATTGATGGCGACCGCGATGTTGGTCAGTGGGCCCAGGGCGATCACCGTGATCTCGCCGGGTGCTTCCATCACGAGGCGGGCGAGTTGGGCGGCGGCGTACCCCTGCGCTACCCCCTCCACGTTCGGTGCGGAGGGCGCCACCGGTCGTCGGCCTCGGGGGTCGCACAGAGGCGACGTGGCGCCGGTGAATACCGGGACACCGGAAACATCCCAGCGTCCAAAGAGATCCAGTACCAGCTGTGCTGCGCTCTTGGCATCCACATTGCCACTGACCGTCGTCACCGCTTGCAGATCGAACCCGGGTTCGGCGACCACCATGGCCAAGGCCAGGCCGTCATCGATCTCAGATCCCAGTGCACCCAACGACAGATCGGTGTCGACGATGACCCGACGCTTAGCCATCAATCCATTCCGATGGAATGATCCGCGAAGCGGTCGGTGAATAGTTGTTTGCCCGACACGTCCTGGGGCACGTCGGCGCCCCCACTTCGCAAGACCGGCGCAAGCTCGGCGACAAAAGAGTCGACACGTTCGAAGTCGTACGTCCCGACCGAGCCGTCGGCCTCGGGGCCGATCAGTCCTGCGTCGGCGAGATATCGTGCGCTGTATTCGGCTTCACCGTCGCTGTACGGAGACATAGACGGGTCCTGGGCTACGACGTCGACGATCTTGGCATTGGCCGGCGCCGGGTCAGCCAGGTAATCCACGGAAGCCTGCTGGACCATGGGAACAAGTTTCTCCAGGCATGGCGCCATCTCCTCCAGTCGGTCCCGGCGCACCGACAGATTGGATGCGTAGATGTTGTAGCCGGCATCCTTGAGCAGCTGGAAGCTGACCTTGCGCCCCCATGCGGGGGTGTCGAATTCGTAGGTGTAAGGCTCGGAGTTGGCAAACCCCTGCTGGATGATCTGGGTGTCGCCGACAAAGCGTGACGGGTTTCCGTCATAGCTGGTGTCGATCTGATCGCTGCGGACGAAGCCCTTGTCCACCAGCCATGCCGAGAAAACCGTGCCACTGGCCACCACAACAGGTGCGTCCAGGCCGTTGATCTCGGGGATCTGCAGGTCCTCGCCGTAGGACGCGGGGTCCCACATCAGCATCTGCGGTGTGTACTTCAGCAGTGGAGTGACGCCGACGACGGGTTGGGCGGCTGCTGCGGCAATCAGTTCATCACCATGTACCAACCCCAGATCGATGTTGTCGTCGACGTACATCTGCGAGCTGACGGACTGGAAGCCGATCGCTGGGCCACCGGCCTTCAACGTCAGGTCGACACCGGTGTCCGCGCCGTCGAACACCAGCGCCCCGGTGACGGACTTAGCCTCGGTATCCACCTGGTAATCCTCACCGAGGAGTTCGAAGAGTGCCCCCATATCGGACTGGGGCTGCCACTGCAGTTGGATCGCCACGTCGTCGCCGCATGCCGATGCCAGCTCGTGATCGCCGGTAGCCGTAGGTATCCCGGCGGCTGAGTCGGAGGGGCTCTCCGCAGAACCGCCGCAGGCGGCCAGCGGGGTGAGCAGTGCAGCCGATGCCAACACGGTGGCGATTCGGCGGGCAGGACGGACCTTCATCGGATGAGAACTCCTGGTCTTTGCAGGGCAGTCGGTGCTAGCACTATGAACCGCCGTGAAGACCGAGCGCAACAACTCAGATTTCATGTAACACGATCTTCATGGCACACAGATTGCATAAATATCTGCCCTGAAGACAGACTGAGAACACGTCAGACGCTTCACATACATGAAATTCAGAAGGGGTTGGTGAGCCTGTGCACCCGGTGGACGAGATCGTCTACGACCGAGTGTCGATGCAATACGACACCGGCACCCAGGCGCTGGAGGACATCGTGTTGTCGGTGCGCACCGGGGAATTCGTGGCGATCGTCGGACCCTCCGGGTGTGGGAAGTCGACACTGCTCAGACTTGCCGCCCGGCTAGAGCGACCGACCTCGGGCTACGTCGAGATCGGTTCCAGCTCTGTAGGTTTCGTCTTCCAGGAGCCGACCCTGATGCCCTGGGCGTCAGTGGCGCGTAACGTCAGCGTCCTCGTCGACCTGGCCAGACTGCCCAGCGGCGAGCGCAACTCACGCACCCGCGAGGCCATCGCGTCGGTGGGATTGGCTGACTTCAGTGATCAACTGCCCAGCAGTCTGTCCGGCGGTATGCGCATGCGCACCTCGCTGGCACGTGCCCTGGCGCTGCGACCCGACGTGTTGCTGCTTGATGAGCCGTTCGGTGCGCTCGATGCCCTCACCAGGGAGGACATCCAGATGCTGCTGCTGAATCTCTACGACCGGGAAGGCTTCACCGCACTGTTCGTCACCCATTCGGTCGATGAGGCCGTGCTGTTGGCCGACCGGGTGGTGGTGATGTCACCGCGGCCGGGACGCATCAAGGCGATCGTCGACATCAACCTGGCTCGTCCCCGTACTCGTGAACTGCGGTTCGAGCCCGAGTACGTCTCGTTGGTCGCCATGATCGCCGACACCATGAGAGGCACGTCGTGACCATCCGCTTGCCTACCCCAGGTGACGTCGAATCGTTCAACGCCAGGCCGGTGCGGTTTCCACGTCGCAGACGGCCTCCCGGGCGATTCCTCACCGCAATCAGCAGTTGTGTTGTTGCACTCGGCATCTGGTATTCGGTCAGCTACTTGGTGCTGACTCCGCAGCGGCGCTTCCTGCTGCCGCCACCGCACCAGATCCTCACCCGGTCGCTGCTGAACACCGAGCAACTACGCATCATGCTCGACGCGCTCTGGGTGACGGCACGAAGCGCGGCTCTTGGCTTGCTGATCGCGGCGGTGGTCGGAGTTCTGGTGGGTGCGTTGATGAATCAGGGTCGCTGGATCGAGCGTTTCATGTTTCCCTACGCCGTCGCGTTCCATGTGGTGCCGATCCTGGCGATCGTCCCGCTGATCGGGCTTTGGTTCGGCTTCGGGGCCACATCGCGGGTGGTGGTGTGCGCGATGATCGCATTGTTCCCCATCATCAGCAACACTCACTTCGGCCTCAGTTCGGTGGACCGCGGATTGCATGAACTGTTCGACCTCGGCCGCGCCTCGCGCCTGCAGCGTCTGCTGCGGCTGGAGTTGCCCTCGGCGATGCCGGCCATTCTTGCGGGCCTGCAGATCGCCGCAGGGCAAGCCGTGGTGGGAGCCATCATCGGGGACATGTTCTTCGCGCGCGGAGAGCCTGGTATCGGCACCCTGATCGACGTCTATCGGTCACAGCTGCGGTCGACGGACCTGATCGCCGCCATTCTGGTGGCCTCCGCCTTCGGTATCGCCGTGTTCAACCTCTCCAGGTTCGTGGCGCGTCGCGCCGTGGGCCGGTGGCACGGTCCCCGTGAGCGGCCCACCGGTCACAACCCCTCATCACGCACACAATCCGAGGAGCCGCAATGACATTCACCGTACCCACTGTGGACATCTCGCCGTATCTGAGCGGTGGTGATGGTGCCGGACGCCGCACCGTTGCCGAGCAGCTGGGCCGTGCCTGCACCGAGGTGGGCTTCATCCAGATCGTCAACCACGGTGTCGACCCTGCAATCATCGAAGGCCTGGCCGACGCTGTGGACGAATTTTTCGCACTGCCCTTGGATGTCAAGAAGCGGTACGCCGAGACGTCGGGCCCCAACCGTGGTTACCACCCGCCGAAGTCGGATTCTCTGAGCATGAGCCTGGGAATCCCGTCGGCAAACATGATGAACGATTTCTACGAGGCCTTCACCATCGGAAGTGAAACCGACTGGTATCCCGGTGAACAGCTGCCGGAGGCCAACTACGCCACCAATGTCTGGCCCACCGACGCTCCTGGCTTCAGGCCTGCCGTGGAATCGTATTTTGCTGCAGCCCAGGGTCTTTCGCGGGTCATGTTGGCCGCGCTGACAGACGCCCTGGGGCTTGCGAGCGGCTACTTCGATGCCATGACCGATCATTCGATCGACGTCCTGAAGATGAACAACTACGCACTGCCCGAAGGTGAGGTGCACCTGTGCGGGGATCTGACCGGCATGGGTGCCCACACCGACTTCGGGATCCTGACCATCTTGTGGGCAGACCAGGTGGCAGGTCTGCAGGTGCTCGACAAGCGCGGCCGCTGGCATGACGTGATGCCCGATGATGGTGCGTTGCTGATCAATCTGGGCGATGCGATGGCACGCTGGACCAACGATCGCTGGCTCTCGACGGTCCACCGGGTCAATCCACCGGTTGTGGACGGCCGGATCATGCGCAGACGGTCGGTGGCATTCTTCTTCGACGGCAACTTCGACGCCGTCATCGAACCGCTGGCCGGATGCGTGGGAGACGGTGAGTCCATGTACCCGCCGATCTCGATCGCTGACAACATCAACGCCAAACTCGCCGGTGTGCGGAGCAAGAAGGTGCCCTCAGCGGTCGGTCGTGAAGCGCACCGTGTGCTGTCGGCTCAAGACTGATGGCGGGTCACCGCGTGCAGACCAGCGTCTCGCCGAGCTGTGCGTCCCAAAGACGCTTGATCCTCGGCGAGCCATCGCATGAGCCGGGTGCACACATTGCGGGTGTGACTGGCAGCGGCCTGTTCCGCGTTGTGGGTATCGGCGGACGCGATGGCGCGCACCATGGCCGCGTGCTCGTCGATCGATGCCTGGGCGAACACGGGCTTGTTCCAGGCGGCCGGCACCACCAAGTGGGTGCGAGTGGTGAACTGCCCGAGCACGGCCAGAAGCGTCGCCGAACCGGAGAGCTCCGCGATCAAAAGGTGAAACTCGACATCCAACCGCATCAGAGTCCCCGCCGCGACGGGGGTGGTCTCCGCGGCTCGTGTCTGCTGGTCCACCAGATCCCACAGTTTCTCCAGATCGGCGTCGGTGACGTTGGCCGCCGCGCGCCGTGCGGCGATGCCTTCCAACGGCTCCTTCGCCTCGAAGATGTCGGGCAGATCCGCGGGCCGCAGTTTGGTGATCACCGCGCCGCGGTTGTGGACATGCTGTGCCAAGCCCTCGTAGATCAGTCGCTGGACCGCCTCACGCACCGGCGAACGGCCCAGATTCGTCGACCGTGCCAGAGCCGGCACGCTCAGGGCCGAACCGGGCTCCAGCCGGCCGTCGAGGATGCGCTCCAAGATCAGCTCGTACGCGTCATCGGCCAGTGACTGCTGGACACCCATCTCAACACCTCGCCTTCCCGGCGCCTGCGGCGAGCCAAATTTTAACCCATGCACTACATGAAATAATTCCATGAAATTGACGGGAGCCTTGTGCCTGATCTAACTGCTGCCCTCGCTGACCTCATCGACCTGCTCGGTGTCCAACGGGTAGTACCCGCTGCTCGCGCCTCGAAGTACCTGCGTGACTTCTCGTGGTACAGCCCGATTCTCGAATCCGAACTCGCCGACACCACTGTCGCGGCGGTCGCGTTGCCCACCACGGTGTCCGAGTTGACCGACATCGTGGCCTTGGCTGCGCGGCATCGGGTGCCGATCACCATGCGCGGTGCCGGCACCGGTAACTACGGACAGTCGCTGCCGCTCGAGCACGGCATCGTCGTCGACATCCGAGGTGTAGCCGGCGTCCAGTCCGTCAGCGACGGGCGTGCTGTCGTCCTGCCAGGCACGCGCATGAAGGACATCGAAATTGCCGCACAATCCACCGCCCAGGAACTCGCGGTCATGCCGAGTACCTACCGCGTGGCCACCGCGGCCGGTTTCGTCTCCGGTGGCTCCGGCGGCCTGGGCGCTGCGGCACACGGGGATCTGTGGAACGACAACGTTCTCAGCGTCGACATCATCACCGTCGAAGAGCAGCCCCGCCGACTCCACCTATCCGGCAACCAGGTGCACGCCGTGTTGCACACCTACGGCACCGTCGGTGTCATCGTCCAGCTCGAGCTGCGCTTGGTACCTGCCCACGAATATGCGCAGTACTGCGTGTCTTTCGACGAATTCGACTCCTGTGCCCGGTTCGGATGGGAGGTAGTCGACTCTCCTGACGTCCACGCCCGCCTCGCATCGGTGCACCAGGCTCCGCTCGGCGCGATGATGACCCCCATTGCTCATCTGTTCGCACCAGACGAGCACGTGGCCCTGATCTGGGCCGACCGCACGCACCAGCCGCATCTCGCCGCCTTGGCAGACCGGTATCGGGGCACGCTGCAGTCGTGGCCCGAGGGGGTAAAGGACATCACTCAATTCCCCTTCAGCCACAGCATCCTCTGGTCACGTAAAGCGCACCCGACCTCGTCCTGGCTGCAGTGTGAATACGCTGCCGACGACCAGGAAGCAGTCTCCAGACAGGTAGCCGACATCAGCGTCCGGTACGGCGGAACCTTTCTTCAACACCTGGAGTTCATCCGCTCGCAGAGCGGAGGTGTGCGCGCGGTGGGCATTCCGGCGCTGGTGGGTTTGCCCGACCACGGTGAGGCACTCGACCAACTGATGTCGTTCGCTTCATCGATCGGCATCAGGGTGCTGAACCCGCACAGCTTCGTTGTGGAGGAGGGCGGCTTCGTCGGCGACACCGACTACATGCTCGACCTCAAACAGACCTCCGATCCACATCTCCTCCTCAACCCCGGCAAGCTGGGCGGCAGCTTCTTCAACAAGCGAGCTTGGCGGGCAGGGTCGGTTCGAGAGCGCGAGATCGTGGCCCCGGAGAGCCTGCCGACATGACGCTGCCGTTCGATCATGCCGGAATCGAGTCGCTGGACATCGAAGCCGATGTCGCGCTCTACACCCTGGCCATGGGTCTACGACTTGTCCGCTGGGGCAGTCATCGCACCACCGGTCGACGGATCGCAATGATGCACGACGGGATGGGCGTCAAACTGGAACTCATCGAAGTGGCTGTGCGTGACGGAGCATGGGCGCACATCGCATTCCGTTCGTCAGACGTCGCCACCGACCACGACCGTGCGGTCGCCGCGGGGTTTCTCAGCGTGCAGGGTTGTACCCGAATCGAACCCGCCTTGGCGACGACAGCCTTCGTCCGGTCGCCTTCCGGGACCTTGGTCCAGTTGATTCAGTACGACGACGCCAGCCCTGATCTTGTGACCCCTGAGGGAGTCACGACGGCGCCGTGGCGGTGTCCAACAACGGGCGGATGACGTCCGGAATCGGGATCGGCTTCCGGGTTTCCCGGTCCACGTAGACGTGCACCCAGTGCCCGACGGCGGCCACCGGATGCTGCTGATCGGTCTCACCGGCCCGGGACCGGAACACACACAGTCGGTAGGTGACGCTGCTGCGACCCAGCCGGGCCACCGACAGGCCGACCATCAGCGGGTCGGGGAACTTCAGTTCGGCGAAGTAACGGCAGCCCGACTCGGCCACCACCCCCAGCCATGGCGCCGTCACGGGATCGACCCCGGTGCTGGTCTGGATCCAGGCGTTGATCGCGGTGTCGAACAGCGAGTAGTACACCGCGTTGTTCAGATGACCGAACATGTCGTTGTCGGTCCAGCGGGTCAACACCGGCCAGTGCACTCCGAAGTCGCTGCTGGTCAGCTCTCGTTCATCGGCGGTCATGGCCGCAAGTCTGGCAGGTGAGGCAGGCTGGTCCCCATGACCATCTCGATTCGTGGTGCGGTGCTGGAGGAGATCGGCCGCCCGCGGCCCTACGCCGAGTCCGCACCCCTGAGCATCTCCGACCTGGAACTCGCCCCGCCCGGTGACGGTGAGCTGCTGCTGCGCATCGAGACCGCGGGCCTGTGCCACTCCGATCTGTCGGTGGTCGACGGAAACCGGGTCCGGCCGGTGCCGATGCTGCTGGGCCACGAGGCCGCCGGGGTGATCGAGGAGATCGGCGGACACTCCGACCTGACAGTGGGGCAGCGGGTGGTGTTGACGTTCCTACCCCGCTGCGGTGCGTGTGCGGCATGCGACACCGACGGGCTGGCCCCCTGCACGCCGGGCAGCGCCGCGAACGGGGCGGGCACTTTGATGAGTGGTGCGGTGCGGCTGAGCCGAGGCGGCGAGCCGGTGCGCCACCACCTGGGGGTGTCGGGCTTCGCCACCCACGCGGTGGTGGACCGCCGTTCGGTGGTCCCGGTTGACGCAGATGTCCCCGCGGTGGTGGCTTCCTTGTTGGGCTGCGCGGTGCTGACCGGAGGCGGTGCCGTGCTCAATGCGGGGCAGCCGAGGCCGGGCCAGACGGTGGTTGTGGTGGGCCTCGGCGGGGTCGGGATGGCCGCGGTGCTGACCGCGCTGGCACACGACGATGTCCGGGTGGTCGGTGTCGACCGGCTGCCGGAAAAGCTGGACGACGCCCGTGCCGCGGGTGCACACGAGGTGTACACCCCGGAGGGGGCGGTGGACGCCGGCTTGAAGGCCGCGGTCGTCATCGAAGCTGTCGGCCATCCCGCCGCACTGGAGACTGCGGTCGCCCTGACCGCGCCGGGCGGACGCACCGTCACCGTCGGGCTACCGCGCCCGGACGCGCGGGTCACGTTGTCGCCGTTGGGCTTCGTCGCGGAGGGCCGCTCACTGATCGGCAGCTACCTGGGTTCGGCGGTGCCGTCCCGCGACATCCCGCGGTTCGTCGAGATGTGGCGTTCGGGCATGCTGCCGGTGGAGTCGTTGGTGTCGGCGTCCATCACCTTGGATCAGATCAACGAGGGGATGGATCAGCTGGCCGACGGCCGTGCGGTGCGTCAGGTCGTCGAATTCTGAAACCCTGACTCTCATTCCCGAGTCGGCGGCCGTACGGGTGACCGTCGGTAGTGGCGACCCTCGCGGATGTCCTCATGCGCTGGGATTGCAGATCGTGGGTGGGGGCTAGCGTTACCTGACAGTGTCCAGCCAACCCGGTAGTCCTGAACTTCGCGGCGTTGGACACTGAACCACATGACCGAGACAGACGGATTCCACCTGGTTGTCGACGCACTCAAGCTCAACGATGTCGAGACCATCTACGGCGTGGTCGGCATCCCCATCACCGACCTGGCCCGGCTGGCTCAAGCCTCCGGTATCCGCTACGTAGGGTTCAGGCACGAGTCGACCGCCGGTCACGCGGCCGCGGCGGCAGGCTTCCTGACCAAGAAACCCGGTGTGCTGCTGACGGTTTCCGGGCCCGGTTTCCTCAACGGCATGGTCGCACTGGCCAACGCGACGGTGAACTGCTTCCCGATGGTGCACATCGCCGGTTCCAGCGATCGCGCCATCGTGGACCTGCAACGTGGTGACTACGAAGAACTCGACCAGATGGCCGCGGCCCGGCAGTTCGCCAAGGCCAGCCTGCGCATCGACCGGGCGCAGGACATCGGCCGCGGCATCGCCCGTGCCCTGCGCATCGCGTCCTCGGGCCGCCCGGGCGGGGTGTACCTGGACATCCCGGCCGCGGTGCTGGCCGAGACCCTTGACTCCGGCGTCGCCGACGCCACCGTCTGGAAGATCAATGACCCAGCTCCACAGCAGTTTCCGGCGCAACAGAGGGTGCTGGAGGCCGTCGAGCTGCTGGCCGGCGCGCGGCGGCCGTTGATCGTGCTGGGCAAGGGCGCCGCGTACGCGCAGGCCGACCGAGGCATCCGCGCTTTCGTGGAGCGTACGGGTATCCCGTTCCTCCCCATGTCGATGGCCAAAGGTCTGCTGCCCGACGGACATACGCAATCCGCGGCGGCGGCCCGGTCTCTGGCGCTGGCCAAGGCCGATGTTGTGCTGCTGGTAGGGGCGCGGCTGAACTGGCTGCTGGGACACGGGGAAGCGCCACAGTGGTCACCGGAGGCGAAATTCATCCAGGTGGACATCGACGCGGGAGAATTCGACAGCAATCAACCCACCGCGGTCCCGCTGGCCGGCGACATCGGCTCGGTGATCGACATGATGGTCGACACCCTTGACCAGCATCGCGTCTCCTGCCCCGAGGACTGGCGCGCCGAACTCGCAGAGAAAACCCGCACCAACGACGCCAAGATGGCCGCCCGGCTGGCCGAGGACCCCGAACCCATGCACTTCCACAACGCCTTCGGTGCCATCAAAGATGTGCTGGCCCACTACCCGCAGGCCTACGTGGTCAACGAAGGCGCCAACACCCTCGACATCGGTCGCAATGTCCTGCCGATGACCGTGCCCCGCCACCGCCTGGACTGCGGCACCTGGGGGGTGATGGGCATTGGTCTCGGTTACGCCATCGCCGCGGCTGTCGAGAGCGGTCAACCGGTGGTGGCGATCGAAGGGGACAGCGCCTTCGGCTTCAGCGGTATGGAGATCGAAACCATTTGTCGCTACCAGCTTCCCGTCACCGTGGTGATCCTCAACAACGGCGGTGTGTACCGCGGCGACGACGTGAACCCGCTCGGTGCAGGGCCTGCGCCGACTGTGCTGGACGCCCGGGCCCACCACGAACACCTGATCCGGGCATTCGGTGGTACCGGGTACCACGTGCGTACCTCCGCCGATCTGAAATCCGCTCTGGCAGAGTCCATGTCATCAGGAGGGCCGGCGCTCATCGACTGTGAGCTGGACATCCACGTCGGCGCCGAGAGCGGCCACCTGACCAACCTGAACCCGAAAGGACTACCCCGATGAACGCGCCCCTGACAGGTATCAAGGTCATCGACTTCACCGGCGTGCAGGCCGGACCCGCCTGTACGCAGATGCTGGCCTGGTTCGGTGCCGACGTGCTCAAGGTCGAACGGGTCACCGGCGGGGACGTCACTCGTCACCAACTGCGCGACGTCCCCGACCTGGACGCGCTGTACTTCACGATGCTCAACAGCAACAAGCGCTCGTTGGCCATCAACACCAAGACTCCAGAGGGCCTGGAGGTGATGGAGAAGCTGATCCGCGAGGCGGACATCCTGGTGGAGAATTTCGCCCCCGGCGCGATGGACCGGATGGGCCTGTCCTGGGAGCACATCCACGACCTGAACCCGCGGCTGATCTTCGGTTCGGTCAAGGGATTCAACGACGAGTCACCCTGGAAGGACCTCAAGGTGTACGAGAACGTCGCGCAGGCCGCCGGTGGCGCGGCGTCCACCACCGGTTTCTGGGACGGTCCGCCGACCGTCAGCGCGGCCGCCCTCGGTGATTCCAACACCGGAATGCATCTGCTGATCGGACTGCTGACCGCGCTGCTGGCGCGGGAAAAAAGCGGTGTGGGACAGAAGGTGTCGGTGTCCATGCAGGACGCGGTGTTGAACCTGTGCCGGGTCAAGCTGCGTGACCAGGAACGTCTGGAACAGCTCGGCTACCTCGAGGAGTACCCGCAATACCCCAACGGCACCTTCGGTGACGCCGTGCCGCGCGGTGGCAATGCCGGTGGCGGTGGGCAACCCGGCTGGGTGCTCAAGTGCAAAGGCTGGCAAGAGGATCCGAACGCCTACATCTATTTCACCATCCAGGAGCAGAACTGGGCCAAAACCTGTGCCGCGCTCGGCCGGCCGCAGTGGGTCGACGACCCGGCCTACGCCACCGCCGCGGCTCGCCAGCCGCATCTGTTCGACATCTTCGCCGAAATCGAGACTTGGCTGGCTGACAAGACCAAGTATGAAGCGGTGGACATCCTGCGGAAGTTCGACGTGCCCTGCGCGCCGGTGCTGTCGATGAAAGAGATCGCCTACGACCCTGCCCTGCGGGCCAGCGGCACGGTGGTCGAGGTGCAGCAAGAGGGGCGAGGCACGTTCCTCACGGTCGGCAGCCCGGTCAAGTTCTCCGACTACACCCCGCAGATCACCGGGGCCCCGTTGCTCGGCGAACACAGCAGCGCGGTGCTCGCCGACCTCGGCTACTCGGCCGAGCAGATCGCGGGATTCATCACCGACGGCATCATCGCCGAGACGCATCTGGCGGCGCACTGATGTGGCAGCATCTGGGTGATCTACTGGCCGGCGCGCCGCCCAGGTCGACGGCGCTGATCGACGGCCGCACAGCGGTCACCTACGCCGAACTCGACGACCTGGTGACCGCACGCGCCGCGGAGCTCAGCGGGAGGGTGCTGGCGGTGACGGGCGCCAACACCGTCGACTTCGTGGTGACCCTCCTGGCTGCCGCCAGAGCACGTGTTGTTGCGGCCCCGTTGGATCCGTCCTTGCCCGAGGCGGAACGGACGCGCCGGATCGCGCTGCTGCAGAACCCGCACGGGCTGTGCGACGACGACGCGTTGATCATGCTGACATCCGGCACCACCGGAACTCCGAAGCTGGTCCCGTGGACACATCAGAGCCTGGCGGCCAGTGTGAAGACAGTGGTGGACAGCTACGGGCTCACGGCCCGGGACGCCACCGTCGCGGTGATGCCGCTGTTCCACGGCCACGGACTGGTAGCGGCGCTGCTGGCCACACTGACTTCACGCGGCACGCTGCTTCTACCCGAATCAGGCAGGTTCAGTGCGCACACATTCGCCGACGACATGGCCGCGGTGTCGGCCACCTGGTACACCGCCGTGCCCACCATCCACCGGATCGTGGCGCGCCGCGCGGACACCCTGCCGCCGCTGCGGTTCATCCGCAGCTGCAGCGCGCCGTTGAGCCCCGACCTGGTGACCGACCTGGAACGCCGCTTCGGCACCCAGGTGCTGGCCGCGTACGGGATGACCGAGACCACCCACCAGGCCGCGACCGTGCGCCCGGGTGCCGGTGCGGAGGTGCGCCAGAACACCGTGGGGACTCCGGTAGGCCTCGATGTGCGAATCATCAACGGAGAAATCTGTTTTCGCGGACCGACGGTGATGCGAGGCTACCTCGGCCCGGATCCCGCGGACCCCTTCCTGGACGGTTGGCTGCGGACCGGTGATCTGGGCATCCAGGACCTCGACGGCAACCTCGTGGTGACCGGCCGGATCAAAAACCTGATCAACCGGGGCGGTGAGAAGATCTCGCCCGAACACGTCGAACAGGTTCTTGCCGGGTGCCCGGGTGTGCTGCAGGCCGCCGTGGTGGGTGTTCCCGATGACCTCTACGGCGAACACGTCGCCGCCGCAGTGGTCCTCGACGGTGACACCGACCCCGGGCAGATCACCGAGTACTGCCGAACTCGACTGGCCCCGTTCGAGATACCACAGCAGATCGTGCCCGTGGCGGCTCTGCCTCAGACGGCCAAGGGTGATGTTGACCGGACCGCGTTGGCGGCGCTGATGGTTGGGCAGTCGCCGACCCGGGTACCTTGACGTGCGTGCGCCGTTGGCTGAGGAACCCCAAGACGCTGCCGGTCGGTGCCTATGACAGCCGCGAAGGACGATGGCGCGACCACCCCGACCACCGGTTGGGCGACTGCGCTGAGCTGACGGTGGCGACCTACAACATCTGGTTCAACGACCTGTATGCCACGCAGCGCTACCGGGCCATCGCCACACTACTGGCCGACGAGCAGCCCGATGTCATGGTGTTCCAGGAGGTCACACCGGCGGCGCTCGACATCCTCCTGGCGCAACCGTGGGTGCGTGAACAGTATCGTCGGGTGGCGATCGTGGGTGCGGCGCTGGGCAACTACGGCATGCTCGTGCTGTCCCGGCTGCCGGTCCGCGCCGCCACCTACACCCGGCTGCCCACCCAGCTGGCCCGCGGCTACCTGACCGTCGGACTGGCCGTCAATGGCGTCATCCAGAACGTCGTGTCGGTGCACCTGGAAAGTGGCAAGAGGAACCGGGAACTGCGCGCCCGTCAACTGGGATGTCTGTTCAGGGCATTCCGCGATGCCGGCGACGTGATCGTGCTCGGTGACTTCAACATGCGTGACGATGAGAACGACGCGCTGGATCCGGCGTTCCGCGATGTGTGGCCGGGTCTGCGGCCCGACGAACCCGGCTTCACCGAGGACACGTCGATCAACCACATGCGCTACGACATGAAGGACAAGCACCGCCATGTGCGCTTCGACCGAGTGCTGGTCAAGGGCTCGGCGTGGGTGCCACAGAGCATCGAACTGTTGGGGCGCGAACCGGTGGATCCGGCGCTGCCGAGGGTGTTCCCGTCGGACCATTTCGGGGTGCTCTGCCGGTTACGGTGGACCGGGGTCAGTTCGCAGGCCAGTGATCGTCCGCCTTGGCAGCGGCGACTTCTCGCCGGCCGAGCGGGCGCATCCGGTTCTGCGCGGTGAGCCGCCACCGTGCTGGCCGGCACTGCGGTACCGCGCTCAACTACGTTCGGCTGCGATTTTCAGCTGAGGCCGACCCAGGTGGAAACCCTGTCCGTATTCGATACCAAGACGAATGAGTGTCTGGAGCTGATCAGCCGTCTCCACCCCTTCCGCGATCAACTTCGCGTCGAGTTCGGTGGCCAGGGAGGTCAATGCGGTGACTATTGCGCGCTTTGCCGGATTGCTGTCGATGCCGGCGATCAGCTCGCCGTCGATCTTGATGATCTCAGGCCGCAGCCGCAGCAGTTGGGTGAAGCTGGCATATCCGGCACCGGCGTCGTCGACTGCCACCTCAATTCCCCGCTCTCGCAAAGCCGTCAACCTCTCACCGAGGTCATCGGGAAACGGTTCGTGTTCGGTGATTTCGACGATCAACCGTCGGTTCTGACGTACCAGGGAATCCTGAATTATGGTTTCCAATACGGCGTTTGGGCTCAGATTGACCGATACCGGGTAATCGCCCGAGATGCCGTCGGCGGCGGCCAAGACGGCACGCAGAGCCGCGCTCTCCAGGTCGAGGCCTCGACCCAGTCGGCGCGCGGTGCTGAACCATTGCGCCGGGGTCAACCCCATGGACGCGGGAAACCGCGCCAACCCTTCGTAGGCGATGGGAGCGCGGTTCTCCAGTCGGACGACGGGCTGAAAAGCCACCCGAGTGCGTCAGGCCGTTCCAGCAGCGCGTCCAGAGCATTCTGGTGCCTATCCGCCTCAACCGCCTCGGGCATCATCACCGACGCCACGAAGCGCGCTGTGAAGGCCCCCTGCCTGTGGAATGGACCGTCCGTGATCACGTTGGTCAGCTGCGTCGAGAGCTCGAACCGGCTGCCGATCAACGCCGAGACAAAATTGCTGACGGCGACCATTGGTTCGATGTCCGACTCGGTGAAGGCGGCCGGGCTCGTCGCGGCGAGCATCAGTGACCCGATGGCGGTGTCGTTGTACACCAGCGGGATCATGGCCCAGGAGCGGGTGCCCCACTGCCTGTTGCTGGCGCGGACAGTCTCCGACAACCGGCGGTCGACGAGCGCATCCTGTATCAGTAAGGGGCGTCCCTCCAGCGCGGCGATGCCCTGCAAACTGCTGTTCCTGGCTATCACGAATCCCATGGCCGGCGCCAAGACGCCGCTTGCCGACACCGTCACGTAGGAATCGTCGGTAGCTCGAAGCAGATTGATCGCGGCACCGTCGGCATCCGCCATGAACGCGCACGCCTGTTCGGCGACGCGGACCATCAACGACGCGGGATCCACCGAAGCGGTCAGTGCCCGAACCAACCGATCCATCGCGCTTTCCCTCGCCCCGGCGACGTGGTGCTGCCAGGAAGTGTGTTCGTGGGCGAGGCATGGACTGGCCCCCGCCGGCTTCGGTAGCGCCCAGGTTACCGACTGCTCTCACGACGAAGGCCTACAACAGCGGAAATGTCGGCAGATTGCTGGCTGGAGTCCCAGCGAAGCCAAACGCGCCCGCCTTCAGCACCGAGACTGACGCGGCAGACTCCGATCCGGTGAAGACGGACGTCGCGTCGAGCCGACGGAGGTCACCAGCCATGGTGGTGTCGACGCCGGTCTGCGGTGCGCTCGTCGTGGACAACTGTCGCCAAATCGTATGCACTGCTGCATGATTGGGCTCCAGCCGGGCCTCACACCCATCGGGTGTCCGTGCGTCGAGAACGTCGTGTTGCACCTGGCTTGAGGTGGGGGTAGCGGCGAAACCGGTCAGCGCCCCATGAGTGCGAAAACTCCCCACCCGAGAAACTCACGCTGGTATCGCGTGTAGCGGCCGGGTTCGGTGGTGAGTTCGGCGCGCACATCGGCGGCGAGCTCGTCGTCGGGATTGGCGTCGAGCCACCGACGGAGATTGAGCCACTGCGCTGCCTGGTAGCGGTCCCAACTGTCCTGATCGGCCAACACCATCTCCACAGTGTCGAACCCGAGATCGCCGAACTGCTCGATCAGCTCCGGTAACAGCAGGAAGTCGTTTTCCGAAACCGCGCCGCAGGCTTGAACGGTCACCTGGTCCGGCACTTCGCGTCGCCAGTACGGTTCGCCGATGAGCATGAGGCCGCCGTGGCGCAGGCTCTTGCTCAGCAGCTCGACGGTGCCGGCCACCCCGCCTCCGATCCACGTGGCTCCCACGCAGGCAGCGAGATCGACAGGTTCGTCAGCGACGAAACCGGCGGCGTCAGCATGTAGGAAGCGGACCTGGTCCGCGACGCCGAGTTCAGCGGCACGGGCACGGGCCTGTTCGGTGAACATTGTGCTGATGTCGACGCCGGTTCCGGTGACACGGTGATCACGGGCCCATGTGCAAAGCATTTCGCCTGAGCCGCTGGCGAGATCGAGCACGCGAGTACCGGGTTCCAGATGCAGGGCTTGCCCCAGGGCGGCGAGCTTGTCCGGTGTGAACGGGTTGTGGATGCGGTGGCCGCTTTCCCGGATGGTGAAGATGCGCGGAAGATCCACAGGCGGGTGCTCCTCGGGCTCGGTCGTTGACGGTGTTCGTTACCGGGCCGATCAACGTATCCGCTCGTCGTCGGGAAGTTCCATCGAATTTCCCGACCTGTAGAGAACTCAGTGATCGGCTATCAGTGGAATCGCCACTGTCAGCGTGGTTCCCGCGCCGGAAGGGCTGCTGACCGCCAGTTCTCCGGAGAGGGCATTCACCCGGTCCTTGAGCCCGATCAGACCGGAGCCGCCGCCGGAGACGGCACCGCCGATCCCGTCGTCGGCGATGGACAGCTCCAGCACGCCGTCACGGGCTCGGGCGTGCACCTTCACCTCGGAGGCCTGCGCGTACTTGGCGGTGTTGGTGAGCGCCTCTGCGGTCACGTAATACGCCGCCACTTCTACCGAATCGGGGATGCTGGAGTCGATCTCCAGAACGAGATCCACGGGCACGGGGGAGCGGCGCGCCAGAGTTTTGATGGCAGGGCCGAGGCCGCCCCTGGACAGGATGGCCGGGTGAATGCCGCGGGAGAGTTCCTGCAGATCCGAGTACAGCCCCGACATGCCCTTCACCACCTCGGCCAGCTGTGCACCGGCTTCGGGGTTGTCGGCGGCGACCGCCGACTGGATGGCGCCGAGCTCCAAGCCCAGCGACACGATGCGTTGCTGGGCACCGTCGTGCAGGTCGCGTTCGAAACCCCGGCGGGCGGAGTCGGCGGCGGCAACGATGCGCGCGCGGGACGCCTTGAGTTCGGCGCGGGTCTCGGAGTTCGAGATCGCGGTGGCCACCAGATCAGCGAAATCGCCGATCCGGTCCTCGGTTCCGGCGGGTATCGGGGCCGAGTGCACCGAGCCCACCAGGATGGCGCCCCAGACCCGTCCGTCGACCGTGACCGGGGCCCCGACACCGGAGACCAGCCCGGCCCGGACCACCCGCGCAGCGGCGGGCCCGGCTGCGGTGCTGTAGTCGTCCACCCGGGCCGGCCTGCCGGTGTTCAGGATCTGCACCGAAACGCCGTCGCCGGTCAGCGGCAGCCGCTCACCCACCTGCAAACGCAGACGGTGCTGATCGTCGGCTGCCGCCATCACCTCGGCCTCACCGTCGTGGAACTTCAGCAGCGTGACGTGCTCGGCGTGCAGACCGCGCGCCAGCTCGGCCACCGCGACGGCGTACACGGCGTCGGGTTCGGCGCCGCGAGCCACCTTGGTGGCGACGCGGCGTAGAGCTGCCTGTTGCTCGGCCAGGGCGCTGACGGCGGCCGCGGCCAGGTCGGCTTCGCGGCGCCGCTCGTCGGCCTCCAGAGCCCGCAGGCGGGCCTGCCCCACCAGGACGTTGGACAGCAGCGCCACCGTCAAGAACAGAAGTGCCGCCGGCGCCAGGCTGCCGCTGCCCTCCATCACGTGGAACCAGACATAGGCCAGCGTGCTGACCAGCGAGGTCGCCAATGCCAAGCCGAATCCCCAGCTGGCCGACACCACCAGAACGCCCAGCAGGAAGACCGCACCGAACGCGTTCTCGGGGGCCACCTGCTTGAGCAGACTCACCAGCAGCACCTCGACCGCGATCAGGACCACTGCCGTGGCGATACCCACGGCCAACGGGGGTGCGGTGGGCCGCAAGACCAGCGCCAATAGTCGCTCCCGCAGCGACATTTCCGCGTGCATGCGCTGATCGTACGGCCGAAATTCGAGGTCAGCACCGGTGTTGCGGGCGTGGGGAGAGATCTTCCCGTTAGCGGTAATGTCTCGGCGCGCCGGCTCTGACAGTCTGGAACAGTGCCGCAACAACCTGACCCGATGCGCTGTCTGATCGTCGACGACAGTGCCGCCTTTCGTGCGGCGGCAACCAGCATGCTGGAACGTGCGGGATTCGATGTCGTCGGTATCGCCTCCACCGAGGCCGAAGCGCTGAGTTGCGCGCAGCAGTTGCACCCGGACGTGATCCTGCTCGACATCGATCTGGGCGCCGAGAGCGGGTTCGACGTGGCACAGGCGTTGCACCGGGCCGGGCCGCCGGAGCCGTCGGTGATCCTGATCTCCACGCATGACGAGCAGGACTTCGCGGACCTGATCGCCGACAGTCCGGCGCTGGGATTCCTGCCGAAATTCGCGCTGTCGCCGGAGTCGATCCTGAAGCTGGTGCGCAGCTAGCGGCTGTCGAGGTACATGATCACCGCGCGGACGCGGCGGTGGTCATCCCCGGTCTCGGGCAGGTCCAGCTTGGTCAGGATGCTGCGGACGTGTTTCTCCACCGTGCCTTCGGTGACCCAGATGCGACGTCCGATCCCGGCGTTGGACAGGCCTTCGGCCATCAAAGTCAGCACCTCGTGCTCGCGGGTGCTCAGAGCCGCCAGAGGGTCGTCGCGGCGGCGGGCCGATACCAGTTCCTGAACCAGGGCGGGGTCGACGATGGAGGCACCCGCGGCGATCCGGCCCACGGTGTCGACGAAGTCACTGACATCGGTGACGCGGGTCTTCAGCAGGTAGCCGATGGCTTTGCCGCCGGCCAGCAGTTCCATCGCGTGGTCTACCTCGACGTGCGCGGAGAGCACCAGGATCGCGGTGGCCGGTAGCTCGGCCCGGATCACCTGGGCCGCATCCAGGCCCTCGCTGGTGTGCGTGGGTGGCATCCGGATGTCGGTGACCACCAGGTCGGGCTTGTGGTCGCGGACCGCACTGAGCAGGGAGTCGCTGTCACCGGCACGGGCCACCACGTCGAAGCCGGAGCGCTCCAGCAGGCTGGCCAGACCTTCCCGTAGCAGGACGTCGTCGTCGGCGATGACAACTCGGGTCATGGCGGCCTCCTGGGTCTGCAGCGGTACCGGCCGATTGTTGCATGCCCACGCTTCTAGGAACCCTCGGCAGCCACAGTCAGCGCACGGACCACGCTGTGCTTGCCGAGGTCGACCTTGAAGGCGTTCTGGCTCAGCGGTTTTGCCCCGCGCAGGGCCAGCTGCGCCGCCTCGCGGAAGGCAGCGGCCCCGGGCCGGCGTCCCACCAGCGCCGCTTCGGCGTTGCGCACCCGCCACGGCATCGCGGCGACACCACCGAGAGCGATTGCGGCGCAGCGGATCACCCCGTCGTCGAGCACCAGGCCCGCCGCCACGGACACCAGAGCGAAGGCGTAGCTGTGGCGGTCGCGGACCTTCAGATACCAGCTGTGTGGTGTGTACGGCGACGGCGGCAGCTCGATCCCGGTGACGAGTTCTGCGTGTGACAGGGTGTTGTCCCGCGCAGGTGTGCCCGTGGGCAACCGGAAGAACTCGTCGATCCCGATGGTCCGCCTGCCGGTGGCGGTCTCGGTGTGCACCCGGGCGTCGAGCATGCTCAAGGCGACGGCCATGTCGGAGGGATGGACGGCCACGCAGCTGTCGTCAGCGCCGAAGAGCGCGTGTTCGCGGTTGAACCCAGACAGCGCCGCGCAGCCGGAACCGGGGTTGCGTTTGTTGCAGGCGTCGAAGGCCGTGTCCATGAAGTAGGGACAGCGGGTGCGCTGGGTGAGGTTCCCGCCCGCGGTGGCCATGTTGCGCAATTGTGTGGTGGCGCCGCTGAGGATGGCCTGCGACAGCACCGGATACCGGGTGCGAATCAGGGGATGGTTGGCGACGGCGGAGTTGGTGACGCCCGCTTCGATCAGCACGCCGCCGTCGGGGGTGGTGCGCACGGCCGACAATCCCAGCCCGCGCACGTCCACCACCGTGGTGGGCTGCTCCACCCCGCTTTTCATCAGGTCCAGCAGGTTGGTGCCACCGGCGTAGAACATGCCGCCGGTTTCGACGACGCGGCGCACCGCGTCCTGGGGTGAGGTGGCCCGCTGGTAGTCGAACGTCTTCACGACGCGGCCTCTCTGATGGCGCTGACGATGTTGGCGTACGCGCCGCAGCGACAGATGTTGCCCGCCATCCGTTCTCGGATCTCTGAGTCGGTGAGTACACAGGCGTGGGGCTCGAATGCCGCGCCAGACTCAAAAGACTCGGCACTGACATCGCCGCGGGCATGTTCACGCAGCATCGCGTGCGCCGAGGTGATCTGACCGGATGTACAGAATCCGCACTGGAATCCGTCGTGCTTCAGGAACGCCTCCTGCAGCGGGTCGAGCTCCTCACCGTCGGCGATGCCCTCGATGGTCACCACGTTGTCGCCGTCGACGGTCACAGCCAGCGTCAGGCAACTCAGCACCCGCTCGCCGTTCACCGTCACCGTGCAGGCGCCACACAAGCCGTGATCACAACCCTTCTTGGTGCCGGTGAGGCAAAGGTGTTCACGCAGGATGTCGAGGAGGGTGGCGCGGACGTCGGTGGCCACGTCCCGGGTGACGCCGTTGACGGTCAGTTTCATCGCGCACCCTCTTCGAATGGTCGCATCAGGTCTTCACACGTGATGGGCAGCGAACGCAGGCGCCGGCCCGTGGCGTGGAAAATCGCGTTGGTGATCGCGGCGGGCACCCCACAGGTGCCGATCTCCCCGATGCCGCGGACTCCCACGGGATCCAGGGCGTCGTCGACGCCGTCGACGAACGTGATGTCGAACTCCGGCCGGTCGGCGTGGGTGGGCACGTAGTACTCACCGATCAGCTGCTGTGAATAGCGGTCGTAGGGAACCTGTTCCAGCAGGGCCATGCCCAGACCGAAGGTGATGCCGCCCATCACCTGGTTACGGGCGAGCTTGGGGTTGAGCACGCGTCCGCAGTCCATCACCGCCACCCACCGGGTGACGGTGACGCGGCCCAGCTCTTCGTCGACCCGGACCTCACAGAAGTGGGCGCCGAAGGATTGGGACGGTGCGACGGAGCCGTCGGGGGTGCTGGTGACGGTGAAGTCCGTCGGCTCCCCGGCGTCGAGCCTACGGCGCCATTCCTGGGCAGCCTGCAGAACCGCGGATCCGACGGTGGCTGTGGTCTGTGAGGCCCCGCTGTAGGGTGCGTCCGGGAAAGACGAATCCCCCGAGACGAATTCGACCTGATCGAGCGGCAGCCCGCAGGCGTCGGCGGCGATCTGGGCCATCACTGTCCGCACTCCGGTGCCCACCTCGTGGGTAGCTGACGCGAACTGAACCCGACCGTCGAGCAGGGTGCGTACCCGGCAGGAGGCAGGCATCCGGCGGCCCGGGTACGTAGCTGTGGCCATGCCCCAGCCGATCTGTATTCCGTTGCGCTGCAGACTACGTGGCTCCCTGGGACGGGCATGCCAGCCGAAGCGCTGCGCGCCGATCCGGTAGCAGTCCAGCAGATGCGCCGCCGACCAGGGTTTGCCGCTGGCCTGGTCGATGTCGCTGTGGTTACGAACCCGCAGTTCCAGCGGGTCCAAACCGCAGGCGTCGGCCAGTTCGTCCATCATCACCTCGAGTGCGAACAACCCCGGTGCCTCACCGGGGCCGCGCATGAAACACGGTGTGGGCGCGTTGGTCCGGGTGGTGCGGTGGGACACCTCCAGATGTGGTGAGTGATAAAGGATCCGGCTGGACAGCCCTGCGGGTTCGCAGAAGTGGGCGACGGTGGACGTCTCGGTCTCGGTGTGGTGTTCGGTGCTCAGCAGCCGACCGTCGGTGTCGGCGCCCAACACCAGCTCCTGTCGGGTGCGCGGCCGGTGCCCGGTGGAGGTGAACATCTGGTTGCGGGTCAGGACCAGCTTCACCGGCCTACCGATGTCGCGGGCGGCGACGGCTGCCAGTGCGACGTGCATCCACAGGAAGCTCTTCGACCCGAACGCTCCGCCCACCAGCGGTGAGATGATGCGAATCCGGTCTTCCGGGATGGCGAGATACGCCGCCAGCACCCGCCTTTCGCCGGTTATCCAGCGGGTGGTGTCGTGCACGGTCAAGCTGTCGGCGTGCCAGTGGGCGATCACGGCGGACAGTTCGATCGGGTAGTGCGCATTCACCGGTGTCGCGAAGGACGCCTCCACCCGGTGCGCCATGTCCGCCGGTCGGTGGCCTCGACTGTCCTGCAGTCTCTCGTCGTCGAGTTTCACGAAGTGATCGGGGCGGTAGCTGCCGTGGTGCACACCCTGGCCGTCCCCGTCGTCGTCGGTATAGCGCAGATCGAACAGCGACGCGGCGTCGGTGGCGTTCTCCCAGGAATCGGCCACCACCAGTGCCATGTGCTGACCGGCGTACTGCACCGTCAGATCCGACAGCGGCGGCCTCCGCTCGATCGGCAGATCCCAGGTCATGTCCACCGGCGGCGGCTGCAGTGCAGGGCAGTTCAGGGGCGTCAGGACATACAGCACCCCCGGGGCGGCAGCGGCCCGGGAGGCGCTGCTGTGAAGGGATTCCGCGGACACACTCCCCCGGTGCACCCGGGACTGCACCAGCACCGCGTAGGTCAGGCCGTCAAGGGCGGTGTCGGCGGTGTATCGGGCGCGGCCGCTGACCTTGTCGCGGCCCTCCACACGGTCGACCGGTTTGCCGACCTGCACTGTTCAGCTCTTCAAGAACGCCAGTACGTCAGCATTGATGACGTCGGCGTGCGTCGTGGGCATCCCGTGCGGAAAACCGTGGTAGGTCTTGAGGATCCCGTTCTTCAGCAGCTCTGCGGACTTCGGGCCGGAAGCCACGTACGGCACGATCTGATCCTCTGTACTGTGCATGACCAGCGTCGGCACAGTGATCTTCAACAGGTCCTCGGTGAAGTCGGTCTGTGAGAAGGCCACGATGCCATCGTAGTGAGCCAAGGCGCCGCCCATCATGCCCTGGCGCCACCAGTTCTGGATCACGGCCTCTTGGGGTTCGACCCCGGGTTGGTCGAAGTTGTAGAACGGCCCGGCGGGCAGGGCGCGGTAGAACACCGACCGATTGGCGGCCAATTGTGCCTGCAGGTCGTCGAATACGGATTTCGGCAGGCCTTCGGGGTTGGCGTCGGTTTGCACCATCAGCGGCGGGACCGCGCTGATGAGTACCGCCTTCGACACCCGGTCCTCACCGTGGCGGGCCAGGTAGCGCACCACCTCGCCGCCGCCGGTGGAGTGCCCGATGTGGATGGCGTCGTGCAGGTCCAGATGCGCGGTCAGTGCGGCGAGATCGTCGGCGTAGTGGTCCAGGTCGTGGCCATCGGAGCCCTGCGTGGAGCGGCCGTGCCCGCGCCGGTCATGGGCGATCACCCGGTAGCCCTGCGCCAGGAAGAACAGCATCTGGGTGTCCCAGTCGTCGGACGACAGTGGCCAGCCGTGGCTGAACACGATCGGCTGACCGGATCCCCAGTCCTTGTAGAAGATGTCGATACCGTCGGCGGTGGTGATGGTTGGCATGCGGACAACCTTGCTCTGGCCGCGGCGCGGAGTCGTCAACGCTGGCCACCAAAGGTGACTACCGGCTAGCGGGTAGTCAGTCGTCGCCGGCGGCCACCAGCGAACTCAGCCGGACCTCCGGGTGGTCACGCTGGAAACCCTCCAGGCGCCACCGGGTGGAAAACAGTGCGAGCATCACCCCGTCGGAGCGGGTGAGCACCTCGGCTGACGGCTGGCGGTTGACGAAGTCGGCGTCCTCGGGGTCCACCGCCCGGGCCACCTGATAGGGCAAGGATTCCAACGAGATGGGCGCCGACAGCTCGGCGGCCATCCGGTGGCTGGCCACCTCGAACTGCATCGGGCCGACGGCCGCGAGCACGGGGGACTGGTCACCGCGGCGGTCCGAGCGCAGGACTTGAACCACGCCCTCCTGCTCCAACTGCTCGATACCCTTGCGGAACTGCTTGTGCTTGCTGGGATCTTTACCGCGGGCCACGGCGAAATGCTCGGGGGAGAAGCTGGGGATCGGTGGGTAGCGCACCGGCACATCGCGGAACAGCGTGTCACCGGGGCGCAGGGCGGCGGCGTTGGCAAGGCCGATGACGTCGCCGGGCCAGGCGTTGTCCAAGGTGGTGCGGTTCTGGCCGAACACGGACTGCGCGTACTTGGTGACGAACGGCTTGCCCGTGGCCGCGTGGGTCAGTACGTCACCGCGTTCGAAGGTCCCGGAGCACACCCTGGCGTAGGCGATCCGGTCGCGGTGTGCGGAGTCCATACCAGCCTGCACCTTGAAAACGAAGGCGCTGAAAGGGGATTCGGGTGAGCGGCGGTTGCCGTCGACGTCCAGCTGGCCGCTGGGGGAGGGGGCAAGTGCCACCAGCACGTCCAACAGCTGGTTCACGCCGAAGTTCAGCGCGGCGGAGGTGAACAGCACCGGCGTCGAGACACCGCCGAGGAACGTCTCCTCGTCGTAGTTGGCGTCGTCGGCCTCCAGCAGCTCGGACTCCTCGACGGCGGTGTCCCAGTCGACGCCCGCGGCGTCGTGAGCCCGGTCGGGGCTGATGTGCTCTTCCGGGGCGGCAGTGGCGCCACCCGCGGTGCGGGTGAAGCGGATGAAGTTGCCGGTGCGACGATCAAGCACACCCTTGAAATCACCGGCGATGCCCACCGGCCAGGTCAGGGGGGTGGTCTTGAGGCCGATGCGCTCGTTGATCTCGTCCATCAGTTCCAGCGCATGCCGGCCGGGGCGGTCCCATTTGTTGATGACGGTGAT
Organism: Mycobacterium sp. MS1601; assembly: GCF_001984215.1. Classification (NCBI taxonomy): domain Bacteria; kingdom Bacillati; phylum Actinomycetota; class Actinomycetes; order Mycobacteriales; family Mycobacteriaceae; genus Mycobacterium; species Mycobacterium sp. MS1601. Next base: position 2,832,764 of record NZ_CP019420.1, read on the forward strand.
GATCGGAATGCCGCGGTGCTTGCACACCTGGAACAGTTTCAGCGTCTGCGGCTCCAGCCCCTTGGCCGCATCGATCAGCATCACCGCGCAGTCCACCGCCGTCAGCACGCGGTAGGTGTCTTCGGAGAAGTCCGCGTGGCCCGGGGTGTCGAGCAGGTTGATCACACAGTCCTGCCCACCCGTCGAATAGGGGAACTGCAAAGCGGTGGAGGTGATGGAGATACCGCGGGCCTTCTCCATCTCCATCCAGTCCGACACCGTGGAGCGGCGGCCGGCCTTGCCGTGGATGGCGCCCGCCTCGGTGATGATGCGGGCGTGCAGCACCAACGCTTCGGTCAAGGTGGACTTGCCTGCGTCGGGGTGACTGATGACTGCGAAGGTCCGGCGGCGGCGCGCTTCCTCGGAGATACGACCAGAAGTGGCCCCGACGGCGGCCGTCCGGACACCAAGGACGTTCTCGCTCATTACGACGACGATGCTACCGGTTCTGTCGACTCGACCGCTCCGGGTGTGGGGTTCCCTCCAGCGAAGCGAGGGGGCGGACGAAGCCGGTGCGGAGCGAGACATTCACTCGAGCTCGGAAACTCCGGTGGACGGGGCGCGCAACAGTTGGGCGCCCCCGATGGCGTCTCGCACGGACTGTTCGACAGTGCTGTCGGCCACGAACACCATCTCGTCGCCCGCTTCGAGGACGTGGTCAGGGGCGGGCAGGATCACCTCGGAACCCCGTAGCAGCGTCACCAGCGCGGTGTTCTCCGGCAGCCTCAGCATGCCCACCCGTGCGCCGACCAGAGGGTTGTCGTCAGGCAGCGTCAGTTTGGTGAGTTCCGCCTGACCCTCGCGGAAGCCCATCAGCCGCACCAGGTGCCCGACGTCGATCGCGCCCTCCACTCCCGCGACCAGGGCGCCGGGCGCCGACACCGCGACATCGATGCCCCAGGACGAGCTGAACAGCCACTCGTTGGCCACCTCGTTGATCCTGGCCACCACGCGAGCCACCCCGAACTCGGTTTTCGCCAGCAGCCCCACCACCAGGTTGGACTTGTCATCGCCGGTCGCCGCGATCAGTACGTCGCACGTCTGGGCGCCGGCTTCTTCCAGCGTGGACAGTTCGCAAGCGTCACCCATCAACCAGTCCGCGGCGGGCACGGAATGGGGATCGAACCGGCGGCGTTCCTTTTCGATCAGTAACACCTGGTGGCCGTGATGCAGCAGTTCCCGCGCCACCGAGCGGCCGACGTTGCCCGCGCCGGCGATCGCGATACGCAGTTTCCGCTGTCCCACCTGCTCATCTTCGCGTATCGGCAGCCCGCCGGTCCTGCTTTACTGTGCACACTTCCCGGCGGACGGAACCAGATGACCTTGCAGCAGCTGTACGCGGCGTTGCTGATCGGCGGTCTGGTGTTGGTGTTCAGCATCGTCGGTACGCGTGTCGCCACCCGGGTGGGTTTCCCGGCGCTGCTGTTCTTCCTGTTGGTCGGCGTGCTGCTGGGCGAGGACGTGCTGGGCCTGGACTTCGACAATGCCGAATTGGCGCGCAACGTCGGCACCGCCGCGCTGGCGGTGATCCTGGTCGAGGGTGGCCTGACCACCAAGTTCAGTGACATCCGCAAGGTGCTGGCCCCGGCAGGTGCCCTGGCCACCGTCGGCGTCGTGGTCAGCACCGTGGTCACCGCGGTCGGCGCGCACGTACTGCTGCGCATGGACTGGCAGCTGGCGTTCCTGCTGGGTGCCATCGTGTCGTCGACGGACGCGGCGGCGGTGTTCTCGGTGCTGCGACTCATCCCGTTGCCACATCGCATCGCCGGCCTACTGGAAGCCGAATCCGGCTTCAACGACGCGCCCGCGGTGATCCTGGTGTTGACCTTCTCCGTGGTGCCGTTCGTCTTCGAGCCGGAGTCCGCGGTGGCGGTGATCGCCTACGAGTTGATCGCAGGCGCGGTGATCGGTCTGGTCTGCGGATTCATCGGCGCGCTGCTGATCCGGCGGGTCGCGCTCCCGGCGTCGGGGCTGTACCCCATCCTGATCTTCGGTCTGGGCATGGTGGCGTTCGCCGCGGCGGGCACCGCGCACGCCAGCGGGTTCCTGGCCGCCTATCTGGCCGCGGTGGTGCTGGCGAACACCGGACTGCCGCACCGGTCGGCGACCCGGTCGTTCGCCGAGGGCCTGGGCTGGTTGGCACAGATCGGGCTGTTCGTCATCCTGGGGCTGCTGATCAACCCGAGCGAACTGCTGCCCGACGTGGTCCCGGCCATCGTCATCGGCCTGGTGCTGCTGTTCCTGGCGCGACCGATCTCGGTGGTGCTGTCGCTGTTGTGGTTCAAGATTCCGTGGCGCGAGCAGTTCTTCCTATCGTGTGCGGGGCTGCGTGGCGCGGTGCCCATCGTGTTGACGACGTTTCCCATCGTGGCCGGTGTCCCTGACAGCTACCGGCTGCTGAACATCGTCTTCGTGCTCGTGGTCGTGTTCACCCTGATCCAGGGTCCGAGCCTGCGTCCGGTGGCCCAGGGCCTCGGCCTGATCTCCCGCGAGTCCACCCGCGAGATCCAGGTGGAGGCCGCCCCGCTGGACGTGCTCGACGCCGAGTTGCTGACCATGACGGTGGCGCCGCATTCCCGGCTGCACAACGTGACGGTGTTGGAGTTACGGCTGCCAGACCCCAGCGTCATCACCCTGATCATCCGGGACGGTCACACCTTCGTCCCGCTGCCGGACACCCGGATCGAAAGCGGTGACGAACTGCTGATCGTCACCACGTCCAAGACCAGGGCAGCGGCCGAGCGTCGGCTGAGGGCGGTCAGTCGCCGCGGCAAGCTGGCCTACTGGTTCGGCGAGTACGGCGAAGCGCACTGAGAGCAAGCGCCGCAGCGGCGGGCAGTCATTCCCGCTGCCCGTTGGCGCCGTCCTGGCCGCTCTGGGTGCTTCCGTGTCCGCCGGAACCGCCCCGGCCCGGGTGGCTGCCTGCTCCGTGCCCGTTGCCGCCGTCACCACCCGTGCCGCCGACTCCACTTTTGCCTGCGCCGCCGAAGCCGTTGCCGCCAAAGCCGCCGTGCCCGGCCGACGAGTAGGGCCCGGCGTCCCCGCCCCGGCCGCCGGCCCCTCCGGTCGCGTTGCCACCCGAGGTGGCGTCTCCGGCGTTGCCACCGGCTCCGCCGTTGCCACCGAAGATCCCACCGGTGCCGCCCTCACCGGCATCACCGCTGTGGGCGTCTCCGCTGACGGATTCGCCGTCGCCGCCGTCACCTCCGCTGCCGCCGTTGCCGGCCAGTGCGCTGCTTCCGCCGTGTCCGCCGGCGCCTCCGACGGCTGTGCCCTCCGAACCGGCGCTGCCGCCCACGCCTCCGTTGCCGCCGTTCCCCACACCGCGGGTGCTGCCACCGAGGCCGCCTTCACCGCCGTAGGCACTCTGTTCGTCGTCGGTGTAATGGTTCCCTCCGCTGCCACCGTCGCCGCCGTCGCCGAAGAATCCGCCCGTGCCACCGTTGCCGCCGTTGCCGCCGACGTTGATGCCGCCACCGGGCCCGCCATTGCCGCCCCGGCCACCGTTGCCGATCGCAGCGGCGCCGTGCCCGCCGTTGCCACCGTTACCGGACAGGCCGTCAGGAATTCCGCCGTGCCCGCCGTTGCCGCCGTTTCCGATGCCGAAGCCGGCGTTGCCGCCGGAACCGGCGTTACCGATTCCCGCGTTGCCACCGTTTCCGCCGTTGCCTGCGAGCGCACCGCCGTTGCCACCGCGGCCCCCGTCGCCGCCGGAGACCGAGGTGCCACCCAGTCCTCCGTTGCCGAACAGCCCGGCTGCGCCGCCTGCGCCGCCGTTGCCGATCAAGCCGTCGCCGCCGTTGCCGCCGTTGCCCGCGAACATGCCGCCGCGGCCCCCGCGCCACCATTGATGATCGTGTTGGTGCCCGATCCTCCTGCGCCTCCGTTGCCGAACAGCCCGGCGTTCCCGCCGTTGCCGCCGGGCCCGCCCGCACCGCCGTTGCCCCGCAGCAGGCCGCCGTTGCCGCCGGCCTGACCGGGCAGGGCACCGTCGACGCCGTTGCCGATCAACCAGCCGCCGGTGCCGACGACGTTGAACACCGCCGCCGATGCGGGATTCCACACCGCACCTGCGGGAAGTCCGAATCCACTTGTGCTGGTGCGGTTTCCATGATCCTCGAGGTAGGCAGGCTGTCCGGTCCCGGCCGATGCGGGGATGACATCCGCGGTGCCCTCGGCGTCATGGGCAGTCCAGTCCGGTCGGATTGCCACGGACGGCAGCGTCGGTGTGTCGGCCCCGGCCGCCAAAAGAGCGGTCGGGCTGGGCGGTGTAGGGGCGGCGATGATCGGCGCCTGCGATGGTGTGGTCTCGGTGGCGGCAACCAGTGACGGCGGCGCGAGCTGGCGTGCCGGCGTGTCGGCAGTTGGTGTCCGTTGCGGCTGCGCGGCGGTCAGGGCCCCGGTGCCGGCAAGGACACCGGCCGTGATTGCTGCAGTGAGAATGCCGTGCGCATGGAATGTTGCCATTGCTTCTGTGTCTCCCCGACCGGATCCGCGTGACCAATGAAATCGTCAGCATGATGCCACTCGAGCCCGGGATCTCTTGGCCGATCGCATTGAATTCGTCGGATGCTTTCGGATCATCTGTAGGACAGAGCCGAGGTTCCAGCCCTCCTTGTTGGTGGGGGATGCACGCAGTTGTGGTGCTCAGGCGGGTGTGGGTTGATCATGAGCCCGTACGAAGCTGCAGTGGCTTGCGGCGCTGTTCGCTCGGATCGGTGGGCATGTCCGCGGCCCGTCGAACGGGAGTCATGGTTGTGTTTGTGCCGACTGCGGAGTCACCGAACGCGGCCACGCCAGGGCGGTCCACTACATCAGCGCCGGTCAACTCCAGAGCCGGCGCCAGCACCGTGTCTTGGCAGCTGTCGGGGCGTGCGGAGGCCCAGCGTTCGGCGTACTGCACCCCGGTGACCATCAATGCCACCGTGGCGATGATGGCCAGCAGTTGTCCTGGCCAGCGAACCCACATCGATTGACGTTCGGCGGCCAGAGAGTTATCTGTTCCCAACTGTTTGCGTATGTGTCGACCCATGACCCACCCCCATAGCTATCACTCGCAGATCACCACCGGCCCGATGGTCGATGGAACTGCGGACGTTCTGCAGAGGTAGTCGTGATCTGCTGGGCGCCCCGAACGTACTGTGACATAGATAACAGCAATGTTCGGCTAACTTCTCGGGCGTGGCAGGTGCGTGCATCCGGAGATCTTGTCCTGTTGCTGATCTAGCGCCGGCGTGGAGTTTCAGTGAATCCGCTGGCGGCACTGCGGCAGGGCCTGCGCTCGGTCGCCGGTGTGGGCACCGCTAAACGGTTGCCGTTGCTGCAAATCCAGACCCGCGGGGCCGCACCGCAATCCGCTGCCGATACATCGGAAATCATGGGTTCGGCTTCGGCAAATTCGGCCACTAGGGTGGTGGGGTGCCTGTCGGATACCTCGCATCCATCTCCATCGACTGCCCCGATCCGGATGCCCTGGTGAGTTTCTACTGCGAGCTGCTGGGGCTCGAAGAGTTCTTCGCCACTCCCGACCGCGGGGTGGTCTCGTTGTCAGGCGCCGGGCCCATGGTGACGTTGATGCGCGTCGACTCCTACGAGCCACCGTCGTGGCCCGATGGTCCGCAGCACAAGCAGATGCATCTGGACCTCGCTGTCGACGAGCTCGACACGGCGGTGGCAGCGGCGGTGGCCATCGGTGCCGTCGAAGCCGAGGTGCAGGCTGCGCCCGAGCAATGGCGGGTGTTGCTCGATCCAGTCGGGCACCCGTTCTGCCTGAGCACGGTTCGCCCGGACTGAGAGCTCAGGTGCCGCAGAAGGTTCGGTAGTTCACAAAATCATCAGGGGCGGGCTCGGCGTAACGCTGCAACCCGGGACGTTCGGTGTACGGCGCGCCGAGGGCCACCATCAACTGCTGCGTTGGGCCCATGTCGCCGGTGGTGGCCGCCGCCAGCGCTTCTTCCACCAGATGATTTCGCGGAATGTAGATCGGATTCGTCCGGTCCATGAGGTCGGCGTCCGGGTCCAGCAGGAGCCAGCGAGCCAGCCAGCCGTCGAATGCCGCGAGGTCGACGAACAATCCCCGCACCGGCTCGGAGTCGCCTCGGGCGGCGGAGGACAGGTGCCGGAAGAACGAGGTGAAGTCGACGCGGCTCTGCGTGAGCTGCTCCAAGAGCTCGGACGCCATCTCATCCGGAAGCGCCTCTGAGACACCGAGTTTGGCCTGCAGTCCGGTGGCAAAAGCTGTTTCGTACCGCTCCCGGAAAGTGGCTAGGGAATCCTGGGCGATCTCGATAGCCCGGTCGGTGTCGTCGTGCAGCAGAGGCAGCAGGGTCTCGGCGAAGCGGGCCAGATTCCAGCCGATGATCGCCGGCTGGTTGCCGTAGGCGTAGCGGCCCCACTGGTCGATGGAGCTGAACACCGTCTCCGGGGAGTAGGACTCCATGAACGCGCAGGGGCCGTAGTCGATGGTCTCACCTGAGATGGTCGTGTTGTCGGTGTTCATCACCCCGTGGACGAATCCGACCAGCATCCACCGCGACACCAGCTGAGCCTGGGCCGCCATCACCGATTCGAACAGTGCCAGATAGGGATCGGGTGCCGCTGCCGCGCCAGGATGGTGGCGGGCAATGGCGTAGTCGGCCAGCTTGCGCACCAGGGCGAGGTCGCCGGTCAGTGCCGCGTACTGGAAACTGCCCACCCGTAGGTGACTGGCCGCCACTCGAGCCAGAACCGCTCCGGGCTGCGGAGTCTCGCGTTGTACCGTACGCCCGGTGGCCACCACCGCCAGTGAGCGGGTGGTGGGAATCCCCAGGGTGTGCATGGCCTCGCTGATGACGTACTCGCGTAGCATCGGCCCCACGACGGCCAGACCGTCACCGCCGCGGGCGAACGGGGTGCGCCCCGAGCCCTTCAGATGCAGATCACGGTCGCCGATCTCACCGAGCAGCAGTGCGCGCCCGTCGCCGAGTCGGGGTGTGAGATTGCCGAATTGGTGACCGGAGTAAGCCTGGGCCACCGGGTTGGTCTTTGGGGGAAGCGTTGTGCCGGTGAGCAATCCGATGCCGTCGGGTGTGCGTAGCCAGCCGGGATCCAGGCCCAGGTCAGCAGCCAGTGCGTCGTTGAGGATCAGCAGGCGCGGATCGGGCGCGGGCTCGGCGTTCCAGGCCACCGCCATCTCGGGCAACTCGCGTGCGAAGCGGTCGGCCAGCAGTATCGACGGCAGGTGCGTCGTCATACGAGTTCGGGCCCCTGGGCCGGTGCCTCCACCAACAGTGACATTCCATGGTGGGCAGGCATCTCCACGGCGAAGCTGTGCAGATCGTCCACCGACGCGATGGGGCTGCCGGTGAACATGTCCGACACCGTGGACCCGGGCGGCAACTTGTCCGAGCGCACGGTGCCCGCCACTTCCTCGTTGGCGAAATTCAGCACGGTCAACTGGTAGTGGCCTTCCTCGGCCAGTTGGTGCACCAGCACCAGCATGCCGCGGTGCGACACCTCGGGAATATCGATCTGGGTGCTGGTGGCGATGCCGTAGTGCGACCGTACCTTCAGGATCGCCTGAAGCTGTCGCAGGAAGCTGGTCTCGTCAGCCAGTTGTTCGGGGATTGAACCGTAAAGGCTTCTGCCGCGCGGCATTCCGGCGGACGAATGGGTGGCCTCGGGATTGACCCCCATCAGATCGTGGGCGGCCCGGTTGATCCAGCGGGTGTCGCCGCCCTGCAGCAGGTGCGAGACCTGCGACGTGGGCAGGGTCAGCATGCCGCACATGTCCCAACCGGACAGTGCGAACACACCGGGTTGCAGCGCGTTGAACATCGCCAACAACAGATGGGCCCGGCGGATTCGATCGATGTCCTCGATATCGTCGAGGTTGGTGATGCCGAGTGCCCCGGCGATCACGGTGGCGGTGGTACAGGCGATGCCGTTGGTGGTGAAAACCAGGTTGTACGGAGCGTTTTCACCTGTGAGCTTCTCGGTGAGGTCTGCCCGGACGGTGGCGCCCAACTCTTCTCCGGTGATCTCGGAACCCTTGTAGGTGAACATGTCATCGCGGTGCCCATTCGACCAGTGCAACAACTCGTAGGTCAACTCGTCGTGGTTCTGCAGGGCGTGTACCAACGAAGCGGGGTCCACCCCCAACTCGAGGGTGGTGCGTAGACACAGACGCAGGAACTCGGTGTCGGCAGTGGCCAGTGCGTGCTGGTAGCCCGGTCGGTTCACGAAGTCGTAGGACAGGTCCGCGCCGGCTTCGCCGATCTCGCGGATGTCGTCGATGGTGAGGTTGAGTTCCTGGAAGGTGAACCCGCCGACCTTGCGCACCATGCTGGCGATCAGGTGGTTGGCGGCCTCCGACAGCGGGTGACCTTCCGACCAGGCGGTGCTGTCCTCCGCGGCGGTCTTTTCCGCACCCAGGAAACCGTTGGCGTCCAAGCGAAGTCCGCCGGTGCCCAGGTCCGCCAGCGAGTGCAAGGCATCGCCGATGACCAGGCGCATACCGGCGAACGACGGGTCCAGCCAGTTGATGGACGGTTGGCCGTCTTTGAAGTAGTGCAGATACACCCAGCGGCGTTCAACGCCGTCGATGCCGACCACCGGGCGGGTAACGCTCCAGTTGGTTTCCTTGACGCCCTCGGCGTAGAAGATGACCCGTTGCAGCCGGCCGATGATGTAGCCCGCCTTGTCGAGCCACTCCTCGGTGGCGGTGTCGATGTTGACCGAGTCGGCACCGGCGGGCACCTCGGGCAGCTGCTCCCAGTCGCGGGGGTCGATCTCGACCATGTGGTAGATGCCGGGGTAGTCGGCGTACTTCATCTCTGCCAGCCGGAAGTCGGCGCCCTTGCCGGTATGGCCGGGCACGATGTCGTCGATGATGGTGCCGCCGTACCAGCCGGCGGTGCCGCACATCTGACGGAACTCGTCCTCGGTACCGAATGCCGGGTCGATCTGGGTGCTGATCCGGTCGAAGTGACCGTCGACGCTGGGAGTCAGTTCCCAGCCCCAGATGCCGCCGGCGCGCTTCACCGGGCCGGTGTGCACCGCTTCCACGCCGATCTCGGAGAACGCCTGCCACATCTTCTCGTCCGCCATGGCCTTGAGGAAGGACTCGTTGGGACGGGTGATCAGTGACAGCGGGTAAGCGGTGAACCAGACCGAGGCGGTGTCCACCGCGCCCCGGGGACTGGGGGTGGCGTAGGGGTTCTGCCACATGGACCCCTGACCGGAGAACTGCTGGCTGATCTCGTTGGCATCGGCCAGCATGGACTGCGACAGCAGCCAGGACACGTAGGCCGGGTTGTCGCCGGAGGCCGGGCCGTCCTGGCTCAACGACCGGCGGGTGAACGGTGTCTTGACCTTCGGTCGGTACCGCAGCGCACGTGGTCGCGCGGGGTGCAGGTGCTCGTCGAAGGTGATCTCTGTCGGCTCGTTCGGTTGATCGTCGCGGTCGTGATCAACGCGTTCCGGCTCAGCCGCTGCAGACATGAATCCCCTTCGCGAGCTCGTTTCCAGACGTGCTGTGATTCCCCTACGTATTCCAACGCGGCGTGCAATTGAAACAGCGGCTCGTCGTCCAGACCTGAGAACCCACCCTACGGACCAATCCCGGCAACGGCTCGTCTGCCGGCTATACGGACACCTGAGCGGAATCGGAGCGCGGGCGAGCCAGTGCAAAACCCGCCACGGCCACGACGGAGCAGGCGCACATCACCAGTGCCAAGGGCAGCGCGGTGTGCTCGCCACCCAGGCCCACCAGCGGCGATACCAGCGCGCCGATGCCGAACTGCAGGGCACCCAGCACGGCAGACCCGGTGCCGGCCTGATGGGGGACGGATGCCAGGGCCAGTGCGGTGGCGTTGCCGAGGATCAGGCCCTGGCTGGCGACGGCCACAAATATGGGGGCGGTGAGCGTCCAGGCGGGAGCGCCGGTGAGCACCAGAACCAGCACCGTGACGGCAGCGGCCAAGGTGACCCCCAGGCCGGTGCCGAGCAGCGTACGTACCGGTACGCGGTGGGCCAGCCGAGCCGAGATCGCGCTCATCACGCTGATGCCCAGCGCGTTCACCCCGAACGTCGCGCCGTACTGCACCGGCGTCATCCCGATCATGGACTGGTAGACGAACGGCGACGCGGAGATGTAGGCCATCATCACCGAGAACCCGAAGGCGAAGGCCAGGGTGTTGCCGGTGAAGGTCCGAGACAGCAGGGACCGCTTGGCCCGATTTCCGGTGCGCAGCTGGTGGCGACGTTCTTGTGGGTGAGATTCGCGGATCACCGCGACGGTCACGATGAACATCAGAACGACGACCGCGCACACCACCCAGAGAATTCCGCGCCAGCCGACCGGCCCCACGAGCAAGCTCCCTGCGAACGGTGCGATCACCGGTGCGACGCCGCCGACGATCATCATCAGGCTGAACGCCCGGGCGGCAGCCTTCCCGCTGGCGAGGTCGGACACGATCGCCCGGCCGATCACCATGCCCGCTGCCCCGGTGAAACCCTGCGCGAAGCGCGCGGCGATCAGGACGGCGATGTCGGGCGCGGTGGCCGCCACAACGCTGGCAACGACGCACAGCACCGTGCCGACAAGTAGCGGCCAGAACCGGCCCACCCGGTCAGACAGCGGACCGAATACGAGTTGACCTGCTGTGATGCCGAGCAGGAACGCCATGAGCGTCAACTGCACGGCGGAGGCGCTCGCACCCAGTTCACTGGCCATCTCGGGGAATGCCGGCAAGTAGAGGTCGGTGGCCACCGGAGCGACCGCAGACAGCAGGGCCAAGGACAGCAGCAGCGACGTGGTGATGGTTGCCGCCGGTGCCGGGGCCGGTCGGGTGATGGGCATGTCGTTCCTCACTATAGTTATTTGGACATAACTATAACTGTATAACGATGCTGCTCTACTATCGCGCCATGGACGTCGACGACCTAGCCGAACTGGCCCAGCTCATCCTCGACGCCGCACGGGAGATCCGGTTTCACAGCCAGCTCAACCCGCAGGCCGTCATGCTGAACCTCTCCGAGGCCAAGGTGATGACGTGCATCGACGCACAGCCCGGCGTCACCCCCAGCGCGGTAGCCGAGTACACCGGCCTGCAGCGCAGCAATCTCAGCACCGCGCTGCGCGTTCTGGAGGAACGTGGCTTCGTGGAGCGCCGAGTGGATCCCCACGACCGCAGGGGGGTCAATCTGTTTCCCACCGCGCTGTCGGTGGAGAACCTGAAGCTGCTCCAGCAGGAATGGGCGCGGACGTTGGCCCTCGGCCTCGGCGACGACGACAGTGATGTGGAGGCCGCAAAACGCCTGCTCGCCCGACTTGACGCCGGGCTTGCCGCCGCACGCCGCCGCTGACTGGGGTTTACTCGACTGCGCCCGGGTCAACAGTCAGCCAATGCAGGAGAGTGACGGTCGCTCATGCCCCTAGAGACCGGCCAGGAATTCGCCGGATACCAGGTCGTGGCGATCCTGGGTGTCGGCGGCATGGGTGAGGTGTACCTGGCCCAGCACCCGAGGCTGCCCCGTCGGGACGCGCTCAAGGTGCTGCGTGCCAACCACACCGAAGACCAGGAGTACCGCCAGCGCTTCGTCCGCGAGGCCGATATCGTCGCCGGGCTCTCGCACCCCAACATCGTCAGCGTGCATGACCGCGGCGAGGCCGACGGCAAGCTGTGGATCGCGATGGACTACATCGACGGCACCGACGCAGGCAAGCTACTGACCGGCCAATATCAGAAGGGCATGCCGGTGGGTCTGGTGATCCACATCGTGCGGGCCATCGCCGACGCGCTGGACTACGCCCACCAGCGTCAGCTGCTTCACCGCGACATCAAGCCGGCCAACATCCTGCTCGCCGATCCGGATTCCGACGACCCCCGGGTGTATCTGGGTGATTTCGGGATCGCGCGCTGGGCCGACGATTCAGCCAAGCTGACGGCGACCGACGTAGCCGTCGGTACGGTGGCCTATGCCGCACCTGAGCAGCTCATGGGCGGCGATGTCGACGGCCGGGCTGATCAATATGCGTTGGCCGCCACCGCTTTCCAGCTGCTGACCGGCAAGCCGCTGTTCCAGCACAGCAATCAGGCCGTGGTGATCAGCCAGCACATCAGCGCCGAGCCGCCCGACATCGCAGAACGCCGACCCGAGCTGGCGGCGCTGAGTCCGGTGTTCGCGCGGGCGCTCGCCAAGCTGCCACGCGAGCGGTTCGCCACCTGCAGACAGTTCGCGCGCGCACTGGAACAGCAGCTGGGAGTCAAGGACGACGATTCGGATGCCACCCAGCTGGCCTTCCCATCCGGCGCGGTCAAGACACGGCGGCCGGCGTCGTCACGTCGGAAAGTGTTCTGGGCGGCCGGCACTGCCGTGGCCCTGCTGATCGCGGGGCTGACGGCCACCGTGGTGGTGTTGGAGATGCGGTCATCGGATGAGCGGGGTTCCACCGTCGCCTCGACAGCGGTGCCTCAGCTTCCGGTGGTCAGGATCGGGGCCGACTGTGAACCGCTCGGTGGCGCCGGGGAGAGTACTGACGGCGCGGAGGCGTACTGCGCGCAGCTGCCTGCGGCCAACCAGGCGGTGTGGTCGCTGTACAAGGGCACGCTGCCGAGTCCCACCGTCGCGCCCGGGCCCACCGACGAGGTCTATCCGCCGGGAATCGAACAGCAGGTTCAGCTCTGTGTGCAGCAGACCGGCAAGAGCCGAATCGAATGCCGAGACGATGTACGACTGGGCAATATCAGCGGTCCGGCTTGACGACGGCCGGCCGCAGGAGCTACAGCCCGGCCAGGTCGTCGGGGACGTCCACGGCGTAGCGCTGTAGCTCTTCCAGCGTCACCAGATCCAGGGCGCGCTCGTGGGTGGCGGCCAGCACCACCGGGCAGGCACGACCGTCCTGGTGGGCGCGTAACCAATTGGCTGCGGTGATGCACCACCGGTCGCCGGGCACCAGGCCGGGAAAGCGGTACTGCGGCATCGGTGTCGACAGGTCGTTGCCGATGGAGCGCTGGTGTTCGAGGAACTCTGTGGTGACCACGCCGCAAATGATGTGCCGCCCCACGTCTTCGGCTCCGGTGGAGCAGCAGCCGTCGCGGTAGAACCCTGTCATGGGATCGGTACCGCACGGTTCGAGCGGACCCCCGAGAACGTTGAGCTCAGACATACCTCAAGTATTGCGTGCACAATGTCCGCCGTGGGAATGCGTCGGGTGGCCACGGCCAGCTTTGTCGGAACGGCTATCGAGTACTACGACTTCTTCATCTACGGCACCGCCGCCGCGCTGGTGTTTCCCGAGGTGTTCTTCCCGAACCTGAGTCCCACCGTGGCCACGGTCGCCTCGTTGTCGACGTTTGCGGTGGCGTTCCTGTCGCGACCGGTCGGCGCGGCCGTGTTCGGCCACTTCGGAGATCGTCTGGGCCGCAAGAAGACCCTGGTGGCCACGTTGGTGATCATGGGGTTGTCCACCGTGGGGGTGGGTCTGGTGCCGTCAGCCGAGACCATCGGTATGGCGGCACCACTGCTGCTGTTGGCGCTGCGACTGCTGCAGGGTTTCGCGGTCGGTGGCGAATGGGCCGGCTCGGCACTGCTGAGCGCCGAGTACGCCCCGCGGGACCGACGCGGACGCTACGGCATGTTCACCCAACTCGGTGTCGGGGCCGGCCTGGTGCTCGGCAACGCGGTGTTCCTGGTGGTGAATCTGACTGTGGGAGAAAAGAGCCCGACGTTCATGGACTGGGGCTGGCGGGTGCCGTTCCTGTTCAGTGCCGTGCTACTGATCATCGCACTGTACATCCGGGTGAGTATCGAGGAGACGCCGGTTTTTGCCGCTGTGGTGCACGAACCCGGGCAGGCACCGCTGTCCGAGCTGTTCGGGGCGCAACCGCGGCAGGTGCTGTTGGGTTCGGGATGCATGGTCGGTGTCTTCACCTTCAGCTTCATGGGCGGCACGTACCTCATGGGGTATGCGACGACGATCTTGCAGCACCCACGTGAAATCGTGCTGTCGGTCGGGGTGCTCGGTGGTGTGGCGATGCTGATCACCACGGCATTGGCGGCCACGGTGTGTGACCGTGTGGGCCGGCGGCGCGTCATCTTGACCGGTTTCTGCCTGGCGCTGCCGTGGTCCTTCCTGGTGATGCCACTATTGGACACCGATTCCACGCAGCTCTTCGGAGTCGCCATCGTCGGTACTTACGCCATCCTGGGTATCGCCAGCGGCCCCATGGCGTCGTTCCTGCCGGAGATCTTCGCAACTCGCTACCGCTACAGCGGTGCGGGGCTCACGTTCAACCTCGGCGGCATCATCGGCGGCGCGGTGCCGCCGATCCTGGCTGGACCTCTGGTCGACGCATTCGGTCCGCTTGCCATCGGCGTGATGATGGCACTGCTGGTGGGCATCAGTCTGGCGGCGACGTTCCGTCTGCCCGAGACCAAGGGTGTCGAACTGAGCGCCGTGGTGGGACCGTCTCAAGCCGTCGCGTCGCGGTAGACGATCGACCACCGGCCCGACACCGACTCACCCGGGGCCAGCCACCGCAGGCCGAGACCGTTGTTGAACGCATCGGCCGGTGCGGTCACCGGCTCCACCGCCACGGCGGTGACCGGGCCGTCGGGCGAGGGGAATTCACGGGTGATGAATGCATGCACGAAGCCGAATTGTGCGTCGGCGTGCAATGAGACGGATCGGCCGTCCGGAGCGTGCAATGCGTGGGTGCTGGTGCCGTCCGGCTCTGCCGCCACTGCCCAGCAGTCGTCGAGCGTCATCTCGGCGACGGCCCGCCCGCCGCGCAGGTCCCACTCGGATCCCTCCACCGGGGTGAGCCCGACGGGAAGCAGCCGGTCGTCGACGTCGACGTGGTATCTGCCGTTGACGGTCAGCGCGCACGTCTCGGTCGGCACGTCGCCGATCGTCAGGAACGGGTGCGCCCCGAAACCCACAGGCGCGCAGTTGGACCCGGTGTTGCGGAGCTCTTGTCTGGCCTCCAGGCCCGTGGGTGTCAGTCGGTAGTGCACCCTGGTGTCCAGGTCGAAGGGGTAGCCGGGCCGGGCTGTCACCGGCGCCTGCAGTGTCACCGAGGACTCGGTGCGCATGACGACGTTGTAGGTGGTGTGGCTGAGGAGCCCGTGCAGTGCGGTGCCGTAGGTGGTGTCGGTGATGGCGAGTTCGAATGTTCGACCGTCGTGTGTCCACCGGCCGTCGCGTATCCGATTGGGCCAGGGCGCCAGTATCTTTCCGCAGAAGAACGGAGCCGGGACCTCCGGGTGGGCCGCCGGGGTGAGAGCGACGTCGCCGACGCTGAGATGCTGCAGGGCGGCGCCCACGTCGACGATGACGGCGCGCACCCACCGACCGGGGGTCTCGAGCTGCAGTGTGTACTCGACCTCAGGTGCGCCCGAGACTGCCCTCACCACGAGGCGGCCCCGTTGGCGGGCCGGGTGTGTGTGATGGTGGGTTCACGGTGGCCGGCGCGGCGCACCGCCGCGAGAACGGCGTCTCCCACAGCGTCCGCGCGCGCGGTGGCGACCAATGCGATGACACATCCCCCGAAGCCGCCGCCGGTCATGCGCGCGCCCAGAGCACCTGCCGCGACGGCAGATTCGGCGATCAGATCGAGGTGATCGGTGGTGATCTCGAAGTCGTCGCGCATCGACGCGTGTGACTCGGTGAGCACGCGGCCCACTTCGACGAAATCGTTGCCGCGCAGCGCCTGCACGGTCTGCAGGACCCGCCGGTTCTCGGTGACGATGTGACGGGCGCGGCGCCGGTCCTCGGTGTCGTCCAGGGTGCTGACCACAATCTCCCCTCGGTCGTGAACGTCGCGTAACGAGGTTACGCCCAAAGCCGCCGCGGCCCGCTCGCACGACGCGCGGCGGGCTGCGTACTCACCGCCGCTGTGTTGATGGCGGGTGTGAGAGTTGATGAGCAGCAACACCAGATCGTGAGCATCGGGATCAAATGCCACCGACTCTGTCGTGTTGTCGCGGAAGTCGATGAGCTGCGCCCGTTTCGGTTCCGCGAAGAGGATTGCGAGCTGATCCAACAGCCCGGTGGGGACGCCGACGTAGTCGTTTTCGGCCCGGCTTGCGATGAGCGCCTGTTCCAGTCGGTTGATGGACCGGCCGGAAGCTCTCAGCAACGCGCCGAGCACCGCACACTCCAGTGCCGCCGAGGATGCCAGCCCGGCACCCATGTCGACACCTCCGGTGATCGACATGGCTCCGCCGGGGACAGGGTGGCCTGCGCACTGTAGCGCCCACACCACCCCGGCCACGTACGCCGCCCAGCCGGTGACAGCACCGGGAACGGTGTTGCACA
This sequence comes from Mycobacterium sp. MS1601, assembly GCF_001984215.1. Lineage (NCBI taxonomy): Bacteria > Bacillati > Actinomycetota > Actinomycetes > Mycobacteriales > Mycobacteriaceae > Mycobacterium > Mycobacterium sp. MS1601. Next base: position 2,849,106 of record NZ_CP019420.1, read on the forward strand.
GCACCGTGACCGGATTGGGGGAGCGATCGCTGCGTACCGCGAGCTCCCGGCTGTTGTCTGGCTCGAAGGTGACGGCGGTACGTTCGCCCACGGCGATCGGCAGGGCGAAACCGAGGTTGTAGTCGGTGTGCTCGCCGATGAGGTTGATCCGTCCCGGTGCCGAGAACCGCACGGTGCCCGCCACGGTCAGAGCCCCCGCAGTGTGTCGGCAAGGGCTTCTGGACTCACGTCGTTGATGAATGCCCCCATCACCGACTCCGAACTGGCGAGATACTTCAGCTTGGTGGCGCTGCGCCGTATGGAGATCACCTGGGCGTGGAAGTAACCCTCGCGCTGGGCGTGGCTGTCGGTGTACTGATGCAGTGCCGACATGTAGGGCATCGGATCGGCATACATTCGGTCGAGCCGTTGCAGGATCTGCTGGTACACGAAGGTGAAGTCCTCGAGTTCGGCATCGTCGAAGTCGAGCAGGCTTCGGACCTTCCGGTTCGGGTAGATGTGCACCTCCACGGGCCAGCGGGCCGCGAACGGCGCCAGAGCGGTGAAGCTCTTGCTGCTCATGATGATTCGGGCGCCGTCGGCGCGTTCCTCGGCCAGCATGTCGGCGAACATATTGGTGCCATGGGTCTGCCGGTGTGTGCCCGCTGCCGCCATCAGAGCCCGCGTTGTGGGCGGCAGATACGGATAGCCGTAGATCTGGCCGTGCGGGTGGGTCAGGGTCACCCCGATCTGCTCACCGCGATTCTCGAAACAGAACACCTGCTCGATACCGGGCCGCGACATCAGATCACCGGTGCGATCACGCCACACGTCGACAACCAGTCTCGCCTTGCGGTGATCCAGCCCGCCGAAGGATCCGTTGTGGTCGCTGGAGAAGCAGACCACCTCGCAGCGCCCGTTGTCGGCGGCAGACAGACTGGCGAAGCGGTTCTCGAATACCACGACGTCGTAGTCGAGAGCCGGTATCTCACTGCTCAATCCGGTGGGCCCTGGGCACAGGGGGCACTGATCGGGCGGGGGTTTGTAGGTGCGTTCCTGGCGCTGTGCCGCGATCACCACCCATTCCCCGGTGCGCCGGTCGAAGCGCAACTCCGGCGGGGATCCGGCGTGGACGGGCAGGACGCGACGATCGGGCACCGGGGCACACCGGTGCCCGGGCAGATCGTAGAACCACAGGTCGCGCCCGTCTGCCAGGGTCCGGTGGGTGGCCGCGAGGGTCAGGATGCGCCCTTCTTCTTGTTGTAGACGTCGAAGCCCACCGCAGCCAGCAACACCAGTCCCTTGATGAGCTGTTGGACGTCACTGCCGATGCCGATCAGCGACATGCCGTTGTTCAGCACGCCCAAGACGAAGCCGCCGATCACCGCACCGAACACCGTACCCACGCCACCGTTGGCCGACGCACCGCCGATGAACGCTGCCGCAATGGCTTCCAGCTCCATGCCGATGCCGGCCTGCGGGGTGGCCGAGTTGAGCCGGGCGGCGAACAGCAGACCCGCCAGCGCCGAGAGCAGTCCCATGTTCACGAAAACCAGGAAGGTGACCCGCTTGGTCTTGACTCCCGACAGCCGCGCCGCCGCGACGTTGCCACCGACGGCGTACACCTGCCGACCGAACACCGTGGAGCGCATCACAAAGGCGTAGATGACGAACGCGACTGCCAGCACGATGCCCACCACCGGGACGCCGCGGTAGCTGGCGAGCAGGAGGGTGAACGCGGCCAGCGCCGCCGTGATGGCCGCGCACTTGGCGATGAACCACCCGGTGGGCAGGACGTCGAAACCGTAGTGGGACTGAGCTCGACGTTGGCGTACCTGCTGCCAGACCGCCGCCACGGTGACCAGAGCGCCGAGGATGATGGTGGGCCAGTGGTAGAGGCTGCTGCCACCGATCTCGGGCAGGAACCCGCTGCTGACCGCCCCGAAACTGCGGGGGAACGGTGCTATCGACTGGCCCTCCAACAGATACTGGGTGGCGCCGCGGAACACCAGCATGCCCGCCAAGGTGACGATGAAGGAGGGGATGCCGACGTAGGCGATCCAAAAGCCTTGCCATGCGCCGATCAACGCCCCGAGAAGCAGGCAGGCTACGACAGCCACCGGCCAGGGCATGGAGTGGTTGATCATCAGCACCGCGGAGGTGGCACCGACGAACCCGGCGATCGATCCCACCGAGAGGTCGATGTGCCCTGAGATGATGACCATCACCATCCCGATGGCCAAGATCAGGATGTAGCCGTTCTGTTGAACGATGTTGGTGACGTTGAGCGGCTTGAGCAGGATGCCGTCGGTGGTGAACTGGAACAGGATGACGATGAGCACCAGGGCCACGACCATGCCGTACTGGCGGAAGTTGCCCCGGATCGCCGCGGTGAGGCGACTCACCGTGGAATCCGGTGGCGGCGCTGTCGACGCCGGTGGTGGGGTGTCCACCGTGGGGGTGGTGGTCATGTGGTTCGTCCCTTCATCATGTGATGCATCAATGTCTCCTGGGTCGCGTCAGCACGGCTGACCTCTCCGGTGAGGCGACCTTCGTTCAGCGTGTAGATGCGGTCGCACAAGCCGATCAGCTCGGGCAGTTCCGAGGAGATGACGATGATCGATTTACCCTCGGCAGCAAGGGCGTTGATGATCGTGTAGATCTCGTACTTGGCGCCGACGTCGATCCCGCGGGTGGGTTCGTCGAGGATCAGCACATCCGGGTCGGCGAAGATCCACTTGCTCAGCACCACCTTCTGCTGATTGCCCCCGGACAGGTTGCCGGTGGTGGTCTTCACCGACTGCGCCTTGATGTGCATGTCCTTGCGGAACCGGTCGGCGACCACCGCCTCCTCATGCTCGTTGATGACAGACATCTTGCTCACCTTCTGCAGCGACGCCAGGGTGACACTGCGGGCGATGTCATCCATCAGGTTCAGGCCGTAGTGCTTACGGTCTTCGGTGGCGTAGGCGATCCGGTTGGTGATCGCGTCGGACACGGTGTTGGTCCGAATCTCCTTGCCGTCCTTGAACACCGCGCCGCCGGCCTTCTTGCCGTAGCTGCGTCCGAACACGCTCATCGCCAGCTCGGTCCGGCCGGCACCCATCAGTCCCGCGAGGCCGACCACCTCGCCGCGGCGCACATTGATCGACACCCCGTCGACCACCTTGCGATGCTGGTCCAACGGATGGAACACCGTCCAGTCCTCGATGGCGAAGGTCACCTCGCCGATGGGATGCGGGGTGCGCTCGGGAAAGCGGTCGGTCATGTCACGCCCGACCATGCCCCGGATCACGTGCTCTTCGGTGATCTCGTGATCCACCGCAAGGGTTTCGATGGTCTGCCCGTCGCGCAGGATCGTGATGCTGTCGGCCACCTGCATCACCTCGTTGAGCTTGTGCGAGATGATGATGCACGTCAGGCCTTGGCCGCGAAGCTCGATCATGAGGTCGAGCAGGTGCCGGCTGTCCTCGTCGTTGAGCGCGGCAGTCGGCTCGTCGAGGATCAGCAGTTTGACCTTCTTCGACAGGGCCTTGGCGATCTCCACGAGTTGCTGTTTGCCCACCCCGATGTCGGAGATCCTGGTGCCCGGGCTCTCCCGCAAACCGACCCGCTGCAATAGTTTCTGGGCTCCGGTGGTGGTCTCATTCCAGTTGATCACCCCGGCCGACGCGTGTTCGTTGCCGAGGAAGATGTTCTCGGCGATGGTCAGCACCGGCACCAGCGCCAGCTCCTGGTGGATGATGCCGATGCCGGCGCGCTCGCTGGAGCGGATGTCCTTGAAATTACCGGGTTTTCCGTCGAAATCGATCTCACCGGTGTAGCTGCCGTGCGGGTAGATACCGCTGAGCACTTTCATCAAGGTGGACTTACCGGCACCGTTCTCCCCGCAGATGGCGTGGATCTCGCCCTGGCGCACCGTCAGGTTGACGTCGCGCAACGCGGTGACGGCACCGAAGCGTTTGGTGATGTCCCGCATCTGGAGTAGCGGTGTAGCGGACCGGCTCATCAGGCGAGCTGGTCCTGGGTGTAGTAACCCGATTCGACCAGCACCTTTTCGTAGTTCTCCCTGTCGACGCTGACCGGTTCCAGGAGATAGGACGGCACCACCTTCACCCCGTTGTCGTAGGTGGTGGTGTCGTTGACCTCGGGTTCGCCGTCGGTGAGCATGGAATCGGCCATCTGTACTGCGGATTCGGCCAGTTCCCGGGTGTCCTTGAAGACTGTCTGTGTCTGCTCACCCGCGATGATGGACTTGACGGAGGCCAGCTCGGCGTCCTGCCCGGTGACCACCGGCAGCGGGTTGGCCGGTGTGCCGTAACCCGAGCTCTTCAGCGCGGAGATGATGCCAAGGGACATCCCGTCATACGGCGAGAGCACGGCGTCTACCCGGCCGCTGGTGTAGGCCCGGCTGAGCAGGTTGTCCATCCGGGACTGGGCCAGCCCGCCGTCCCAGCGCAGGGTGGCCACCTGATCGAAGGACGTCTGGCCGCTGCGCACCACCAGCTTGCCGCTGTCGATGTAGGGTGTCAGCACACTCATGGCGCCGTCGAAGAAGAAGGTGGCGTTGTTGTCATCCGGCGATCCGGCGAACAGTTCGATGTTGAACGGGCCCGGGTTCTGCTCCACGCCGAGGGTGTCGACAATGTAATTGGCCTGCAGCACGCCGACTTTGAAGTTGTCGAAGGTGGCGTAGTAGTCGACGTTCTCCGACCCGCGGATCAGGCGGTCATAGCTGACCACCGGAATGTCGGCGTCAGCGGCCCGCTGCAGGATGTCGGTCAGCGAGGAGCCGTCGATCGGTGCGATGACGAGGGCCCGCACGCCCTTGGTGATCATGTTCTCGATCTGCGACACCTGGTTCTGCACCACGTCGTCGCCGTACTGCAGATCGGTCTGGTAGCCGAGGGCCTGGAACTGCTCGGCCATGTTGTCACCGTCGGCCACCCATCGCTCGGAGGACTTGGTGGGCATCGAGATACCGATGGTGCCGGTGTGTTCACCGCCGGCGTCGGTGGCTTCGGTGGTGGTCGACCGGCCGCAGCCGACGCTGGTGATCGCAACCGCGGCTGCGAGCACGCCCACAGCTCGGACAAAGCTCCTGCGCATGGGGAATCCTCCGCTTGGTTTGTTGCCGCACATCGACGGCTGGACGTGATCGCCTACGTGATGTGAGCGCTCACATGTGCGATCTTGTGACCTCTCTCACGTATTTGTCAAGGCGCCGAACAAACAAATGTGAGCGCTCACAAAATCGTTGACAGCGGTGGAATGTGAACGTTAACATCCCTGAATGTAACGCCGGTCACATCTTCTACCGTTGCATCTTCTATGCCTTCTCATCTCACCGGCGCTGCTCTGACCTCGGCGAATACTCGAATGAAGGGTTTGTCATGAGCAAGTTCTTGACCGCGGTGCTCGGCATCGTGACGGTGGGCGTCCTGTCGGCCTGTGGCAGCGGACCGGCGCCAGCCGGCGACGCCGGCGGCGGCTCCGACGACGGCCGGATCACCATGGGCTTCTCCCAGGTGGGTGCGGAAAGCGGGTGGCGCACGGCCAACACGGCCTCCATCCAGGACGCGGCCAAGGCCGCCGACATCGACCTCAAATTCTCCGATGCGGGTGGCAAGCAGGAGAACCAGATCTCAGCAATCCGGTCGTTCGTGCAGCAGCAGGTCGATGTGATCGCGTTCAGCCCAGTGGTCCGCACCGGCTGGGACGCCGTGCTGCTCGAGGCCAAGAATGCCGGCATCCCCGTGATCCTCACCGACCGCGCGGTCGACACCTCCGAACCCGACGTCTACAAGACCTTCCTGGGCGCCGATTTCGTCCGGGAGGGCACCTGGGCCGGTGACTGGGTGGTCAAAGAGTACGCCGCCGCCCCCGGGCCGGTGAACATCGTGCAACTGGAGGGTACGACGGGTTCCGACCCCGCCCTGGAGCGCAGCAAGGGCTTCGCCGAAGCCATCGCCGCCGATCCCAAACTCACCGTGATTGCCTCGCAGACAGGCGATTTCACCCGGTCGGGTGGCAAGCAGGTGATGGAGGCCTTCCTCAAGGCCAATCCGAAGATCGACCTGGTGTTCGCGCAGAACGACGACATGGCGCTCGGTGCCATGGAAGCCATCGAGGCCGCGGGCAAGAAACCGGGACAGGACATCAAGATCGTCGCGATCGACGCCACCCACGACGGGATGCAGGCCCTGGCTGACGGCAAGTTCAACTTCATCGTCGAATGCAACCCTCTGCTGGGCCCGCAACTGATGGAACTGGCGCAGCAGGTGGTCGCCGGTGACCCGGTGCCGCCACGCGTCGTCACCCCCGACGAGACCTTCGATCAGCAGCAGGCCGCCGCCGTGCTGCCGGACCGCAAGTACTGACCGATGCCGGTCAACGAGTTCGCGATGGCCACACCGGTGGTCGACATGCGCGGTATCACCATCAATTTCCCGGGGGTGCGGGCCCTTGATGCCGTCGACTTCCGCCTGCTCCCCGGCGAGATCCACGCGCTGATGGGCGAGAACGGCGCCGGGAAGTCGACCTTGATCAAGGCGCTCACCGGCGTCTACGACGTCGACGCCGGAAGCATCGCGGTTGCCGGTGTGCCGCAACGGTTCACCAGCCCCCGGCAGGCGCAGGAGGCGGGGATCAGCACCGTCTACCAGGAGGTCAATCTCTGCGCCAATCTGTCTGTGGCGGAGAACATCCTGCTGGGACGTGAGCCGCGACGCCTGGGGCGCATCGACTCCCGCGCCATGAGACGGCGCGCCGCGCAGCTGCTCGCAGAGCTCGATCTCGACATCGATGCCGGCTCCACCCTGGGGGATCATCCGATCGCGATGCAGCAGCTTGTTGCGATCGCCCGGGCGACAGCGGTGTCCGCGCAGGTGCTGATCCTCGACGAACCGACGTCGAGCCTGGACACCGGTGAGGTGGCCGAGTTGTTCCGCGTGATGCGCCGGCTCCGGGATGGCGGGACGGCCATCCTGTTCGTCTCCCACTTCCTGGACCAGGTGTACGCGATCTCGGACCGGCTGACCGTGCTGCGCAACGGACGCCTGGTGGGCGAATACCCGACGGCGGCACTGGACCGGGTGCAGCTGGTGGCGGCCATGCTCGGACACGAGATGGACCTGCTGGAGGAGTTGGGCGAGGGCACGGCGCACACCGTCGCGGAGACCCAGCCGGTGCTGCACGCCAGCGGGGTCGGTCGTGCCCCAGAGTGGCGCCGACGGACATCGACGTGCACCGGGGCGAAGTGGTGGGACTGGCCGGACTGCTGGGCTCAGGGCGAACGGAGTTGGCCCGCTTGCTGTTCGGAGCTGACCGTGCGAGCTCCGGTGACATCTCGATCAACGGCAAACCGGTGACATTGCGATCACCGCGGGCCGCCATCGCCCACGGTGTGGCCTTCACCTCCGAAGACCGCAAGGGTGAGGGCATCATCGGCGAGCTGACAGTCCGGGAGAATCTGGTGCTGGCACTGCAGGCCCGGCGCGGATTCGCGCGGCCCCTGTCGAAGAAGACCACCACCGAGCTGGTGCAGCGCTACATGCACGTGCTCGATATCCGCCCCCGTGATCCAGCAGCGTTGGTGAAGAACCTCAGCGGTGGCAATCAACAGAAGGTGTTGTTGGCCCGATGGCTGATCACCCGACCTCAGCTCTTCATCTTGGATGAACCGACACGCGGTATCGACGTGGGGGCCAAGGCTCAGATCCAGAAGCTCGTGGCGGAGTTGGCTGAAGACGGTATGGGCATGCTGTTCATCTCCGCAGAACTCGACGAAGTGGTGCGGATCAGCAACCGGATCGCCGTACTGCGGGATGGCCATTGCGTCGCGCAGGTCGGATCTGACTGCGGCGTCAGGGAACTGACTGCGCTGATCGCGGGTGGGAGCCCGACATGAACAGGAAGTTGCCTGCCTCACCACTGCTGTGGCCCACGCTGGCCCTGACCGCCCTGCTGGCGCTCAATGTGATTCTGACACCCAGCTTCTTGAGCATCCGCATCCAGGACGGGCACCTGTTCGGCAGTCTGATCGACATCCTGCGCAACGGTGCACCCACCATGTTGGTGGCACTCGGCATGACCCTGGTGATCGCCTCCCGCGGAATCGACCTGTCGGTGGGCGCGGTGGTGGCCGTCAGCGGCGCTTTGGCCTGTGCGCACATCGCAGCGTCGGGCGACCCCGCCGGTACCGGGACGGTGATCACCGCGATGGGTATCGCTCTCGGCGTGGCGGTGGGGCTGGGCCTGTGGAACGGAATGCTGGTCTCGGTGCTGGGTGTCCAGCCCATCATCGCGACGCTGGTGCTGATGACCGCAGGTCGCGGAATCGCGTTGTTCATCACCGACGGCCAGATCGTCACGGTCACCAGTGCCCCCTTCAAGGTGCTGGGTGCCGGGTATGCGTTCGGGTTGCCGGTGGCGATCCTGGTGAGTCTCGCGGTGTTCGCGGTGGTGGGTCTGGTGGTGCGGCGCACCGCCTTGGGCATGCTGCTGGAATCGGTGGGGATCAATCCGGAGGCCAGTAGGCTCGCCGGCGTCCGGCACCGCTCGATCGTCTTCGCCGTCTACGTCTTCTGTGCCCTGTGTGCCGGCGTCGCCGGCCTGATGATCTCGTCGAACATCTCGGCCGCCGACGCCAACAACGCCGGTCTCTGGATCGAGATGGACGCCATCCTCGCGGTGGTGATCGGAGGCACGTCGCTGTTGGGCGGCCGGTTCAGCCTGACCGGAACCATTCTGGGGGCTCTGATCATCCAGACACTGACCACCACCGTCTACACCGCGGGAATCACTCCGGAAACCACGTTGGTGTTCAAGGCACTGGTGGTGATCGCGGTGTGCCTACTGCAGTCCCCGAAGTTCCGGGCGGTGCTGACCCAACGGCGATCCCGGCCGCACGGGCACGACCGAAGCCCGACAACATCGGCCCCGGTGGGCCGCGACGACCTGCCCACGCGTGAGATGAGCCGATCATGAGCATCCGAACCACCGCCGGTTCGCCGGGTGGACTCCTGGCAGCCGAGTTGCTGCGGCGGGCCCGCGGTCGCTATCTGTCTCCGCTGGCCTCTCTGGCGTTGTTCCTGGTGATGTTCACCGCGGTGGTGACGCGCTATGACTTCGCCAGCCCGGCCCAGGTTTTCCTGAACCTGTTCGTGGACAACGCCTATCTGGTGGTGCTCGCGGTCGGTATGACATTCGTGATCGTGACGGGCGGGATCGACCTCTCGGTCGGTTCGGTGGTGGCGCTGTCGACCGTGATCGTGGCCACGGCGTTGCAGGGCGGCTGGCCGATGCCGCTGGCGATCGGTGCTGTTCTGGTGGTCGGGCCGGTGCTCGGGCTGTTGATGGGGTTGGTCATCGAGTACTTCGACGTCCAGCCGTTCATCGCCACCCTGGCCGGCATGTTCCTGGCCCGTGGACTGTGTTACGTGATCAGTGTCGACACCCTGCCCATCAAGGACCCGGTGTTGCGTCAGATCGGCTTGAACTACGTCTACCTCTACGAGGACAAGTTCATCCGGTGGACGGTGGTGATCGCCCTGACCGTGGTGGTGGTCGCGGCTTACGTGCTGCACCAGACCCGGTTCGGGCGCACGGTGTACGCCGTGGGTGGCAACCGCCAGTCGGCTGTGCTGATGGGGCTCGAAGCGTCGCGGGCGCGGGTGTCGGTGTATGTGATCAGCGGGTTGTGTGCAGCGCTGGCCGGCCTGCTGCTGGCGGTGCAGAAGCTGTCCGGATACAGCCTCAACGGCATAGGCATGGAACTCGACGCCATCGCTGCCGCCGTGATCGGAGGGGTACTGCTCTCCGGTGGAGTGGGTTTCGTGTTCGGGTCGGTGATCGGCGTTCTGGTGCTCGGCACCATCCAGACATTCGTGACCGCGGAGAATCTGGACTCGTACTGGACCCGGATCATGACCGGGGTCCTGTTGTTGGTCTTCGTTCTCGTGCAGCGTCTAGTGGTGAGGAAGCCAGGATGAGCAGTCAGCCGACGTTCCCGTCGAAACCGGTGATGGCCGATGTCGCGCGGCTGGCCGGGGTGAGCCACCAGACGGTGTCTCGGGTCATCAACGGGTCTGCCAACATCCGCCCGGCCACCAAAGAACGTGTGCAGCAGGCGATCGATGAACTCGGGTACCGGCCCAACACCGCGGCGCGCGCCCTGGTGACGCGCCGGTCCGGGATCATCGGGATCATCGGGACCAGCAGTGCCCTGTACGGCCCGTCGAGTGTGCAGCGTTCCGTGGAGGAGGCGGCCAGGGCGGCCGGATACTTCACCACGATGGTGCCGCTGGCCGAGGCGACCCCGGGTGGCCTGCGCGACGCACTGGACCGCCTGGCGCGGCAGTCGGTCGAGGCCATCGTGATGATCGCGGCCCAGGAGGACGCCCTGGACGTCGCGCACTCCGCGGATGCCGGGTTGCCCCTGATCGTCGTCGAGGGCGACCTGTCGGGGCGCGGCCTGAGTGTCGGTGTGGACCAGATCGAGGGCGCCCGCCATGCCACGGCGCACCTGATCGAACTGGGCCACCGTGCCATCGACCACATCGCCGGACCGGTGAGCTGGACCGAAGCCAAGGGGCGACGCATCGGTTACGAGGACGCGATGCGGGCGGCCGGGCTGACGCCGCGCGAGCCGCTGCAGGGGGATTGGACACCGGGACGCGGATACGAGCTGGGACGCGAGCTGGCCCACCGCGGCGACACCACCGCGGTGTTCGTGGCCAACGACCAGATGTCCATCGGGGTGCTGCACGCCTTCGCCGAAGCCGGCCTGTCGGTGCCCGGCGACGTCAGCGTCGTCGGCTTCGACGACATCCCGGAAGCGGCCTATCTGAACCCGGCCCTGACCACCGTCCGGCAGGACTTCCACGTCATCGGCCAACGCGCCATCGAGTTGGTGACCTCCATCCTGGACGGCTCACCGACCAGTATGCCGTTGCTTCCCCCTGAACTGATCGTTCGTCAGAGCACCGCGGTGTTCGAGGAGACCCCATGAATCGTGAGAAATACACTGTCGGAATCGATTTCGGAACCCTGTCCGGTCGCGCGCTGGTGGTGCGAGTCGGCGACGGCCACGAGATGGCCAGCGCCGAACACGTCTACGAGCACGCCGTCCTCACCGAGACGCTGCCCGGACACCCGGCACGGCTGCCTTCGATGTCGGCGCTGCAGGTTCCCGCGGACTACGTGAACGTCCTGCGCACCGCTGTCCCCGCGGCTGTCGCCAAGGCCGGGATCGACGTCGCAGATGTCATCGGTATCGGCACCGACTTCACCGCCTGCACCATGGTGCCGGTCACCGCAGACGGAACACCGCTGTGTGAACTCGAGCGGTTCGCCGATCGCCGGCACGCGTATGCCAAGCTGTGGCGCCACCATTCCCCGCAGCCGCAGGCTGACGACATCAATGCCGTCGCGACGCGCCGCGGCGAGGCGTGGCTGCCTCGGTACGGCGGACTGATCTCCAGTGAGTGGGAGTTCGCCAAGGCGCTGGAGATCTTCGACGAGGACCCCGAGATCTACCAGGCGATGGACCACTTCGTCGAGGCGGCGGACTGGATTGTCTGGCAACTGTGCGGCAACTACGTCCGCAACGCGTGCAGTGCCGGTTACAAGGGCATCCGCCAGGACGGGCAGTACCCGTCACGGGACTTCCTCGCCGAGTTACGGCCCGGCTTCGCTGATTTCGTCACCGACAAGCTCGAACACCCCATCGGCAACCTCGGCGACCGGGCCGGGGTGCTGACCGCGCAAGCGGCACGGTGGACCGGTCTGCCGCAGGGTGTTCCGGTGGCTGTGGGCAATGTCGACGCCCACGTGACAGTCGCCGCGGCCGACGCGCTGGAGCCGGGACAGCTGGTGGCGATCATGGGAACATCGACCTGCCATGTGATGAACTCGGATGTGCTGCGGGAAGTTCCCGGCATGTGCGGAGTGGTCGACGGCGGGATCTCTGCGGGCAGTTGGGGTTACGAAGCCGGTCAATCAGGGGTGGGCGACATCTTCGGCTGGTTCGTCAACAACTGTGTGCCCGAGCAATACCACGTCGAGGCGCGTCGTCGGGGGCTGTCACTGCACGATCACCTGACTGAGCTGGCCGGCCGGCAGAAGGTCGGCCAGCACGGCCTGGTGGCTCTCGATTGGCACAGCGGCAACCGCTCGGTGCTGGTGGATCATGAACTGTCCGGGGTGATGATCGGGCAGACACTGGAAACCACCTGTGTCGACATGTACCGGGCGCTGTTGGAGGCCACCGCGTTCGGCACCAGGATGATCGTGGAGACCTTCATCGCCAGCGGTGTCCCGGTCGAGGAGTTGGTGGTCGCGGGCGGCCTGCTGAAGAACCACCTGCTGATGCAGATCTATGCCGACGCGGTGGGCCTGCCGCTGTCGGTGGTGCCCTCGGCGCAGGCGCCGGCTCTGGGGTCGGCCATCCATGCCGCAGCGGCAGCGGGAGCGTTCCCGGACGTCCAGACGGCCGCCAAGCGGATGGGGCAGCGTGAACACAAGGCCTACAACCCGATTCACGCCAACGCCGAGGCCTACAACCGGCTCTATCGGGAGTATGTCGCGGCCTACGACTGGTTTGGCCGCGGAAACGACATGATGCGCCGGCTGCGGCACATCGGGACACGAGAAGCAGTGGGAGTGGTGGCGTGACGATTACCTCCGATGTCAACCGGGTGATCGCCGATCTGCGCAAGCAGGTTTGTGATCTGCATGCTCAACTGACGCATTACGAGCTGGTCATCTGGACGGCGGGAAACGTGTCGGCACGGGTACCCGGCCGCGACCTGTTGGTCATCAAACCATCTGGCGCAGACTATGATTCGATGACGGCCGAGGACATGGTGGTCTGCGATCTGTACGGCAACCTGGTCGACGGTGCTCTCAGTCCCTCCTCGGACACCGCCGCGCACGCCTACGTGTACCGGCACATGCCCGAGGTGGGCGGAGTGGTCCACACCCATTCCACCTATGCCACCGCGTGGGCGGCCCGAGGTGAGCCCATACCGTGTGTGCTCACCATGATCGCCGACGAGTTCGGCGGTGACATCCCGGTGGGACCGTTCGCCCTCATCGGTGACGATTCCATCGGCCGGGGCATCGTGGAAGTGTTGCAGCACAGCAAGTCACCGGCGGTCCTGATGCGCAATCACGGACCCTTCACCGTTGGCCGAACCGCCCGCGATGCCGTCAAGGCCGCGGTGATGGTGGAGGACGTCGCCCGCACTGTGCACATCAGTAACCAACTCGGCTCCGCGCCGCCCATCGACGCCGATGACGTGGCCGCCCTGTTCGAGCGCTACCAGAACGTGTACGGCCAGACCGGTCCGCACGCTGACCGCCCTGAGGAGATCGACCGATGATCGCATCCCGAATAGTCACCAGTCAGGTGTGGCTGGTGACCGGAAGTCAAACTCTCTACGGTCCGGACATCCTGGACCAGGTGGCACACCAATCACGGCACATCGCCGAACAACTCGACGCCTGCGTCGACATCCCGGTGGAGGTCCGGTGGATGCCCGTGGTCAAGGACACCGACGAGATCGCGCGGGTGCTCGGCGAAGCCGACGCCAGCGGTGACTGCATAGGGGTGATCGTGTGGATGCACACCTTCTCTCCGGCGAAGATGTGGATCAGGGGGTTGTCGGGACTTCGAAAGCCGTTGCTGCACCTGCATACCCAGTTCGAGGTCAAGCTGCCGTGGGACAGCATCGACATGGACTTCATGAATCTGAACCAGGCAGCACACGGCGACCGGGAGTTCGGCTACATCCAGTCCAGGCTGTCGACCCCACGCAAGACCATTGCCGGGCACATCAGTGAGCCGAACACTCGGCGCCGTATCGGTTGTTGGGTGCGTGCGGCCCTCGGCCGTGCCGAACTGGCCACCCTCAAGATCGCCCGCTTCGGTGACAACATGCGCGGCGTCGCCGTCACCGAGGGTGACAAGGTGGAAGCGGAAGCGCATTTCGGTACCTCTGTCAACACATATGGCGTCAACGATCTGGTGGAGGTGGTCAACCGGGTGCGCCCGGCGGAGGTCGACAAATTGATCCGCGAGTACGAGGCCGCCTACCAGGTGTCGGCCGAGCTGCGTTCCGGTGGTGAGCGGCACGCGTCGCTGCGACACGGCGCCCAGATCGAGCTGGGCTTGCGCAAGTTCCTCGGCGACGGCGGTTTTCACGCCTTCACCACCAACTTCGAAGATCTCGGCGGGCTACGACAGTTGCCGGGTCTGGCCGTACAGCGGCTGATGGCCGACGGCTACGGCTTCGGAGGGGAGGGGGATTGGAAAACCGCACTGATGCTCCGCGCGATCAAGGTGATGGCCGAGGGACTGCCGGGCGGCACCTCGTTCATGGAGGACTACACCTACGATCTGACACCGGGGCGAGAGCGCATCCTTGGTGCCCACATGCTGGAGGTCTGCCCCAGCATCGCGGCAGGCACGCCGTCGCTGGAGGTGCACCCGCTGTCGATCGGCAATCGCGAGGATCCGGTTCGGTTGCGTTTCACCGCGGCGCCGGCCGACGCGGTGGTTGTGGGTATCAGTGACATGGGTTCCCGGTTCCGGTTGGTGGCCAACGCGGTCCGGGTGGTCGAACCCACCGCCGCGCTGCCGAAACTGCCGGTGGCATGCGCAGTATGGGAGCCGCTGCCGTCATGGTCGACCTCCGCAGAAGCGTGGCTGATGGCCGGTGCCCCGCACCACACGGTGATGTCGACTGCTGTCGACACCGACACCATTGCCGACTTCGCCGAGATGACCGGTACCGAGCTGCTGGTCATCGACGAGTTCACCACGGTGCGCGGCTTCGCCCACGAGCTGCGCTGGAACAACGTGTATCACCATGTTGCGGCGGGGCTGTGACGATGCTGGCCGCGCGCCTGCACGGTGTCGGTGACCTGCGCGTGGGCACCGAGCCGGACCCGCAAGAGGCGCCACCGGGTTGGTCGTTGCTGCGGGTCACCTCGGTGGGGGTCTGCGGTTCTGATCTGCACTGGTTCACCGACGGCGGTATCGGCGAGAACCGTATCGAGCGCCCGGTGGTGCCCGGGCACGAGTTCGCCGCCGTCGCCGTCACGGGACCGCACGCCGGTCGCCGGGTCGCGGTGGATCCCGCCATCCCGTGCGCGCAGTGTGAAATGTGCCGGGCCGGCCATCACAACCTTTGCCCCACAGTACAATTCGCCGGACACGGTGACCTGGATGGGGCTATGCAGGAGCACTTGGTGTGGCCCGACGAGCTGCTGCACCCGCTGCCTGACGAGCTCAGCGATGACGCGGGCGCACTCTTGGAGCCGTTGGGTGTGGCCATCCACGCCGCCGGCGTCGGTCACGTACGGCACGGGTCCGATGTGCTGGTGGTGGGCGCCGGGCCCATCGGTGTCCTGAGTATGCAAGCGGCCTACCACCGCGGCGCCCGACGGGTGTTCGTCGTGGAACCGCTGCAGCACCGGCGGCGCACGGCGCTGCGCTTCGGGGCCGTGGACGCCTGGGCGCCGCAGACCGGCGCCGACGAGGTGCTCGAGGCCACGCAGGGCCGGGGTGTCGATGTGGTGATCGAGGCGGCCGGAACGGATGCGGCGATCGCGACCGCCGTGTCTGCGGTGCGACCGGGAGGCCGGGTGGCGCTGGGCGGCATCCCGTCAGAGGATCTGTCGGCCTTCCCGGCGGCGCCCGCGCGGCGCAAGGGCATCACCTTTGCGATGGTGCGCAGGATGAACGACACCTATCCGCGGGCGATCGAGCTGGCCATCACCGACATCGACCTCGATGCGCTGGTGACCGAGCGGCATCAGCTCGCCGAGGCCGACAAGGCATTCACCTCCGCGGCGCAACGCCACGGTGACAAGGTGGTGGTGGCGCTCTCGAGCGGCTGAGGGTGCCGTCAGCGCTCAACGCTGCAGCCACACCAGGGCCCAGGGAGTGTCCGGCACCGGGTGCCTGATTCCGGGCGTAGTGTGCCGCAGGCGTGCGCCGGGCAGGTGATCGGTGTCGTTGGACACGATTACGCGGCCCGCGGCGTTGACCAGAGCCAGCGGACGGGTGTCGCGCAGCACCGGCATCAGGGCTGCGTCGATGGCGGCAACCGGTACGTCGGCGCCTGCGATGCCGATGAATGTGCCGTCGCGGAGTCGTGCAGGGACGGCAAACGTGCATATGTTGATGTCCACCCCGGTGAAGTCGAGATAGGGGCCGTGGATGGTGCGGGTGCCTTGGTCACGGGGGACCGTGAACCATTCCATGGTGAAGTAGTCGTAGAAGTATTCGCTGCTCGGGTCGAGGTCCAGGTGCAGTGGCGTCGGTGGCGCCCCGGGATTGGCACCGTTGCGCCACCACTGGAGATACCGCGGTTCGTCGGCCAGCGCCTGTTCTGCCACCACCACACCGGCCCCGTTGAAAAGTCCTTGGTGGGTGGATAATTCGAGAAAAACAGCACTGCGCATCCTGGCCAGGTCCGTCGACCTGGGAGCAGGCTTTTGGTCCAACACCGACGACATCACGGTGCTGATGCGGCGCAGGGCCGCGAAGGTGTCCTCGACCAGTGTGGTGACGGTGCGGGCCACGTTCGATGTCACGGCGTGAGCTCCATGCGCAGACCGATCAACTGACGCGTGGTGGCCGAGCTGTGTGTCTCGGCGAGTCGCCGAGCCAGGTCCTCGTCTTCGGACTCGATGGCGTCAACAAGCAAGTGATGGCGGCGCGCTTCGGCCTCCGATGTCAGTGACATCTGCGGTAGCCACTTCAGGGCGGACAGCTCTGCTTGCAGGTTGACCTCGGCCCTGGTCAGGCGGGCCGATTGGGAGCATACGGCGACTTCGATCTGGAACCGGCTGTCGGCTCGGCGGCTGAGCATCAGGTCATTGCTGTCGGCCAGCCGCTGGGCCAGCGCGCGCAGCCGGGTGATGTCGGCGGCCACGGCGCGCTGCGCCGCCAGGACTGCGGTCGCGCCGGAGACGGCCAGCTGTTCATCACCGAGATCACGCAGATCGAGTGCAGTCAGGGAACGCATCCGTGCCAGCGATTCGACCATCACGGCGTCCTCGGTGGCACGCACAAAGCTGCCGCCGCCCCGACCCCGGCGGGTCTCGACGAGCCCGCGCTGGCGCAAGACCGCCAGTGCATCCCGAAGTGTCATGGTCGAGACACCGAGTTGTGTCGCCAGATCGATCTCGCTGGGGAGTTGTTCACCGTCGGTCATCACCCCGAGTCCGATGGCCGCCGAGATCCGGGCCACCACAGCGTCGGTGCGCGGGCCCACGCCATCGAGCGGTGAGAGCACTGCCCCCAACGCGGTGAGTCCACCGAGTGGCCGAGTCATCTCCGGCCATTCAAGCATGACCTGTGGTTCCGCGGGTTTTCTGGACGGCGCCAGGTCTGCGGTTCATGCCTATTGACGATGTGTTTCGGGTGAAAACATCTGGTTAACGGCGTGCCACTTTGAACTCTAAAAGTTTAGGTTTTAGGCCATGTCCTCGGATCAGTTGACCGATGTGCCCTTCCTGAACCTGGCCGACCCGTCGTTCTCCGTGCAATCGGAGGAAGCCCGGGCCGCCCGAGAGCAGAGCTGGTACGCCGAAACCAGCTACGGGCTGGCCGTGCTGCGTTACGCCGAGGTCTCCAAGCTGATGAAAGACCGTCGGCTGCGTCAGGGCAGCTGGGCCTGGCCCGCTCACAACGGCGTCACCGGCGGGTTGTTCGCGCACTGGTGGACCAACTCGCTGCTCAACCTCGAAGGCGAAGACCACCACCGCATCCGTCGCCTGCTCAACCCGGCCTTCTCGCCCAAGCTGTTGGCTGAGTTCGTGCCCCGCTTCCAGGAGCTGGCCGACGCGTTGATCGACGAGTTCTACGACACCGGCGAGTGCGAGTTCATGCGCCAGTTCGCCGAACCGTATGCGGTGCAGGTCATCACGGTCATGCTGGGCATCGACAAGTCCGAATGGCCCATCATTGCCGAGTGGTCCCGAGAGGCCGGGCTGGCCCTGGGTGTCACCTACAAACAGGACTACGACCGCATCGAGAAGGCCATGGCGGAGCTGTACCGCTACTGCGATGCCCTGATCGCGCATCGGCGGGCCAACCCCGTCGACGACTTCCTGACCCGGCTGGTGCTCGCCGAAGACGGCGGCGACGTGCTGAGCCCGAGGAACTGCGTACCGCAGTGGTACTGCTGATCTTCGGCGGTATCGACACCACCCGCAACCAGCTTGGCCTGGCCATCCAGACCTTCCTGGACCATCCCGACCAGTGGGCGCTGCTCGGTGAGCGACCCGAGTTGGCCAAGGCTGCGGTCGAAGAGGTGATGCGAGTGAACCCCACCACAACCTGGGTCACCCGGGAAGCGTTGGAAGACATGGAGTTCCAAGGCGTGCACATCGCCAAGGGCACCACAATCCACCTGATGGCCGAATCCGCGGGCACCGACCCGCGGGTGGTCGAAGGCCCGGCCATCGATCTCACCGCCAAGCGACCACCACACTTCGGTTTCGGTGGCGGCATCCACCACTGCATCGGCCACTTCGTGGCACGCACCGACATGTGTGAAGCGTTGGCTCTGCTGGCGGGCCGGCTGAAGGACATCCGCCGCAACGGCACGCTCACTTCACTTCCGTTGAGCGGCAACACCGGACCGATCAACCTACCTGTGGCTTTTGGGAACTCATGAAAATCACTGTCGACAGGTCGCTGTGTGACGACCACGGCCAGTGCACCATCGCCGCACCTGCTGTCTTCACCCTGGGCGACGACGGATTGCAATTCGACTCCGAACCCGACGACAGCCTGCGCCGAGACGTCGAAGACGCCGCCGACGTGTGTCCCATGCAAGCCATCCTCCTCGAAAGCTGACGGTCATGACCTCTACCGCGCTTGACCAGCACCGCCATGTCAATGCCACCGACGCCCGCATCGATGAGATCGAGCAGATCATCGCCGACCGCGGAGTCGAGTTCATCTACTATCAACTTGTCACCATCAGTGGCCGTTCGGTAGCCAAAGTGGTTCCTGCAAAACATCTTCGGCGTAACCTCGTCAAGGGTGTGCAGTTCCACCGCACCGCGCTGACCGACCTGCATGTCGACCGGCACGGCACCCTGATCGGAGGCGGTGAGGAAGCGCCGGAGCTGACCGCCATCCCCGACCTGGCGAGCTTCGCGGTGCTCCCGTGGGACACCTCGATCGCGCGCTTGCTCTGCAACGCCTACGAACCCGAGCATTTCGCCGAGGTGGGCGGGGAGTCGATGGCCCTGTGCACCCGATCGGTGCTGCAGACCGCGCATGCCGCCTTCACCGAAGCCACCGGCCTGGTGCTCAAGAGCGGCTGTGAGCCCGAGATGACCTGGCATGGACCGGGAATGGACGTCTACGTCCGGCCGGGCGGAGGTGCCGCCTACCAGCTGGCGAACCTCGAGATGATGCGGCCCATCTTCAAACAGGTTGTCACCTACGCCACGGCGATGGGCCTGGACATGATCGAAGGCGACTACGAGGATCCGGGGCAACTCGAGCTCAACTGGATGTTCGACGACTGCCACCTCACCGCTGATCGGCTGATCACCTACCGGCAGATCTGCCATCAGGTGGCCAAGGAGAACGGGATCAAAGCCAGCTTCATGCCCAAGCCTGCGACCGGGCGGATGGGCAACGCCTGCCATCACAACCTGAGCTTGTGGAGTGGTGACGAGAACACCTTCGTCGAACCAGGCCGCCGTGACATGCACCTGAGCAAGACGGCGCTGCACGCCGTCGGTGGCATCCTGTCCCACGCGGCCGGTGCTACTGTCGTCATGGCGTCAACGGTGAACTCCTACAAGCGGTTCTGGGATGCCGGACAGTTCGCGCCCACCTCCGCCAGTTGGGGCTGGGACAACCGGACATGCACGGCGCGTATCTCGGCGGTGGGCCGGGTGGAGTTCAAGATCCCCGACGCCAGCGTCAATCCCTACCTGTCGCACACGGTGCTGCTCGCCGCCATGAAAGACGGCCTGGACAATGCGACCCATCCCGGTGATCCACAGGTCGGCAACGCCGCCGACAGTGTGCACCCCGCGCTGCCGCTGACTCTCGGCGATGCGCTCACTGCCTTCAACGCCGACCCCGTGATCAGCGGTTGCCTGCCGGAGAAACTGGCCGAGCAGTACACGGCGATGAAGTTCGACGAATGGGCCCGCGCCTGCGGGGCCGTGACCGATTTCGACCGCGACATGTATCTGGAGTTCCTGTGACCCTGCCCCCGTCCACCACCCTTCGACTGGCCTGTGTCGACCTCTCGGCGCCGCCGTTGTTCGAGAAGGCCGACGCCAACGGCGTTCGGGTCGGTTACGAACCCTCCGCGGCCGAAACCGTCGCCGCCAAGATGGGCCGCACCGTCGAGTGGGTCATCACCACCTGGGATGACATGATCCCCGCCGTCAACGAGGGCCGGGCCGACGCCGTGTGGTGCGGCCAGGGCATCACCGAAGAGCGGGCAGCGCTGGTCGAGTTCACCGAACCGTATGCGGTGTTCGACGAGTCGGCGCTGGTGCGGGCGGATTCCCGGGTGACCCGACCCGAGGACCTGGCGGGTCTCAAGGTCGGGGCCATTGCCGTGAGCACGAACATGACTCTGGTGCAGACCTTTCCGGGCGCCGTCGCGGTACCTTTCGGTGGAAGCGCCGACGTGTTCGGCGACATGATCGGCGCTCTGCGCCGCGGTGAGGTCGACGCCATCGTCGACGACGACGTCGCCTTGGTGCCGGTGGGTGACGAACCTGATCTCAAGGTTGCGTTCACCGTTGCCACCCGCAACAAATGGGGTGTCGGCGTCGCCAAAGGCAACTTTGCCCTGCGCGACGAACTGAATGCCGCATTGGCCGCGGCCGTCGCCGATGGAACGTTGGGGCAGGTCTGGAAAGTGTGGATGCCGGATCTGGTGTTCCCGCTACCGTTGCAGGGTGACTGAAGACTGGCGGGAACTCAACCACGCCAACTGGGAATCGCGGGTGCCGGTGCACACCGCGGCCGACGGTTATGATCTGGCGGCCTTCGACGACCCCGGGTACCTGTCGAGCGTGGTGCGCTACGACCTACCGCGGTTGGGTCGGCTCGACGGGCTCGATGTTGTTCACCTGCAATGTCATATCGGCACCGACACGGTGTCGTTGGCACGTCTTGGGGCGGCATCGGTGACGGGCCTGGACTTCTCGGGGGCGGCGGTGGACGCGGGGCGACAGCTCGCCGAACGGGCCGGGGTGAGCTGCCGCTTTGTCGAAGCCGACCTGTATGACGCGCTGAGCGCCCTGGACATGCACTACGACGTGGTCTACACCGGTATCGGCGCCATCTGCTGGATACCGGAGATCCGCCGGTGGGCCGAGGTGGTGTCCGGGCTGCTGAAACCCGGCGGAAGGTTCTTCATGCGGGAGGGCCATCCCGTGCTGTGGGCATTGGACGACACCCGCACCGACGGTCTGCTGGCACTCAAGTACCCCTACTTCGAGTCCGGAGGCGGGCTGATCTTCGAAGAGGAGACCAGCTACGCCGGGTCGGCGGAAGTGGCACACCCCCGGGCCATGAGTTTCAACCACGGCCTCGGGGAGATTGTCACCGCGCTCATCGAGGCAGGCCTGCGTGTCACCCACCTCGAGGAACACCGTGAGGTGCCGTGGATGGCGTTGGACGAGGGGATGAGCGAGAGCCCCGACTTCCCAGGCGAATTCGTCGTGGTCGACAACCGCGACCGGCTGCCGCTGACCTATACCCTGCAGGCGGTCAAACCGGCGGGTTGAGTTCGTCTGTGCTGTTGGCCTGGTCGAAGGCCGCATCGAACCGCGCGTCGGGCAGCTGCCAGAGCAGTGTCCGCACGTACTCGACGGCCTCCGCAGCTCCGTGCCGCCGGTCCATGCCCGCGTCTTCCCATTCCACGGAGATGGGCCCGCGGTAGCCGATCTGCTCGAGCGCGCGAAACGCGTCTTCCCAATGGATGTTCCCGTGACCGGTTGACACGAAGTCCCACCGGCGACGAGGGTCCCCCCACGGCAGGTGTGAGCCCAAGAGACCGGAACGACCGTTCGCCGGCCGCACCCGGGTGTCCTTGCAGTCGACGTGGTAGATGCGGTCGGCGAAGTCGATGATGAACGTGACCGGGTCCAACCCCTGCCAGATCAGGTGGCTCGGATCCCAATTCAGCCCGAAGCCCGGCCGGTTGCCGATGGCGTCGAGTGTCCGGCGGGTGGTCCAGTAGTCGTAGGCGATCTCCGAGGGATGGATCTCCAGGGCGAACCGGACACCTTCGTCTTCGAAGACGTCGATGATCGGGTTCCACCGAGCAGCGAAGTCGTCATAACCCGCGTCGATCACGGAATCCGGGACAGGTGGAAACATCGCCACATAGGGCCAGATCTTCGATCCGGTGAACCCGGTGACCACATCCACGCCGAGGCGGCGAGCAACGCGGGCAGCGCGTTTCATGTCCTCGGCGGCGCGAGTGCGCACCCCCTCGGGTTCCCCGTCGCCCCAGACGTTCGGGCGCAGGATCGCGCGGTGCCGAAAGTCGATCGGATCGTCGCAGACCGCCTGCCCACCGAGGTGGTGAGAGATGGCCCGAACCACGAGACCGTGACGGTCGAGCACGTCACGACGACTCTGCAGGTAGCCGGGATCCTCTTCGGCCCGCTGCAAATCGAGGTGGTCTCCAGAAGCGGCGATCTCGAGGCCGTCATACCCCCAGCCCGCGGCCATCTCGGCGACCGTCTCGAACGGCAGATCCGCCCACTGCCCGGTGAACAGGGTGACCTCGCGACGGCTGATCATGGCGAACCCTCCTTGGTGATGGCCCGCGCGGCGCGCACGGCGGTGGTCATACCGGTCAGAGTGGAGTTGCAGACCAGCGCCGTCGGGATCACCCCGTTGCCCGCCACAAAGAGGTTCTCGAAGCCCCAGACGCGACATTCGGTGTCGCACACACTGGTGCCGTCGTCCGCCGGACCCATCCGCACGGTTCCGGTGAAGTGCAGCGACGAGCCCGCGGGCAGAACCGCCGAGTCGGTGTCGGGGTCGAAAGGGCCCAGCAGCTGCGCCGCGCGGCGCTGGACCTGCCGGGCCGCCTCCAGGTTGGCACGGTCGGTGTCGGTGTAGTCGAATTCGATGGTGATGCGCGGCATTCCAGCGGCATCGGTCTGTGTCTCGGAGAAAACCAGGGCGTTCTCCTCCCGGATCTCGGTGGCCACGTAGAACTCCAGTCCCACCGCGTAGGCCAGCGGCGTCAGATCCTCGTCGATCATCACCGAGTTCATCATGTGCACCTGGAACGGCTGGTCGGCGCCGCTGTGCGGAACCCACAGGCAATCGGCAGCCCACTCGTGGTCGGTCGGTGGGGCCAACTCGGCGAGGTCGAAGCCCAGGAGTTGTGGGTCGGCAAGCACCTGCCCGGAGAGGAAATAGTGCTCGTTGAGGCGGCGGCCGAGTGCACGGGGGCGGATACCCGAGGCGAACAGCAGCTGTGGAGTTCGGATGGCGTCGGCACACACCACGACGTGGCCAGCATGCAGCGCTCGCGTCTCACCGGTACGGACGTCGCGAACCTCGACACCGGTGGCCCTGCCGTCGCTGTGCAGCACCGCTGTGGCCAGGCTGCCGAGGTACAGGGTGAAGGCGGCGTCGACGGCACCACCGATGGGCGGGAAGATGAGCGCCGGCCCGGTGCGCTCCTTGAGTCCCGACGGCGCGGGATTGACTGCCATGGGCATGGTTTGGATCCCGCGGCCTTCCGCACTGACCGGATCGAACAGTTCGCTCAGCGCCGCCCATACCGCCCGCCCGGCGGAGGTCGGGGGGTAGGGGGTGCGGTTGACCCGCAGGAGCTCGGTGGCGCGGGCCAGATCGGCGCTCCACTGCGATTCCGGGATGTGCGGGAACACTTCGCTGCCCCATGGAGTGGGGGTGGCTGCAGTCCAATGGATTCCCATGCCGCCGGCGTTCCACGCCACGGCGGCCGCCGGCATGGCGGTGGCGTCCTCGCCGATGGACTGCAGGTGGTACATACCCGGCTGGACGTCGGCCATGGTGGCGCCGACGTCCATACTCGGGGCCACGCCGGTGTAGAAGCCCTGGATGCCGGTGGCCACCTTCTCGTTGTACCGGCCCCAGATCTCCGGTTCGGGAACGTCGTGCAGATGTTGGCCCGGTGTCGACCCCAGCGATGGCCCGCCGTCCACCATTGCGATGCGCAGGTCCGCATCGCCGTCGCGCAGGCAGCGGGCCACGGCAGCGCCCATGAGTCCACTGCCGACGATGAGGACATCGAAGGTTTCTTCTGTGCTTGTCATGTCCAGCTGATCCCGTGGTAGGCGCGGAAGGCATCACGACTGCGTTCGATCGACTCCAGGTCGTGGTACCGGCTGTAGTCCTGCTCGAGCAACATGTACTCCAGGTGGGGAAGGGTCAGGGCGGTGTTGATGATTTCCTGGATCGGCAGCACGCCGGTGCCGATCTCGGTGAAACAGAGCGGGTCTTCCACACTCTCGAACAGCGGCATGTCGATGTCGTCGTCGATGTCGACCACGCCGTCGTACATGGAGATCGGCTGGGGCGCTGCGGCGGGAAAGTCCTTTTGGTGCAGCAGGACAATGCGTTCTGGATACCGCTGCATCCACTCGATCGGATTGTGGCCGGCGCGGGTCACCCAGTAGGTGTCCATCTCGACGAAGACCAGTTGGGGATCGGTGTGCTCGAGGATGATCTGGTAGACGGCCTCGCCGTCGATGTTCTGGAACTCCTGGTAGTGGTTGTGGTAGTAGAACCGCATGCCACGGTCGGCGCACAGTTGCCCTACCTGGTTGAAGAAGTCGGCGCGGCGCAGTACGTGGTCGCGGTCGCCCCTGGGGAAGAACTCGATGTCGTTGCCGATCTGGTGACAGCCGATCTCCTGCTGGTAGTCCAGGAGTGCCGGAAGCCGGTCCAGGCGCAGCGGATTGACGTGCGCGCCCACGATCTGCAGACCGAGGTCGGTGAACATGGTGCGCAATTCACTTGCCGGGACACCGAATCCGATTCCGTCGTCGGTGTCAGCGGCGTGGTTGGCGGCCTCGAGGTAGCGGAAGCCGAGCTCCGAGATGCGTTGGAGAGTCTTGGGTGTCGATTCGGCGAGTGCTCGGCGGACCGAGTACAGCTGCAGTCCGATGCGTAGCGGCACGGGTGTTCCTCACGTCGATGATGGATGGGTTCACGTAAGTGCGTCGGCCAGGTGTTCGTTGATGCGCCAGCTGTTGGCCAGGATGGTCAGCATGGGGTTCACTCCGCCGTTGGTGGGGTGCAGCGCGCCGTCGGAGACTGTGATGCCCAGGTGGTGCCACAGGGCGCCGGAGGGATCGGTGACCGAGGCGCTGGGATCAACGCCCATCCGGCATGTCCCGGCCTGATGCTGGTCGGCGGAGGGGCCTCGACGGGGTGTCCATCGGGTGGCTACGGTCCGGATGGCCCCACTTGCGGCCAGCCATTCACGGGCCTTGTCGGTCAGCAGGTCAGCGACGGCGAGGTCGCTGGGATGCGAGCCCGGCGAGTCGAGGTGGACGAGGGGGACACCGACGGCGTCCCGCCGGTGGGCATCGACGGTGACCCGCGAATCCGCTTGCGGTACCTCGTGTACCGGCCCGATGATGACCGCGGACCGCCGGTAGGCGTGGGCGAGTTGGTCGACGGCCCCGGGACCGTAGGCCGAGACGAAGCCGGCCGCCACGAGTCCGCCCCACGCCTCGAACGGCGTGGAGGTGAACTCGTTGGCCAGGATGCCGCCGCCGGCGATCCCGGGATTGCCATGACGGTAGCGCGTGGTGGCGATGCTCGGGCCAGGGCCTTCCAGGTCCTGGACGGGGTCGGCGAAAAGGCCTGTCGCACCGGAG
The DNA here is from genome assembly GCF_001984215.1 of Mycobacterium sp. MS1601. Classification (NCBI taxonomy): domain Bacteria; kingdom Bacillati; phylum Actinomycetota; class Actinomycetes; order Mycobacteriales; family Mycobacteriaceae; genus Mycobacterium; species Mycobacterium sp. MS1601. The sequence goes on from NZ_CP019420.1 coordinate 2,874,990, forward strand.
TAGAGGTGGCCCTGGAGATAGCGCCCGATCTGGTCGTAGGGGTCGTTGATGCCACTGGTCAGCAACAGCCGTGCCGTCTCGATGGCGCCCGCGGCCAGCACCACGTGACGTGCCCGAACCGAGCGGCGTCGTCCTCCGGCGACGAACTCCACTCCCCGCACCGTGGCACGTTCCAGGACGAGCCCGGTGACGACCGCAGATGCGGTGATGGTGCACCGACCCGTCGCCACCGCCGAACGCAGCACGGTGTTGTGTGACCCGTTTTTGGCGTCCGCCGGGCACGCGTGCCCCACACACAGCGCACACTGCACACACGCCGGTCGCTGGTTGTAGGCGCGGGTGTTGACGGCCATCGGTGGTGTGGTGGTGGGCAGTCCGAGTGCGCGGGCGCCGTCGGCCAAGTGTCGACCGATGGAGTTGTGCGGCACCCCGGGCATCGGATAGGGGTGCCGGCGGGCTCCGTCGTGCATCGCAGGTTCGCTCGGGCCGGCGACGCCGATGACGTGTTCCACTTTGTCGTAGTACGGGGCGAGATCGTCGTAGCTGATCGGCCAGTCCACGAAGTCACCACCGTAGATCGAGCCCATCGCGAAGTCTTCCGGGCTGAACCGCCATGCCATGGCGCCGTAGACGCGAGTGCCGCCACCGAGTGCCATGGCGTTGCCGTTCCACTGCGGATCGCCCGGCAGTGTCGACTCTCCGTTGACAAAACGTGCTGCGCCCAAAGCAGGTAAGTCGACCAGCCGGTCGAATCCGGAGAAGGTGCGGGCGCTGGCCCCGTGGCGAGTCGTCATCTGCGCAGCGGTCAGGGCGGGGGCGCGTTCGAGCACCAGGACATGCAGCCCGGCCCCGGTCAGCACATGGGCGGCCACGCCCGCACCTGCCCCGGAGCCGACGATCACCACGTCGTAGTCGGCCGCGAGCTGATCGGCGGGTGTGGTGGCCAGCATCGAATCCTCGATCTCGGGCCACCGCCGCCCCGGTGGGAGGACGCGGAACCCCACGGTGTCGAGCACGTCGGGCTGTTCGAGCACCACCGCGGCCACCCAGCGGCCGAAACGCTGCACAGCGTCGCGACAGGAGGTGTCGTCGCCGCGTAGCAGGCCGAGCAGCGAGCGCAGGCGCTGCTCGGGAGACCATGACATGAACACTGTTGCGCCAAAGGTCGTTTCGATCGCAACACGAACTGGTGCACCGATGTGCTCTAGAACCTGCGGCAGCTCGAGGAGCTGGGGAAACAGGGCGGACGCGGCCGCGTGGAGTAGGGGATCCGAGGTCATCGGGCCTCGGTGGGCGCGTTCCACACTTGCGTCGCGAACGCCGCAGCCTGCGCCAGATCCCGGTCGTCGGGCACGGTGTATTCGAGCGTCACCGATCCGGCGAACCCGGCTCGGGCGAGTGCGGAGATCACCTCGGCGATGCCCGGCGTGGCGGGGGAGACCCTGGCGCGGTCGGCGGCCGCGAAGTGCACCAGGGACACCTTGTCGGCGTGCGCACTCACGAGGCTGTCCAAGTCACCGTCGAGCGCGGCCAGGTGGTAGAGATCGGCCAGCAGCGCGGCGCGCTCGTCGTCGATCAGCACGCGCAGGTCGTCGGCCTCGTCGAGGGTGTTGAGCAGGAAGCTCTCATCGGTACGCAGCGCCTCGATGGACAACCCGACCTCGGCGGGAGCGTCCCGCAGCACTTCGCGGATCGCCGACGCGGCGCGCTCGACCCCGGCGCGGCGCGGCTCGTCCTGCCAGGCGATTTCACGGCAGGCAGGAACCACCACCAGCTGGGCCGCGCCAAGCTCAGCCGCCTGCTCCAGGGCACCACGGAGGTAGCGTTGGGCATCGGATCGGCTTGTCCTGTCGGGAGATCCGAGCTCGGCGTCCGGATTCCACTGCCAGCACAGCGACGGTGCGGTCAGACCGTACTCGGCCAGGCTGCTGCGCACCGCAGCGGAATCCAGATCGGGACGGGCGTCGAGTTCGATGGCAGTCAGGCCGGCTGCCGCGGTACGGGCCAGCGCGCGGTCGCGGTTGCCGAGCACCCACTCACTGGAAGCGATCTGCACTCACGACCTCCCCTGCCGGGCGTCGAGGTACTGCACGCTGGCGGCCAGTGCGTCGAGGATGTCGCCGTCGTAGGCATCGAACTCCACGATCCACCAGGCGGCGTTCTCGATGGCGGCCAGAGTGGGCTCGAGATCGACGCGGCCCTGCCCCAGCGCGACCATGGGAGCGTCCACATCTTCTGCGGCGCCGTCTTTGACGTGGATCAACTGCACCCTGGGGTCCAGCCTGGTGATCAGGGCGGCGGGATCCACACCTGCCACCGTGGACCAGTAGATGTCGAGTTCGAAGAACACCGACGGATCCAAGCCGGCGTGCAGGATCTCCAGGGGCAGGAGTCCGTCTACGGGACGTAGTTCCCACCAGTGGTTGTGGATGCCGAATTCGAGCCCCTCGGCGCGGGCCACGTCGTTGGCGCGACCGTAGACGTCGAGCAGTTCTTCGATGCCGGCGCGGCTGCCGTAGCGCCGATCCTCGGGCCAGCCGTGCCAGACGATGCGGCGGGTGTCGAGGATCTCGGCCTGACGCAGCACTGCGTCGCGCTGATCACCGAGTGGCAACTCGACGTGGGCCGAACAGACCTGCAGCCCGTTGCCCGCGAACACCGTTGCCGCGTGCCTGATCTGGTCTTCGTCGAGCTCGGCTTCGACACCGAAGGCGGTTTCCACACCGGAGAATCCGATGTCGGACAGCGCGCGGACGGTACCGTCAAAGTCCGATGCCAGCCGGTCTCGGACACTCCAGAGCTGGATGGCGACGGGGGGTGCAGACATGTTTTTCCTCTATTTCTCGGACACCGGGTTCGGCGTCGCCGATGTTCTCGACAGTCGCCGGATCACCACCGCCGTGCTTCCGGCGATCAGCAGAATGCTGGCCAGGAGCAGAGCTGATGCGGCGTTGACTTCGGGGCTCACCCCGAACTTCAACGCCGACAACAGATACAGCGGCCAGGTAGGGGTTCCGCCTGCGGTGAACTGCGACACCACCACGTCGTCGAACGACAGGATGAAGCTGAGCAGAAATGCCGCGAGCAGTGCCGGCGCCAACCGGGGCAGGGTGATCTGCCACAGCGTGGCCCACGGGCCGGCACCGAGGTCGGCACTGGCTCGTTCGAGGTCCAGGCCGGTGCCGGTGTAGCGCGCCCGAATGATCAGCAGTGCCACCGATGTGCCGAACACCGAATGGCCCATCATCGCCGTCAGCGAGCCGAAGGGTATGCCAAAACGCATGTAGAACAGCAGCAGTCCGATGGCCAGCACCAACTCCGGCACCACCAGAGTCAGCAGCAGCGCGCCCTCGTACGGCATCCGCACCGCTGTGCGCGCCCGTCCGATCACCAGTGCTGCGGCGCAGGCGAAGCACACCGACAGCACCGCCGAACCCAGGGCGATGATGACCGACGTGCCGATCGCATCGACGATCTGGGGGTTGTTCAGTGCTTCGGCGAACCACCTGGTGGAAAAGCCGGCCCACACGGTGATGATCTCACCGGCGTTGAAGGCGTACGCGAGGACCACGACGATGGGAGCGAACAGGAAGACGAAGGTCAACAGGGCGAAACCGGTCAGGAGCTGGTGCACCGTCGCCAACCGGAACACCGCGGCCAATACCCCGGCGCCGACTGCCAGCAGCACCAGGTCCGAACCGGTGGGGTCGAGGGTGACCACACCGATCCCACCTGCGATCAGACTGATTCCGCCGATCAGCAGGGCCACCGCCGCCGCCAGTGCGCCGCCACGGCCACGCGCCTCAGACGCCACCGAGATTCCTTTCTGCGCGACTGGTCATGAACAGGTAGAGCGCCAGGAACCCGGACAGGGCGATCACCACCAGCAGACCCAGAGCCGCGCCGAACGGATAGTCCTGACCCTCCAGGAATGCCCGGGCCACCAGGGTGCCCACGAAATCCACGCGGCCGCCGCCCAGTACCGCCGGAATGATGTACTCGCCGGTCATCGGGATGAAGACCAGCAATGACCCGGCGATGACGCCGGGGGCGACTACCGGCAAGGTGACCTGGCGGAACGCTGAGAGGCCGGAACTGCCCAGATCCTTGGCGGCGTCCACCAACCGCCAGTCCATCCGTTCCAACGCCGCGTACACCGGCAGGATGAACAGTGGCAGGTAGTTGTAGACGATGCCGATCTGCACTGCGGTGCCGGTGTTCTGCAGGTTCAACGGCCCGTCGACAAGCCCCACGGTGCGCAACAGGTCGGCGAGCAGGAAGTCGTCGCTGAGCACCAGTCGCCACGCGTACGCGCGGATGAGGAAGGCGGTCACGTAGGGAATCATCACCAACGCCAGCAACAGGTTCCGCCGACGGACCGGTGAGTACCGGGCCAGCCAGTAGGCGAACGGGAAACCCACCAGCACGGTCACGATGGTGCCCACGACGGCGAAGCGCACGCTGCGCCCGAACGCCTGGAGGTACAGGCCGCTGAGCGCCTCGGCGAAGTTGTGGAACGAGAAGCTGTACACCACGTCGCCGTACCCCTGGCGGGTGGCCAGGGAGTAGACCACCACGAGCACCAGCGGCAGCAGGAAGAACGCGGTGTACAGCGCCGCGGACGGCAACGCCAGCACCAGCGGGTAGTCGTCGTCCGGTGTTGCTCGCCGTCGGCGCAGCAGTGCCGCCCGCAGCGCCACCCCTGCTGGCAGGGTGGCCAGGAACAGTGCCACAGTGGCGAATTCACCGAGGCCGGCCACCATCACGGTGATCAGGACGCCGGCCCCGGCGATGGTCGCCGCCAGCGCGCGCAGCGCGTGCTTCGCGGCGACCATGTTCACGCAGCCCGGAATTCGTCGTACGCTTTGGTCACCACATCAAGGTATTCCGGTGTGGCAAGGAGGATCTCGTATTGCGCCAGCCGCGCGGGCGCAATGTTGATGGTGGGATCGTTGATCAGGCTGGGTTCGACGAACGGTTCGATGCCCTCGACAGGCACCAGCGTGCCGGTGGCATTCATCTCCTCGGCTGCCGCTTCCGGGGCGCAGACGTAATCGATGAACTTGTGTGCGGCCACGGGATTCTTGGCACTCCCCGCGATGGCCCAGTTGTCGATGAAGTACTCGGTGCTGCCTGTCTCCGGGAGCAGGAACTGAACCTGCGGGCCGCCACCGACGTTGATCTGCCTGGCGATGTAGTTGTATCCCATGCAGATGTCGATCGAACCGGTGGTGCCGCCTTCGAGCTCATCTGCGCCGAAGCTGGTGATCATCGGTTTCACCGAGATCAGCAGCTGTTTGGCCGCTTCGATATCCGCGGGGTCGGTGGACCCGATCGGTTTGCCGACCGCGGCCAGCGCCAGGGTGAACGTCTCCTTGGCGCCGCTGAAGAAGTTGACCTTGGCGCCCGGATTCGCCTTGATCAGGTCGAACACTTCGGCCAATGAGGTGGCGCTGCCCTGCACCGTAGCGGTGTTCCACCAGAATGCGGCAACACCAACGGCTTTCGGTACCACGTAGGTGTTGTCGGGGTCGTATTCGAGCCCCATCACGCCAGGTCGGACGTTCTTGATGTTGGGCAGCAGGGACTTGTCGAGCTCGCGCAGCAAGCCGCGTTCGACCAGCTGCACAGTCTCAGACGGCCCAGGCACCACGATGTCGTAGTCCGCACTTCCCGAAGCCAGCGCCGAGATCATCTCCAAGCCGCTGGAGTACGTGACGATGCGAACCTCGGGCCCGGCGCTGGTGCTGAAGGCTGACACGTTGTCTTCGGAGATGTAGTCGGCGTAGTTGCCGATCACCAGCTGGTCTTCGATCTGGTCACCGTTGAGGGCGGTCGGTGTCGAGGATGACCCGGAGGCCTGCTGAGGCCCGGAGGTGCCACATGCCGCCAGTGCCAGCGCAGCTGCTCCGGCACCGAGGCCGGCCAGGGCCTGCCTACGGGTGAGTGCGGCTCGGATCTGTCCGGCCTGCTGTTGCGGGGCCAGAACGGTGATGACGTGCTGCTTACGCATCGAGGTTCTCCTTGTGGTCTGTGATCGAGAGATCTGGAACTGCCGGCCCGAGCAGCAGGACGCTGTTCGGGGCAGCAGTGATGACGACGTGCTCTCCGGCCCGCAACGCCGCGGTGGCGGATCCCGGCCCGTACCGGTCCTGTCTGGCGACCATGCGCTGACCGTCGCGCAGCAGGATCACCAGCTGCATGCTGTGCCCGGTCAACATCGCCGTCTCGATGCGCCCGTGGGCATCGGCTTCGTCAGCGACGTTCACCGTTACGTCCTGCGGCCGGACACCGATGAGCGCCTCGTTGTGGCCGGCCGGTGCCGCGTGCACGGTGGTGCCGACGGTCATCTGCAGCTGTCCACCCAGCAGTGCGGCGTGATCACCGTGCACGTGGGCGCGCAACTTGTTCATCTCGCCGATGAACGAGGCCACGAACGCCGACGCCGGAGCGTCGTAAACCTGTTGCGGCGCAGCGAGTTGCTCGATGCGGCCGGCGTTCATGACGGCAATCCGATCCGACATGCTCAGTGCCTCACCCTGGTCATGCGTGACGAACACAAACGTCAAGCCAACCTCGGCGTGGATGCGCTTCAACTCGATCTGCATCTGTTCGCGCAGCTTCAGGTCGAGGGCGCCCAGCGGCTCGTCGAGCAGCAGTACACGAGGGCGGAGCACCAGGGCGCGGGCCAGCGCGACCCGCTGCTGCTGACCGCCGGACAGATCGGCGGGGCGACCCTGGGCCCGGTCGGCCAGACCGACCAGTTCGAGCGCCTCGGCGGCCTGGCGCCGGCGCTCGGTCTTCTTGACGCCGCGCTGCTTGAGCCCGTAGGCGACGTTGTCGACGACCGTCAGATGGGGGAACAGGGCGTAGTGCTGGAACACCGTGTTGACATCGCGTTTGTGTGGTGGCAATCCTTCAGCGGGTTGCCCGCCGATGAAAATTCTTCCTGCACTGGGCTGTTCGAACCCGGCGATCAGTTTGAGCGTGGTGGTCTTGCCGCAGCCGGACGGACCCAGCAGGGACAGGAATTCACCGTGCGCGATGTCGAGGTCCAGGTTGTCGACGGCCACCGAGTCGCCGTAACGCTTGGACACTCCACTGATCCGCACGTCGACGGAATCGGCCGGCGCGCAGCCTTCTTGTGTCATGAGGTGGCCCCAGTCGGGACGGCGCTCGCCGGCACGACGGCCACAACCTGTCCGGTGGCTGCCGAGCTCGAGATCGCATCACAAATCAGCGCCGCGCGGTAGCCGTCCTCGAAGTCGGCTCCGTGCGGGCGCACCGACTGCCCGGCCTCGACGCAGCTGAGGAAGTGGTGCAGTTCGTGGACGAAGGTGTGCTCCCAGCCCAGTACGTGGCCAGGTGGCCACCATGCGCCCATGAAGGGATCACTGCGGCCGGTCGCCAGCAGCCGCCGGAAGCCGCGCTGATCGTCGGGTCCGGGTAGGTCGACCTCCAGCTCATTGAGGCGTTCCAGTGCGAACCGGGCCGAGCCCAGGGTGCCGTTGACCTCGATCGACAGATCGTTGATGTGCCCGTGTGCAACTCGCGACGCCTCGAGGGTTCCGATGGCCCCGTTGTCGAACCGCACGGTGGCCACGAATGCGTCGTCGACGGTGACCGCCCCGCCGGGACGGTTGTCGAAGAAGGTCGCCGTGGCACCGGCGACCTCGCTGATCTCGCCGACCAGGTACCGACTCAGATCGGCGATGTGCGAGCCCAGATCTCCTAGCGCCCCGGAACCTGCCTGGTCGGCATCGAGTCGCCACGTGGCCGGAGAGCCGGGATCGGTGAGCCAGTCCTGCAGGTAGCGCGCCCGCAGATGCAGTGGGCGTCCGAGTGCACCACTGCTGATCAGCTCCTTGAACTTGCGGATCGCAGGCACGAAGCGGTAGTTGAACGCGCACATGTGCACCACCCCGCCACGTTCTGCGGCCTGCCAGATCCGCAGCGCCTCCGCACCGGTGCGACCAAGGGGCTTCTCGCAGATGACGTGTTTACCGGCCTCGATGGCCGCGACGGTCGGCTCCTCGTGCAGGTGGTTGGGGGCGGAGTTGTCGAAGATGCCCACATCCGGGTCGTCGATGACGGTGCGCCAGTCAGCAGTGGTGCGGGCGAAGCCGAAGGAACCGGCGAAGTCGTTGCGCCGGCGCGCATCTCGCCCGGCCACGACCTCGAGCCTGGGCAGCAGCGGCGGCGGCGAGTACATCGAGGCCACTGCCTGGTAACCCCGCGCATGGGCTCGGCCCATGAATGCCGTGCCCAGCAACCCGATACCGATCGACATTCCGCTCCTCGCTCAACTGACGAGTGGACGTTAGCCCAGACTTACGCCGAGCGTCAGTCAAAAGAACAGAAGTTACGGCGTGTTAACATACAAAACCACACGCCAGGAACTGCACAACCAGATCGATCGTGTCGCCCGTGGGGGACGCCCAACCGAGTTAAGGTCTGCAATCATGAACTCCAACAGCACCGATCGGTCAGGCGGCGCCAGCCCGGCCGATGTGCTGAGGCTCATCCGCGGAGGCCATGCCCGTACCCGGGGGATCTGCAACGCCTCACCGGGATGGCCCGGTCGACGGTCGCCCAGCGCATCGACGCACTGACCGAGCGCGGCCTGGTGGTGACAGGGCAGGACAGCGTGTCCTCCGGAGGACGTCCCTCGAGCACACTGCAGTTCAATCATCAGGCCGGTCTGGTGCTGACAGCGGACTGCGGTGCCACCCATGCCAGGACCGCCATCTTCGACCTCGGCCTCAACGTTCTCGCCGAGCGAGTCTCCGATATCAGCATCGCCGACGGACCGGTGTCCGTATTGGACTGGCTGTCAGCACAATTCACGGACCTGCTGGCGAGCTCCAAACTGCAGGAGCGCCGTGTGATGGCCATCGGGATCGGCCTGCCGGGTCCGGTGGAACATGCCACCGGCATGCCGGTGGCACCACCGATCATGCCCGGCTGGGACGGCTTCGATGTCCCGCGCTACCTGCAGCGCACGTTCCCCGTGCCGGTGCTCGTGGACAACGACGTGAACCTGATGGCACTCGGTGAGGCCGCGGTCGCCTACCCGCACGTCTCGCCACTGGCGTTTGTGAAGGTCGGCACCGGAGTCGGATGCGGAATCATCACCGGCGGTGCGGTTTTCCACGGCGCGCACGGCGCAGCCGGAGACATCGGGCACATCCGCGCCGCCGACCACCACGACGTTGTGTGCTGGTGTGGCAACGTCGGCTGTCTCGAGGCGGTGGCCGGCGGCAAGGCTCTGGTCGCCGACCTCTTCGACACCGGTGTGCGTACCAACGGCGACGTCGTCGACCGGGTACTGGCCGGTGATGCGGCGGCAGTGCGCGCGGTGCGCAACGCGGGTCGCGAAATCGGTGGCGTACTGGCCGGTTTGGTGAGCACCCTCAACCCCGCGGTGATCGTGCTCGGCGGCCAGATCGCCGAGGCCGGTCAGTACCTGCTGGCCGGGGTGCGCGAAGCCGTATATGCCCGTTCCCTGCCGCTGGGCACCCGCGACCTGGAAATCACCCGGTCTCAGCTGGCTGATCGGGCCGGCATCACGGGGGCGGCGATCATGACCACCGAGAAGCTGCTGACCGCCGACTCCATCGACGCACTGATCGCCGCGCGCTGACGTCCCGGCTACCGGGGATCACCGAGCCACCACCACCTTGCCCACCATCTGACCCGACTCCACAAGGCGGTGGGCCGCCCTGATCCCGGCCGCAGTGAAGTCGTCGATCACCGACGTCACGGTGCTGCGCACGGTGCCGGCATCCACCAGGTCGGCGACGCTGTTCAGCAGGTCCTGCTGGTAGGTCAGGTCATAGCCGAACAGCGACCGGGTGAACATCAACTCCCAGTGCCAGGCAATGCTCTTCTCCTTCAGCGGCAGCAGATCCATGCCCTCGGGTTCGTCGATGGCGGTGATCTCGCCAAACGGGCGGACGATCTGAGCGTAGGTCTCGATGTTGCCTGCGCTGTGGGGTGAGAAGAGATAGTCCACGCCCTGTGGCGCAATGCCTTTGGCCTGCGCCAGCAGGTTGCGGTGATCGATCACGTCGTCGGCGCCCATCTGGCGGGCCCAGTTCGCCGACTCGGCACGGCTGGCGGTGGCGATCACCCGCACCCCGGTCAGGGCCTTTGCGAGCTGGATCATGACGGACCCGACACCGCCCGCCGCGCCCATCACCAGGAGGTCGCCGGTCGACTCGGCCGTCAGGCGGAAGCGTTCGAACAGAGTCTCCCACGCGGTGATGGACGTCAGCGGTAATGCGGCGGAATCCTTGAAGGACAACGACTTCGGCATGCGGCCGACAATGCGGCTGTCCACGGCCTGGAACTGGGCGTTGCTGCCCTGACGGCTGATGTCGCCGGCGTACCAGACCTCATCGCCAGTCGTGTAACAGCTGACCTCGGTCCCGACGGCTTCCACCACGCCCGCGGCGTCGAAGCCGAGAATCACCGGTGTGTCCGACAGCGCCAGCGACCCGCGGCGTTTCACGTCGACGGGATTCACCGACGCCGCTTGCACGCGGACCAGGATGTCGTGCGGCCGGAGCTCGGGACGCTCGATCTCCACATCCTGCAATGCGTCCGGGTCTTCGAGGGACGCTGTTGCGAACGAGCCGACGGCTGTCATGGTGGTCATGACGGCGATGGTAGAACCGCCACCGCGGTTTCCTGCAAGGGCGCTAACTTCCCTGCGGGGAAGCGTTGCCGGTCACGTGATCAACGTGGTCCTCGACCCACTGCCGCAGTCGAGCCAGCGGGTCGGCGACGCTGACACCCAGTTCGGTCAGCGCATACTCCACCCGGGGCGGCACCTCGGCGTACACACTACGGGTGACCAGCCTGGCGTCTTCCAAGCGGCGCAGCGTCTGGGTCAGCATCTTGGAACCGACCCCGGGAAGACAATGCTGCAGCTGGGTGAACCGCTGGGGCCCCCGCTCGAGCAACCCGATGATCAGCGCCGACCACTTGTTGGCCAGCAGGTCCAGCAGCGCGCGGCACGGGCAGGCCTCGGCGTACACGTCGTGGTGGTCGTGCTGACCGGTGGGGCAGGAGCTCATGGCAGTGCCAACGCGCCACCGGGTCCGGAAGCTTCCCGCTGTTCTGCCGGGGCAAACGGGTTTCCCCGGGCTCGCCGTGGGGCACCTGAGGGCTATGTCGTCTGTCACCCAGTCGGGGACCGCCAAGACCCGATCCAAGGCCGCCTCGCTGGCCCGCACCGCCGTCCGCGCCGAGCGCAAGGTGGTGCGCGTCCAGCGGCGGATGTGGCTCGCGCAACTGCTCCTGTGGCCGCTGGCCATCGGCACCGCGCTGCTCGGCGCGCTGTGGCTGGCCCGCACCGTGCGGCGCGCTCGACCCGCCCCGGTGCCTGCGCCGGCCGACGTCCCGCTGCCCTAGGTACGGGACCAGCGGATACTCTTGTTCGAGTGTCCGCGAAGTCCAGCAGTGAGCTCTACCCGCGGCTGGACGGTCTGACCTACCGCGATGCCGACCGGCTACGTCGCCGGCTGCGTAACCTGCGCGGCTCCCAGAATCCGGCCAAGCTGGACCAGATCGAACAGCAGATCGCCGCCGGTGAGGCACTGGTCGCGACCAGACTGGCCGCGGTTCCGCAGATCACCTACCCGGACCTGCCGGTCAGCGAGCTGCGCGGCGACATCGCCGCCGCCGTCAGAGACAACCAGGTGGTAGTGGTGGCCGGCGAAACCGGCTCCGGCAAGACCACCCAGCTGCCCAAGATCTGTCTGGAGCTGGGCCGCGGGATCCGCGGCACCATCGGGCACACGCAACCCCGGCGCCTGGCGGCCCGCACCGTCGGCCAGCGCATCGCCGACGAACTCGGTAGTCCACTGGGCGAGACGGTGGGCTACACCGTCCGGTTCACCGATCAGGTCAGCGACCGCACGCTGATCAAACTGATGACTGACGGCATCCTGCTGGCCGAAATCCAGCGCGACCGCCGGTTGCTGCGTTACGACACCCTGATCCTCGACGAGGCCCACGAGCGCAGCCTCAACATCGACTTCCTGCTCGGCTACCTGCGGGAATTGCTGCCCCGGCGGCCCGACCTCAAGGTGATCGTCACCTCGGCGACCATCGAACCGGGCCGCTTCGCGCGGCATTTCGGCGATGCGCCCATCGTCGAGGTGTCGGGGCGCACCTACCCGGTCGAGATCCGCTACCGGCCGCTGGAAGTTGTCGTCAACGACGTCGATGACGATGATCCGGACGACCCCGATCACGATCAGGTCCGCACCGTGCTGCGCGACCAGACCGAAGCCATCGTCGACGCGGTGGCCGAACTGGAAGCCGAACCGCCGGGTGACGTGCTGGTGTTCCTGTCCGGCGAGCGCGAGATCCGGGACACCGCCGAAGCTCTCCGTGGAGCACCGGGTTTCAACGCGCACACCACCGAGGTACTGCCGCTGTATGCCCGGCTGCCGACGGCCGAACAGCAGAAGGTGTTCGCCCCGCACGCCGGCAGGCGAATCGTGTTGGCCACCAACGTCGCCGAAACCTCGCTGACCGTACCCGGCATCCGCTATGTGGTGGATCCCGGGACTGCCCGCATCTCCCGCTACAGCCGTCGCACCAAGGTGCAGCGCCTACCCATCGAACCGATCTCACAGGCGTCGGCAGCGCAGCGGTCCGGGCGGTCGGGGCGCGTTGCACCCGGTGTCGCCATTCGGCTCTACTCCGAAGAAGACTTCGAAAGCCGACCCCGTTACACCGATCCGGAGATCCTGCGCACCAACCTCGCTGCGGTGATCCTGCAGATGGCTGCGTTGCAGCTCGGACAGATCGAGGAGTTTCCGTTTCTGGATCCGCCGGACAGTCGCAGCATCCGCGACGGCGTGCAGGTGCTGCAGGAACTCGGTGCCTTCGACCGGCAGGGCGCACTCACCGACGTCGGCCGACGACTGGCGCAGCTGCCGCTGGATCCGCGGGTGGGCCGGATGATCCTGGCCGCGCACGACGAGGGCTGCGTACGGGAGATCCTGGTGCTCGCCGCCGCGTTGTCGATTCCCGACCCCCGCGAGCGGCCACCGGATCACCAGGAGGCGGCCCGGCAGAAGCACGCCCGCTTCGCCGACGAGAACTCCGATTTCCTGTCCTACCTCAACCTGTGGCGGTATCTGTCCGACCAACGCAAGGAGCGTTCCGGCAGTTCTTTCCGCCGTATGTGCCGCGAGGAGTTCCTGCACTACCTGCGGATCCGCGAATGGCAGGACCTCACCGGACAGCTGCGCAGCATCGCCAGGGATCTCGGCATCCGCGAATCCGACGAGCCGGCGACCCCGGCCGCCATCCATCGAGCGCTGGCCGCCGGACTGCTGTCGCACGTCGGTGTACGGGAAGGCGAGACACGGGACTTCCTGGGGGCGCGCAACACCCGCTTTGTCCTGGCGCCGGGATCGGTGCTGACCAAGAAGCCGCCACGGTGGGTGGTGGTGGCAGAGCTGGTGGAGACCAGCAGGCTCTACGGCCGCACCGCGGCGCGTATTGAACCCGAGGCTCTGGAGAAGGTGGCCGAGCACCTGGTGCAGCGCACCTACAGCGAGCCGCACTGGGACGCCAGACGTGGTGCCGTGATGGCGTTCGAGAGGGTGACGCTGTTCGGTCTGCCGCTGGTGCCGCGCCGCCGAGTCGGCTATGCAGAGGTGGATCCGGTGCTCTCCCGGGAGCTGTTCATCCGTCATGCGCTGGTGGAAGGTGACTGGCAGACCCGCCACCACTTCTTCCGGGACAACACCGCGCTGTTGGAAGAGCTCGCCGAGATGGAGGAGCGTGCCCGCCGCCGCGACCTGGTGATCACCGACGACGAGATCTTCGCTCTGTATGACGCCAGAGTTCCCGAGAGTGCGGTCTCGGCGCGGCATTTCGACGCATGGTGGAAGAAGCAGCGGCACCAGACGCCGGAGCTGCTGACCTTCACCCGGGAGGAGCTCCTGCGCGGTGAGGACGACGCCGACCGCCCTGATGCTTGGCAGGCGGGGGACCTGTCGCTGCCGCTGACCTACCGGTTCGAACCCGGCGCCGTCGACGACGGTGTCACGGTGCACGTCCCCGTCGAGGTGCTGGCCGGCCTTGGTGGCCGCGAATTCGCCTGGCAGGTACCGGCGTTACGTGAGGAGCTGGTGACCTCGCTGATCCGGTCGTTGCCCAAGGACCTGCGACGTAACTTCGTGCCCGCACCCGACACGGCCAAAGCGGTGCTGGGCGATCTGTCGCCGGACGGCGGCACGTTGTTGGAGAGTCTGCAGCGGGAATTGAAGCGGCGCAGCGGGATTCTGGTACCCATCGACGCGTTCGACCTCGAGAAGCTGCCGGCGCATCTGCGGGTCACGTTCGCGGTGGAGACACCGGACGGCAAAGAGGTGGCCCGTGGCAAGGACCTCGACGCACTGAAGGAGCAGTTGGCGGCGCCGGTGCGTCAGGCCGTCGCCAGAGCCGTCGCCGGTGAGTTGGAGCGCGCCGGGCTGCACGCATGGCCCGAGGGCCTCGCCGAGATTCCGAAGACCGTGTCCCGCAACAGCGGAGCGCACACGGTGCGCGGCTACCCGGCCCTGGTGGACAACGGTGCAGGAGTGGATCTGCGGGTGTTCGCCACCGCGTCCGAACAGCAGGCGGCCATGGGTCCCGGCACGCGCAGGCTGCTGCGCCTGGTCGCCCCGTCACCGCTGAAGAACGTCGAACGGGCACTGGACCCGCGCACCAGGCTTCAGGTGGGCAGCAACCCGGACGGGTCGCTTGCCGCGCTCATCGAGGACTGTGCCGACGCCGCAGTGGCGGTGATCGCGCCCAACCCGATCTGGACTCGGACCGAGTTCGACGCCGCTCGCGAGCGTGTCGCGGCACGCCTGGTGCCGACCACCCTCGACATCATCCAACGGGTGCAGAAGGTGTTGGTGGCTGCACACGAGGCCCAGATTGCGCTGCCGGAGCGCCCGTCGGCGGCGCAGGCAGAGGCCGTCGACGACATCAGGGCACAGCTGAGGACGTTGCTGCCCAAGGGTTTTGTGGCCCGCACCGGCGCGGCCCGCATGGGAAATCTGGTCCGGTACCTGACCGCGATCGTGCGTCGCCTCGAACGACTGTCACAGGCGCCCGAAGCCGATCGCGAGCGGATGCACCGGGTGATGGCCGTGCAGGACGCGTATGACGAGCTGCGGCAGGCATTGTCACCGATGCGCGCGGCCGCCAAGGATGTCAGGGACATCGAGATGCTGATCGAGGAGCTGCGGGTCAGCCTGTGGGCCCAGCAGCTCGGGACGGCGGTGCCGGTGAGCGAGAAGAGGATCTACAAGGCGATTGACTCGATCAGCCCGTAGAAGGTCAGTCTGCTTGGTCTCGCTACTCACCCGCCTGGTTCGTCGGCGGGATCGTTCGACTCGACTAATTGTCGTGACCTGAGACGTTGTTGTCAGACGGCGAGCCGGCTGATGGGTGGTTTTCCGCCGAGGGCGGAGTGGCCTCGTTGAGTGTTGTACCGGCGCAGGAACCGGTCAAGGCCGCGGGTGCGCAGGCTGTTGGATGTCCAGGCCCGGGCGTAGGCCCATTCGTTGAGCAGGGTGCGGTTGAATCGTTCTGCTTTGCCGTTGGTCCAGGGGCAGCCGGGCTTGATGAACCGTCGTTTGAGTTGCCAGGCTGAGCACACCCAGCCCCAGTTCCCGCCGTGCCGGTAGACCATGGCGTTGTCGGTCAGGACGCGGCGCACGCGTACGCTGTGGTCGGCGAACCAGGCCAGCGCCCGGTGCAAAAACGCGGCGCAGGTGAGGTCCTTCTCATCGGCGAGCACTTCGCTGTAGGCCAACCTGGTGTGATCATCGATAGCGGTGTGAACATAGTCGTAGCCGATCCGAATCGTTTTGTGTCGGTTGACCACTGAGACTGCAGCGTCGCGGCCGTGCAGGCGCCATCCGCCACCGGCGGGGATGCGGCCAAGCTTTTTGACATCGACATGGATCAGCGATCCGGGGGTTCGGTGTTCATAGCGATTGGCGCTGCGCCGCGAGGCGCGCACCGACTCTCCGGTAATGGGGTCGATCGCAGACAGATGCGGCACCTGGTGACGTGCCAGAATCCGTCCTACCGTCGAGGCCACCAGCCCAAGTTCGGCGGCGAGCACCACCGCACCCCGCTTGCGGCGTCGCCGGGCTGTAAGCACTTTCTGCTCGATGCGGAGGTTGGTGCGTGCCGGCATTCGGATCGGGCGCGAGGACCGGTCTACCAAGGCTGCGTCGCCGCCTTCGGCGTGCCGGCGTAACCACTTGTAGACCGTGGACCGGGAGATGCCGAGCTGTTCAGCGACATGCGCCGGCGGCCAGCCAGCGGCGACACGCTCAACGATCAGGCGGCGGGCGAACAGGTTGGTACGGGCGTTAGCGTGGGACAGGAGGACCTCCTACGGGTGAATGCCAGACACATCCACTCCGTCAGGAGGTCCTCCCAATTTCAAGCAGGCACGCCGTCAACAACCTGCCGGGTCACGACACCTAGACGGGCGGTCACGGAAACGAAACCTCGGGGCGCGGGGAAGTCGTGAGACATGAACTCGGTCCTTTCGATGCCGATGGATCGCTGGATCAGCTGAAGAATTCGTCGGATGCGGCAGCGATAGCCTGGTCAAGCATCTCCAGGCCGAGGGCGATCTCCTGCTCGCTAGCGGTCAGCGGTGGCGCGATGCGGGAGGTTCCGCCCATGCCTGGCAGTTGGTGCACCACCTCCATGTGTAGACCGAGTTCGAGACTTCGCTGCATGACTAACGCACCGAATTCGTCTGAGCCTTGCTTGGTTTCGCGATCGGTCACCAACTCGATGCCTTGCAGCAAGCCGCGGCCACGTACGTCACCGACCGCCCGGTGACGGTTCTGGATATCTAGCAAACCTTGACGCAACAGATTGCCGAGGTGGGCGGCGCGGTCAGCCAGCCCGTCTCGGTGCAGCACGTCGAGGACGGTGTTGCCGACGGCAGCCGCCAACGGATCAGAGACGTGGGTCGTGTAAAACAGGAATCCTCGCGCATGTGCCTCGGCTTCGATCTCGGCCGTCGTCACCACCGCCGCCAAGGGCAATCCGGCACCCAGTGTTTTCGACAGCGTCAGGATGTCCGGGACGATACCGTCGCGTTCGAAGGCGTACCACTGGCCGGTGCGGCACAAGCCTGTTTGTGCCTCATCGACGATCAGCAGCATGTCGCGCTCCCGGCACTTACGTTGGAGTGCCGCGAAATACCCTGCGGGAGGCTCGATCACGCCGCCGGAGGACAGGATCGGTTCGACGAGGCAGGCGGCCAGCGATCCCACCGATTGGGCGTCGATGAGGCCGAACGCGAAGTCCAGCTGTCGTTGCCAATCCAGGTCGCCCCCGGCGGTCAGGAAGTCCGGCCGATAGCAGTTCGGAGTGGGAATCGCGAAGTGCCCAGGAGCGGCCGGTCCATACCCGCGGCGGCCTCCGCTGTAGGTCGCCGCCACAGCGGCGTTGGTCATGCCATGCCAGGATCGCGAAAACGCGACGATCTCGTGCTTGCCCGTAACGAGCTTCGCCATACGTATCGCAGCTTCGTTGGACTCGGCGCCGGTCGAGAGCAACAGTACTTTTTCCAAAGATTCCGGCAGCGTCGCCGCCAGACCCCTCGCCAGATCAACGACGGGCCGCGACAGCATTCCGCTATACAGATGATCGAGCGAGGCGACCTGTCGACTCACTGTGGCGACGATGTCGGGGTGGCTGTGCCCGAGAATCGACGACATCTGTCCCGAAGTGAAGTCCAAGACTCGGCGACCGCTCTCGGTGACAAGGTAAGAGCCAATGGCGGTCGAAATGATCTCACGGGTGAAACCGTCGCCGCCGTCGTATCGGACCAGATAACGATCGGCGTCGGACCAGAACTGCGATTCGGATTGCGGCGAGGAAACGGGCATGAGGCATGTTAGGGGTCTTCGATGTTCGACGTCGATAAAATTTCGCCGCTTGCGGTCGGCAGGCCGGCGAATTGTGTTCCCGATGCTAATGGCCCGCCGGAGGGATAAGACCAGGAACGATGTCTCTCAGACGGAAGGTGAGCGGCTGCTCCAGTTGCGCATAGGTGCACGAATGCGGGTCGCGGTCGGGCCGCCAGCGGTTGAACTGCGCGGTGTGCCGGAGTCGTTCACCTTCCATGTGGTCGTAGCGCACCTCGACCACTCGCTCGGGCCGCAGTGGGACGAACGAGAGATCCTTGCCGGCGTTCCAACGCGACGCCTCGTTCTTGCGCGGTGTTCGGTCACCGGCTTCGTGAGCGGTCCAATTCCACGGATGGCCGTCGAAAGTGGTTACCAACGGCTGTAATTCAAGAAACAGCTGCCGTCGCTTCGCCATCGGAAAAGTGCCAATCACGCCCACCGAGTTGAGGGTGCCGTCGTTGGTATAGAGCCCGAGGAGCAACGAGCCGATCGCGTCGTCGCTGGATTTGTGGACCCGGTAGCCGGCGATAACGCAGTCGGCAGTTCGCTGATGCTTGACCTTGAACATGACCCGCTTGTCGGACTGGTAGGTGACCGTCAACGGTTTGACGATCACCCCGTCGAGGCCGGCCCCCTCGAACTCTTCGAACCATCGCTGAGCCGTCTCGAGATCGGTGGTCGCTGGCGTGACATGGACTGACGGACCAGAGTCGGCCAAGGCCCCAACGAGTGCTGCGCGACGCTCGGTAAACGGCCGGCGGGTGTAGTCCTCGTCTTCCAACGCGAGGAGATCGAACGCTACGAAGGGCGCTGGGGTCTTCTCCGCGAGCATCCGTACTCGCAATCCGACGCCGCCAGCTCCCGCAGGTACGACGTCGCGCCCGTGTGCTCGACATCGGGGAAAATAACCCGCCACGGCAGGCCGGACTCGGCTGACTCCACCCGTCCCAACTCTCCCATCTCCGGATCCTCCGCCCGCTGCACCCGCCGCATCGGCAGGCTCGCCGAAGTTCAGTCAACTAATCGCGGACGATGACCGCGATGTAGCCGATCGGGATGCCGGTGTGCGCGGCGATGCACTCGCGGGCGGCGGCGGACACCTCGGCGCGGCGGCGGGCGTAGGTGACGGCCTCGATCTCGGGAACCCGGATCGCCCAGCCGGAGGCGTCGCGGCTGACTTCGATGTCGAAACACTGTCCGACGGTGCTGAAGCTGGCGCGCGGGGCCACTGTGCGTCGTCTACGCCGACCGGACGCATGCCTGACCGTGGGCTGAAGGGGCATGATCAATCTCTCTGAGATGGCTGGCTGGCTGGTTTCGCGAGCTGTGCAAAACCGCAGCAAATCGTAGATCGTTTTGACGTCAACTCCTAATCGCGGCCGGTCCAGGCCGTGAACGGCGGATGAACGGTCGGGGTCCGCGGCTGGGTGGGAGTACTTCCCAGCGAAGCGAGGGGGGTGGGGGAGCAGGCGAAGGAGCTCCGGCCAGGGGGATCATGTGCGGTGCCGGAGTCGCAACGGGTACAACTGCGGTCATGGCCTCACGTTTTGCCGGCCTCGCGGCCGGCGTTCTGATTGTCACGGCGACTCTCACGGCTCCTTCGGCGTCCGCCGAGCCGATCCCGGTCGTCACGCCGGTGGTGTTGGTGGAGATCCCACACGATCCCAACGCCTATACCGAGGCCTTCGAGGTGGAAGGGAACACGCTGTACGAGGCCAGCGGCCTGGCCGGCCGCTCGGATCTGCGCGAGGTCGACCCGAACACCGGCGTGGTACGCCGATCGGTGCCGCTGCCCGACGACTACTTCGCCGAGGGCATCACCATCGTCGACGACACCATCTGGCAGCTCACCTACCAGGACGGTGTCGCGATCATCTGGGACAAGGCGACTCTGACCCCGCTACGGGAGATCCCGGTGACCGGTGAAGGCTGGGGGCTGTGCCGTGACGGCGACCGATTCATCATGAGTGACGGGTCCGGACGCCTGCAGTTTCGTAAACTCGGCTCGTTCGAGCAGACCGGC
Source organism: Mycobacterium sp. MS1601 (assembly GCF_001984215.1). Taxonomy (NCBI): domain Bacteria; kingdom Bacillati; phylum Actinomycetota; class Actinomycetes; order Mycobacteriales; family Mycobacteriaceae; genus Mycobacterium; species Mycobacterium sp. MS1601. Next base: position 2,894,979 of record NZ_CP019420.1, read on the forward strand.
GCGGTGAACGTCACCCGCGACGGCGTCCCGGTCACCGGCCTCAACGAGCTCGAATGTGTCAACGGTCAGGTGTGGGCCAGCCTGTGGCCCACCGACGAGGTGGCCCGCATCGATCCGGCCACCGGCGCGATCAACCTGATTGTCGACGTCTCAAGCTTGTGGAAATTCGGACAGCGGTCGGTGGCGCAGGTGTTCAGCGGCATCGCCCACCTCGACGGCGAGGAGTTCCTGTTGACCGGCAAGAACTGGCCGGCGATGTACCGGGTGAGCATCCCGGGGGCTTAGCTGCGCTGCGCGCGTGGATCCGAGGGCGGCGGTAGCATCACGCATGGGTACCACCCGCTACGTCGCACTCCTGCGAGGCATCAATGTCGGCGGTCGCAACCTCGTCGCCATGAAGGACCTCAAGGCCGCTTTGCACCACCTCGACGACGTGCGTACCTATATCCAGTCCGGCAATGTGCTCTTCGAAAGCGACGCACCCGCCACGACCCTCGAGGCGGAGATCGAGGCCACCCTCGAGAAGCGACTCGGTGTCCAGCTGGTGGTGGTGGTGCGCGCGCACCGCCAGCTGAAGACCGTCGTTGCCAAGGCGCCCAACGGTTTCGGCGGCGATGACCATCACTGCGACGTGCTGTTCCTCAAGGCGCCGCTGACCGCCGAGCAGGTGATGGGCATCATCGACTTGCGGGACGGCGTCGACCAGGCCTGGCCGGGGTCCGGGGTGGTGTACTTCGCCCGGCTGCGCGCCGAACGCACCAAGAGCAAGATGAGCAAGATCGTCGGGACACCTGAGTACAAGCAGCTGACCATCCGCAGCTGGTCCACCACCGTCAAACTGCTCGGCCTGATGGACGGCTGACGACGGTCACAGGTCCATCAGATACGCCAGCACCGTGATCACCGGCACGGATGCCAGCGTGGTGATCAACGTGACGTCGCGGGCCAGGCTTTCACCACGCTGGAACACCGACGCGTAGGTGTTGAGGTTCTGCGCGGCGGGCAGTGCCGCCAGCACGGTGATGACGGTGACCTGTTCTGGAGATGCCCCGAACACCCAGCGGGCCAGGACATAGGCCAGCGCCGGCATCACCAGCACCTTGAAGATCACGGCGACCACCAGCTCCAGGCGGCTCTCTTCGGCGGGGCGTGCGGTTTGCGTGACGAGTGCGATGCCGAATGCCAGCAGCACGGTCGGGATGGCCAGGTCGGCCAACAAGTCCAGCGGTTCGTGGATGGCTCTGGGCAACGTGATGCCGGTGAGCGCCATCGTGATGCCGATGGCGCTGGCCACGATGATCGGATTGGTCACGAATTCTCTGGCCTGGGTGCGCACCGACCCACTGCCTTGCTCGGACGTGATGATCGCAACGCCGAGCGGCACCAGCACCACCGTCTGGAACACCAGCAGCACCGACACCTCGGTGGTACTGCCCAGCACGTAGGCGCTCAACGGGATCCCGAGGTTGCCCGAGTTGACCCAGGACGCCGCCCACGCACCGATGGTGGCCTCACCGCGCCGTCGGCCCCGGATGCCGACCGCGAACATGAAGTAGCCGGCGAACGTCACCAGTGCGGTGACGGCCGATACCAGAAGCGGGAGTGAAAAGACTTGTGCCGGAGCAGAATCCGAGAGCGTGATGATGAGCAGCGCCGGCACGCCGACATGGAAGGCCACTCGGTTGAGCACTATCCGCGCGTTGTCGCCCAGCACGCCGGTGCGGCCCACCACGGCGCCCACCGCAATGATCACGGCGATGACGGCGAAGGCCTCCAACACCGCCAGCACTGCAACGCCTCGTTCCTCAGGCGATCAGCCCGGCCCGGTCATCTGAATGCATCGATTATCCGCACCCGAGGTCGAGGATGCGAATTCAGGCCTCCAGTCGGGTGCGGACGGCGGCCAGCCGCGCCTTGAAGTCGGGATCCGGCCAGGCCCTGGCGGCCTGACCGGCAGCCTGTGTGGGCCCGATCTGTTCAGCGAACTCGGTGAAGAGGCGACGGCCTACTCGCGATAGCGGTTGAGCCTGGAAGCCGTCGGTACTGAGCTACTCCTGGACGTCATTGTCGAGTGGTGGGAGCGACTGCCTAAGTGTCGAGACCGAGCAAGCGGGGAAGCAACATCGAGACGTCCTCGACGTAGGTCAACAGCATGAGCATGGCGATGAGGACAGCCAACAGCGGCAGCATGGGCCGGACCACCCGTTCGATCGGTAGTTTTGCCACCGCAGCGGCGGTACTCAGGACCAGGCCGATCGGTGGTGTGATGAGGCCGATTGCCAGGTTGGCCGCCACCAGGATGCCGAAGTGAATCGGTTCGATGCCGTATTCGACCGAGATGGGCGCAAGAATCGGCATCAGGATGAGCAGTGCCGGTACGCCATCCATGATCGTGCCCACCGCCAGGAAGATCACCTGGACGATGAACAGGAAGACGAACGGGTTGGTGGTCAGGCTGGTGAGCGTCTGAGCGAGATGGTCGGGGATGTTGTTGACCGTCAGTGCGTAGCTCAGGATCGATCCGGTGGCGATGATGAGCATCACGATTCCGGTTAGCGAAATTGCTTCCGACATAGCCGTTTTCGCGCTTTCCCAGGTGAGCCGTCGGTAGATGAACTTGGCGACCAGCAGACCGTAGACCGCAGCTACGGCGGAGGCTTCGGTGGGGGTGAAGATGCCTCCGACGATACCGCCGACGATGATCAGCAGCATCAACATCGCCGGCAGCGCCCTTGCGGACCTGCCCAGAAACCCGCCGATGGTGAACGGCTCCTGTTGCGACGAGCCGCCGTAGCCGCGCCGGCGGGCGATCAACCAGACCACCAACATCAGCGCCGCGGAGTTCACCAGGGCGGGAAGCAGCCCTGCGGCGAACAATCCGCCGATGGACGTGCTGGTCAGCACGCCGATGATGATCAGGTCTGTGGTTGGTGGGATCAGGGTGGCGGTCGCCGCCGACCCGGCCAGGACGGCCGCCGAAAAGGGCGCCGGATAGCCGTTCTTGTTGAGCTCCGGGAGCATCACCTTGCCGATCGCCGCCGCGTCGGCGGTCGATGATCCGGAGACTCCGCTGAACATCACGGTGCTCGCGACGGTGACCACCGAGAGACCGCCACGTCCCCGGCCGAGGCTGTAGCGCGCGGCCTCGATCAGGGTCTTTGCCACCCCACCTTCGGCCATGATGGTCCCGGCGAAGATGAACAGCGGAATCGTCATCAAGGTGTAGGAGTCCAGCGACGAATACACCTGCTGCGGAACCGTGTTCAGCAGGTCTTCGCCGCCGGGGCTGGCCAGGATCCCGACGGTGCCCGAGATGGCCAGCGCGAAAGCGACGGGCATACCGATCGCCATCAGCACGAACAGGGTGCTGAGAATCAGCATCGCGACCATGATCAGTGTTCCTTGGCAGACTCGGGACCGCTGGTGTGGTCGACGACAGGATTGGAGTTGAGAAGCTCGACACCGTCCTCGGCGGCGGCGACGGCGAGGCTGCTGGATTCGCCAGTGATGTGGGCGCACACCGCATCCACGATTTCGAGAAGGATGACCAGCAGGACCGCGCCGAAACTCACCACGAGTCCGAGGTAGGGCCACACCATGCTGATTCCGGTTGCCGTGGCCTTGGTGGGGCCGACGATGTCCAGGTACTCGACAGCTTGGTAGACGAAGCCCGCGACGAAGACGATCACAATCAGATTGACGATCTGGCGCACGATGTCGCGTCCGAGTGCCGGCAGGCGCGCCACCACGAAACCCAGGGCGATGTGTTCACCCCGGCGGAGCGCGCGGCTGGCCGCCAGCAGGGACAGCCAGACCAGCCCGAACCTCGATATCTCTTCGGGCCACCCGAGGGGCTGCTGCAGGACATAGCGGTAGATGACGCCGACGAACGTCGCGATGCAGAGGAAGATCACGATCGCGGCGCACGCGACGGTGATCACCACGTCGAGCGCTCGACTGAGCGTCGCAGCAGCACGCTGCACGGAGGCGGCTGATGATTCCATCGGTGAGAATCTCCTGGATATGTCGACGAATACAGGTCAGCGAGAACCGTCGCGGACCACACAACCGGCCTGCGCCACCATCTGAATGTCACGCAATGCCTCGACTCCCCGGCTGGGATCACCGGGCAGCGCCACCAGATCGGCGATCCGGCCCTCCGTTACCCGGCCCACGATGTCGTCGACTCGGCACAGTTTCGCAGCCACGGTCGTCGCGGCCTGTAGCGCCGCCAAAGAAGACAGCCCGGCCTCCTGCAGCAGTTCGATCTCCCGGATCCCGGCGACGGTTCCTTCACACGGCAGCCCCGGCTGCACATCGCTGCCGGACGCGATGTCCACACCGGCGTCGATCGCCCTGTGGAGGCTGGCCAGGTGCTCACGATGAGCGGCGAGCGCTCCCGCAACACCATCAGCGTCGAAGCCCTGCTCGAGCATCCAGTCGCCGAGGGTCGTCACCGAGATCGTCGGCGTCAGGATGCTGCCTGTCTGTGCCATCAGTCGTGCGGTCTCGTCGTCGATCAGGTAGCCGTGTTCGAAGGACCGGATTCCTGCTTGGATCGCCGTCCTGATCGCGCCGCTGGATCCGGCGTGTGCCACCACGTAGGTATGGTGCGAGGCGGTGGCCGCCACTGCCGCGCACATCTCCTCCGCCGACATCTGTGGGACATCGAAACCCTCACGAGCGTCGGCGATTCCGCCGGTGATGTAGATCTTGATGATGTCGGCACCTGCTGCGAGCTCCGCGCGGCAGGCTCTGAGGAATTCGTCGGCGCCGTCGGCGTAGGCCGAAACGAAGTCCTTGCCGTGCCCGCCGGTGGTCGATATCGCCCTGCCTGCGCCCACTATGCGCGGAGCTTGAATCCAGCCTGCCGCCGCGGCACGTTTCAGGTGGAGGTCCGCCGCGTTCTGCTCGTGTACGCACCGGATGGTGGTGAAGCCGGCGAGCAACGCCTCCTGAGCGTGAAATGCCGCCCGCAGTACGGTGTCTGCAGCCTTCTCACCCGGGTCGACCTCGGAGAAGGGAAATACCGGAGTCAGGTGCACGTGTACGTCGAACAGTCCGGGAAGTACGGTCATACCCTCGAGATCGAAGTCGTTCGTGCCGGCACGCCGGGCGGCTGAGATGCGGGTGATACGGCCGCCCGGCCCCACCTCGATGGTCCGGGGAGGTGCGAGCTCGCCGGTATCCAGATCGAGGATGCGTGCATTGCAGAATGAGTGCGGCACTGCGCTTTTCATGGCGTGTCGCGAACCTCGTCGATCAGTGCCTGCCCACCGACGGCTTCCGCGTTCTGTGCATACACAGGCTCGACCGCGTCCACGAAGGCCTGGCGCTGCTCATCAGTGAGCTCGACGACCTGGACACCCTCATCGGGAAGCATCTCGATGGCTGCGTTGGCCTGCTTCTGCACTTCGGCCAGCTCCGCTTCGGCAGCGGCCTTGCCTGCTTCACGAACCACCTGCTGGTCTTCTTCGGACAGTTTCGCCAGTGAGCTCTCTGACACCAGTACCGGCGCAAGTCTGACGAATTGACTCAGGAGAGTGACGTTGTCGACGACCTGGTAGAACTTCAGGTCGACGATGTCGACGACACCGGAGTCCAATCCTTCCACGATTCCGCTCTGCAATCCCTGATACAACTCTCCGAAGGCGAGCTGTGCGGGCAGAGCCCCCAACGCCTCGTAGGTCTGGGTGGCGATGGCACTTGTCGAAGTTCGGATCTTCAACCCCGCCATGTCCGCTGGCGAAGACACCGGGCGAACCGTGTTCGCAAGTACCGCTTCTCCGATGGATCCCCATCCCACTGTCTCGGCGCCGACCTTCTCCTGGATGGCGTCGACCATCCGCTGACCGACAGGCCCCTCCGTCACCCGCAGCGCCTGAGCTTCATCACGAAACAGGAAGGGCAGGAAGAACAGCTGCAGCTCCTCGACAGTCGGCTCCAGTGACGGCACATTGACGATCGTGGCGTCGACCGCGCCACTCTTGAGTCCATTGATGGCCACCGACTCCTCACCGAGCTGCGCGGCGGGGAAGATGTTCACCTGGACACGTCCGTCCGTGCCCTCTTCGACCTTGGCTTTGAACTCTTCAGCCGCCTTCTGATAGGGGCTGGACGTCGGACTGTCATGGGCGAACTTCAACGTGACGGTGCCTCCACCGGCTTCGTCGGAGCCGCCGCCACACCCGATGGCCGCAGTCCCCACCAGACCGACCATCAAAGCCGTCAGAAACCGCCGACCCCTTCGGTGCTTGCTTTCCTGCATCGTAATCGCCCTTTCGTGAGAACCCCGGCAGGCCATGTCCGACTGGCCAGTTCGTAATACATATCATGTATTACGAACTGGGCGGCACCGTTTGTGCCTCTCGACCGGATCTTTAACACGATGGGAACATGGGCGCCGCCGCTATCCCCTCAGTACAGCGTCACGTCGACAGGAGCGGACTGGATGCTGCGCCCAATCGTGGTGTCGCCGTTGGTGAGGGAGCCGTTCTCGACGACGACGTGCCCGTTGACGATCACCGTCACCGGCCAGCCCGTCACCTCACGCCCTTCGTACGGGGTGTAGTCGGTGGTCATGTGCAGCTCAGCCGTGCGGACGGTCCGGGTGAGGGCCGGATCCCAGACCGCGATGTCGGCGTCGGAGCCCACCGCGATGACACCCTTGCGCGGATAGAGGCCGTTGAGCCGTGCCGGGTTGGTGGCGCTCAGCGCAACCAGCTTCTGCACCGACATCCCGCCCTGGTGCACCAACTGGTCGAACAGCACCGGCATTCGCGTCTCCACCCCGGGCAGGCCGTTCGGCATGATCCGGACGTCACCGGGAGTCTTCTCCTTCTGCGCGGTGTCGTAGCAGCAGTGGTCGCTGGCAAGCGTGTCGATGAGCCCGCGATGCACGGTGTCGCGCAGACCCTCCACCGTCTCCCGCGGCCGTAACGGCGGGCAGCAGACGAAGCGCTCCGGGTTGGCTCCCGAATACTCGCTGTCATCGAGGGTCACGTGGTGTGCCACCACTTCGGAGAACGCCCGGACACCGCGCATCCGCGCCCGGTTCACCAACTCGACGGCTTCGGCGCTCGACTGGTGCACGAAGTAGACTGGTGTGTCCAGTGCCTCGGCGATGGCCAGGATCTCAGCAACCGAGGCAGTCTCGGACAGCTCGGTCCTGCTGAGATGGTGATGACATGCTGAGATCATTTGTGCCGCAGCAAGCTCCAGCTGGGTGTCCTCGATGATGTGATTGGCCTCGGCGTGCACCACCGCCATCCCGCCCAACTCTTTGAGCGTCTTCATCACCTTGAGGATGGTGTCTTCGTTGGCCATCACCTCACCGCGGTAGGTGGTGAACATCTTGACAGTCATGATGCCGATGTCGGCCGCCTTGGCGAGCTGAGCCGGCACAGTGTCATCCCACTCGACCACGCACGCGTGTAAAGCACTGTCACACAGCGCCTCTGAAGCCAGCGCCTGACGCTCGACGATGGCTTCCCAAGGCGACTGACCAGGCCGCGGGATGGCGAAGTCGATGATGGTTGTGGTTCCCCCGAGCACCGCAGCCTTGGTGGCCTCCAGGTAGGTGTCGAGGCTGGTGAACTCCCCCGACGTGAAACCCACGTGACAGTGCGGGTCGACACCGCCCGGCAGCAGCAGCATGCCACCCGCATCCACCACCCGCTCGGCCGAATCGGCAGGTGTTCCGGGAGCCAGAACTGCAGCGATGCGCCCGTCGCGGATCCCGAGGTCAGCGGGGCCCGACCAGTCCGAATTCACCACGGTGCCACCGCGGATCAATAGATCATAGGGCGCCGTCACTGGTTCGAACCGATCGAACGCAGGTACTCGCGCCAGCCACCACGGTCACTGATGTCGACCACACCGTCGAACTCGTGGGCTCCTTCCCGGACCTGCATACACAGTGATCCCGAGCCATCCTCCAGCTCGATCACCGTCAACTCCAGCTCCGGTGGTTCGTTGGGTAGAAGGTGTTGCCGCAGAATGTCGTAGGTGACCTGGTACACCTCGCCGGGAACAGCGTGGCCCTGTTCTGCGGGGCCGGCCACGCGCAGGCCGGGGAACTCGTCCCGGAACGAGTGGAATCGGTACTTCGCCGATGTCCTGGCCGGTCCCAGGAACGTCGCACCTTGCAGCGCGAAGTTGATCGACCCACCGGACATCGCCTGTCCGTTGACGAACATCCTGAGTTCTGACATGGGATGAATGCTCCTTCTGATCACTTGACCATCAACACTTCTGAGGCCCAAGACGGACTGGGATCCGTTGGGCAAGAATCACCGAAACCACCACCAAGCCGGCTCCCACGACCTGCACCGCGGTGAACGGTTCAGCGAGCATGGTGACCGACACCCACACAGCCAGCACTGGTTCCCAGGTGCTGAGCACCGCCGACGCGGTGGCACCCAGATCCGTCAGCCCTACCAGGAGGGTGGGCAACCCGACCACCGGCACCAGGGCGAGGCCGCCGATCAGCAGCCATCCCGTTGCCGTCGTCGGACTAACCGGATCGTTGCGCAGGACAGCCAGGACGGTCAGAGCGCCCGCGCCCATCGCGAGTCCCACTGCGCACACCAGAAGGCTTGGCGCATCATGCATCCGGACTTCGGCGTACAGGAAGTAGCAGGCGTTGGCCACGGCCGCCCCGGTGACCAGGATCATGCCGACCACCGATCCCGCCCGGGGTCACCGACCGTGAGCACCAACCCGAGGAACCCGGCGACCAATGCGGCCAGTACCGAGCCGGTGAGCGGCCGCCGCAGGAAAAGCCACCCCGCCATCGCGACCATCGTCGGGAACGTAAAGAACAGCAGCACCGCAATGGACGCCGGTGTCGACTTCAGCGCCACGAAAAACATCAGTGTCTGAGCTGCATAGAGTACTCCGAGCACCACTGCGCCCGGCAGATGCTGGCGCGCCCCCCGGATGCGGTGCCGCTCGAAGATCAACGCCAACAACAACAGTCCCAGTGCGGCGAACCAGAACCGCAGCGGCAGCAGTTGCGACACCTCCAAGCCGTGTGCGTACGCTTCTTTCGCGAGAATCGGCATGATGCCGAACACCGACGCCGAGACCAGGATGAGCACCGTACCTCGCAGTCGCGAACGATGCCGGTGGTCAGGAACCGGCATCGCGGAGCCGAGCGAGGCGGGGATGTTCGAACACAACACCCGTCTCGGTCAACCTATCCACCTCGGCGTCGTCGAGGCCGAGGATATCCCGCAGGATCTCCCGGTTGTGCTCCCCGAGATCCGGTGCCACTCCGCGGGGGTCGGAGGCGGTGTTCCTCAGCGTGATACCGGAATTCATCACTCGTACCTCGCCGACGATCGGGTGCTGATACCGGGGCAACATGTTCCTGGCTTCCAGTTGAGGATGCGCGACGGCTTGAGCGACACTGTTCACCCGCTCCGCCGGCACACTGGCGGCCACTAGTGCATTCACAGCTTGTTCCGCGGATGGTTGTGTTGCACACCATGTCTCGACCGCGCCGTAGATGACGTTCCGCTCTCGGGTGCGACCCTCGTAGTCCGCGTATCGCGGATCAGCCAGCAGGTCATCTCGGCCCATTACTGTCGCCAGACTGCGCCAACTGCTGTCGTTGCCCGCCATGATGCAGATCCATTCTCCGGCGACGGCGAAGAAGCCCCAGGGAACCCACGTGACGTCTCGGATGCCGCGACGCGTCATCTGGACCTCGCCGCCGGTGGCCAGATACTGCTGGACGGCCATGTCGTGCATCTGGAACGCCGACTCGAGCAGCGAGATGTCGATGTATTCGCCGCGGCCGGTGCGTTCTCGGTGGTACAGCGCGGCACAGATGGCTGCAAGTGCGCGAGCGGAGGCGATGTTGTCGGCGATCGGCAGCACCGTCGGCATCGGAGCTCCGTCGGGATCCCCGGACAACTCGGGAACCGCGGCGGCTGCCTCCGCAACGGGCCCGTAGCCGGGCCGTTGCGCATAGGGCCCCGTCTGCCCATACGCCGAGACCGAGCACATGATCAGCGACGGATTGATCTCGACCAGTTGGTCGTACCCGAAACCCAGCTTGGTCATCACGCCGGGGCGGAAGTTCTCGATCACGACGTCGGCTTCGGCGACCAGCTTCCGGATGATCTCCTTGGCATCAGCGTGTCGCAGGTCGATACTGAGACTCTTTTTGCCCCAGTTCAATTGCATGAAGCCGGCGCTGAGACCATCGTCGTAGATGTACGGATCCATGCGGGTGTCGTCACCGTAGACGGGACGTTCGATCTTGATCACCTCAGCGCCGAGGTCGCTGAGGTGCCGGGCTGCATACGGCCCGGCCAACACCCGGCCGAAATCCAAGACGCGAACGCCGCTGAGCAATCGAGCGGAGGCCGATTCGTGTGAACTGGTTGACATCACTGCAACCCTTCGGTGTTGGGAGAGGTGGTCATCGCGGAAGGAGCCCCAGCTGGTCCAGAATGGATCGCAGGCGGTCCAGTTCCTCGCCCTGCAGCGGGCGACGCGGCGCACGGGGCGCGCCTGCCGGCCGATTCATCAGCGTGAGAGCGGCTTTCGGCATCTGCACGAATTTGTTGGTGTCTTCTTCCATCTTCATCAGCGGGAATATCGCTGCATGCATCTCGGCGGCGGTGGCGAGATCGCCCGACAGCGCGGCGTCAGCCAACCGCGCACACTGTGACGGGGCCATCAGTCCGGGAATGGACACCCAGCCGGCGGCGCCGACAGCCATGGATTCGTAACCGAGCAGTCCCGCGAAGACTTTCATCGATCCGCCACTGAGCGCGGTGATCTCCAGTACTCGCTGCACATTGAAAGACGTGTCCTTGACGTAGCGGATCGTCTCTTCAGCGGCAGCCAGATCGGCGAGGAACTCCGGGGTCAGTTCGACACCCGTGGTGAAAGGATTGTTGTACACCATCACCGGGAGATGCGAGGCGCGGGCCACACAGCGAAAGTGCTCAGTGAGCTCGTCCTGGTCGACCTGCGAGTAGTACGGCGGAGCCACCATAACGCCATCGGCGCCGATTTCCGCCGCGAACTCGGCGCGTTCGACAGCCAGCTTGGTGGAATCAGCGGTGATCCCCAGGATCACCGGAACCCGTCGCCGTGCTGCATTGACCGTCTCCGACGCCATCAACCGGAACTCGTCGTCATCGAGTTGGAGGAATTCCCCTGCGCTACCCCCGGGGATCAAGCCGTGCAGGCCCTCTGCGATCCACCAGTCCACATTGTCGTGGATGCCGGCTACGTCCAGTGAACCGTCCGGAGTGAATGGGGTGATGGTCGGGATGTAGGTTCCGCGGAACTCCGTCATCGCGTGATTCCTTCCAGGCGTTCGGGTCAGGTCAGTTCGGCGAAGCTGGGCTTGAACTCGTTGGCCAGTTCCCGTGCGATCACGATCTGCTGCACGTTGCTGGTGCCCTCGAATATCTGACAGACCCTGGCATCGCGCAGGCAGCGTTCGACGGGATTCTCGCGGGTGTATCCGTTGGCGCCGAAGACCAGCATTGCCTGCTCGCAGGCCCACACTCCGGCATCGGCTGCAAACAACTTGGCTTCTGAGGCGACCCGAGCCAGACCAGGTGCCCCGCTGTCCCGGATTCGTGCCGCGTGCAGGTAGAGCAGCCGTGCGGCATCGAGTTTGGTTGCCATCTGCGCCAATTGGAACTTGATGCCCTGGAACTTGAAAATGGGGCGACCGAACTGCTCGCGCTGTAGGCTGTAGGCCAGCGCGGCGTCGAGGGCACGTTGTCCCAGACCCACGGACATCGCAGCCGTCGAGATCCGGCCCAAATTGATCGTCGCGAGTGAGAGTTCGAGCCCTTGGCCGGGCTCACCCAGCATGTTGGCCGCCGGCACCACCACCTCGTCGAAGCTCATCGAGCTGGTACCGAGCCCGCGGACTCCGTGGTTGTCCTCCGGTTGACCCTTGTGTACGCCCTCCCAGCCGGTCTCCACCAGGAATGCGGTCGGAACGCGTTTCTGCTCGGGCCCATCGGTCATGGCGACGACGATGATGACGTCGGCCTGAGCACCCGCGGTAACCCACGCCTTCTGTCCGCTGATCACATAATCTCTGTCACCGTTGGAGCGTGCCACCGTCTTGAGATTGCTGGCGTCAGACCCGGCCTGTGGCTCGGTGAGTGCGAACGACGCCTTGATCTCGCCGGTGGCAATGCGCGGAAGGTATTTGGCCTTGAGCTCGTCGGTGCCATGCAAGCTGATGAACAGGCCCTCTTCGATGGCACCGACCTGCGAGTTGGCGATCGAACCGGAGGCGTACGCCAACTCTTCCTGCACCAGCGCCTGGCTCACCATGTCACCACCCTGTCCCCACTCTTCGGGAAGCAGCAGGCTGAGAAGGCCGAGGTCACCCATCCTTCGGAACAAGTCCTTCCAGTCCTCGGTCTGGGCGTCGATTCCGCGGGCCCGCGGGCCGACCTCCTTGCGCGCGAAGGCACGCACCGTGTCCCTGAGTTGTCGCTGCTCGTCGGTCAGTAGTGAATCGATGTTCATTGGTGGCATCCTGTACTCAGTGGTTTCGTTCTTCGAAACTGGTTGCGGTGGTGGACAGATGGATCTCTGACGGGATAGCGCGGCTGTCCTCGACCACGGAGCGCAGATGGTCGGTCAGCGAGCCAGCATCGAGGCCGCTTCCGGCCGAGACGACCACCGACGCCCGGACGCGCTCCCCGAGTCGGTCATCGGGCAGGACAGACAGGTCGACGTCCTCCACGCCCTGCACAGACATGATATGGCTACGAATATCGTTCAGCGAGAACGAGACTCCACCGGAACGGACCGATTCGGAGCGCCGACCGACGATATGGAGGCCCCCCTCGGTGTCGAAGTAGCCGAGGTCACCGGTGTCATACCAACGTTCGACCGTTTGCAGGGGTTGCCCCCAATACCCCTCGAACATATAGGGACTGCGCACGCGAATGCCTCCGGGTTCTGAGGGGCCGGCTCCTGACTCAACCGATATACGGTTGGGGTGCAGCGGCTTCCCGACACTCGAGAGAAGCGTCGGGTTGTCCAGTCCGCGAACGTGATCCTCACGCGTCAGTACCGTCACCGGCTCTGGAACCTCGGTCATGCCGTAGTCCTGGATGAGCCGGTCGCCGAAACGTTCGGCGAGCGCCCGCTTAAGGTCCACGGTCACCGGACCGCTGCTGTAGTAGAGCGTGCGCAGATCGGGGAGTGATTCGGCACTGTAATCCTGCTTCACCATCTCGGCGAGACCGACACTGACGCTGAACGTTGCCGTTATGCTGTTGTCGCGCAGTGCATTCGGCAACTCGGTGGTTCTCGTAGGAAGGATCAGGTTGTGAGCCCCGGCGGCCACCGACCCCCATAACAGCCAACCCGCGCCTCGCTGGATCGGCAGATGGTGCAACACCGAGTCGCTCGCTCGGATACCGGTAACGCGCCCAATCGAGGTGGCCGCGAACCAGTAGGACTCTGGGGAAAGAACCACGAGTTTGGGCTGCCCGGTCGAGCCCGACGTCGCGGCAACCACCCGGCCGTCGGCGAGATCGGAAACACCGGAACGCTCTCGAGGCGCCCAGGCGACACTCACCGAGGCGGTCCGTTCGTCGACCAGAAGAAGTCCGGCATCACTGCGGGCCGCCTCGGCGAACTCGCTGCCCGGCGCCAGCGCGTACCACCTCGGCTCGCAACGGGTCCGCACATCGTCGAGCAGGTACGGCGCGTCTGTCGGGACACCCACGAACACGGCTCCGAGATCGACGAGAGCCGCTTGCAGGACCAGGTAGGCGACCGAGGACCGCAACGCCACAGCCACTACGTCGCCCGGCTGGAGCCGGGGCCGCAGCATCTCCTTCAGCGCTGAAATATGTTGCAGGAGTTCTATTCCCGTGAGACTCAGATTGGTGTCGTCGACGAGGGTCTGGCCTCCTGCTCTCGAGAGCATCGGCGTGAGGTTGCGCAGGAACGCGTCCCCGTCCATGCACTCTCCCATCACTCACGCCACAAGGGCATTTCTCATACGTATGATATATTACGCTTTGTCTAATCGGCTACCGAACCGCGAAAGGGCGTCAGCTCCGTGACGAGAGTTCTGCTTCGCAATCTGACCGTTGAGCTCCCGGATGGCCGATTCGCGCCGCGCAATCTCCAGATCGTCGACGGTTCGATAGCTGCCATCACCGAAACAAGCGATGTCCCCGCTGGTTTCGCGAACCACGACATGTCGGGACAGCTCGGGGTTGCGGGCCTGGCGAACTGTCACACGCATTCCAACGAGAACTGGTTTCGCGGGCTGTTCGACAATCTGCCGCTCGAACCCTGGATGATCTACTCCTATCCCACTCTTTTTGCGCCCGAGCCCAGCGAGCAGGATGTCTACCTGCGCACCATGGTCGGGGCGATGGAAGCGGCCCGTACCGGAACCACCGCTGTCGTTGACTTCATCTACGAATTCACCGGCTTCACCGAAGCTCGACTGGCGGCCATGGTGCGCGCCTACCGCGACGTCGGTATCCGGGCGCTGATCTGCCTGGCCATCGCCGATCGGCCCTTCGAAGACACTGTGATACTGGACCGGACACGGCTCAGCGATGAGACGCGGCGCAAGCTGAACGCTCATCCCCCTATGTCCAGCGCGGAATCGATGGACCTGATCCGGGCCATGGTGTCCAAGTTCCACGATCCCGCCAACGGCATTGCGATCGGTCTGGGGCCGTCCGGCCCCCAGCGGTGCACTGACACCATGCTTCTGGAATCACGGGCACTTGCCGACGAGCTCGACCTGCAGATCCACACCCATGTCCTGGAAACCAAGATGCAACGGCGTTCCGGCATGGATCTCTACGGCAAGTCCATCGTGGGCCACCTCGGCGATATCGGGTTCCTTTCCCCCAGAACCCATCTCGTCCATGGTGTCTGGCTCAACGAGGACGACGCCGACACCTTGGCGGGCACCGGAGCCACAGTGGTGCACAACCCGATCTCGAACCTGAAACTGGGTAGCGGGGTCAGCCCCATCACGGTCCTACGCGAGCGCGGGGTACCCGTCTCGCTGGGCACCGACGGGATGTGCGCAGGCGACGGTCAGAACATGTTCGAAGCAGTGAAACTGGCCGGAATCCTACACAAGGTCGAACCCGTCCCGTATGCGCGCTGGATCGGCGGGCGGCAGGCGTGGGAGATCGCCACCTTGGGTGGAGCAGTCGCGACCGGTGCTGCGGGTCAACGGGGTTCGATCTCTGTGGGACAGCAGGCCGATATCTTGATGTTGGATCTCAACGACTATGCATTCACCCCGCTCAACGATCCGATGTTGCACCTCACTCTGCAGATCCCGACCCAGGCTCTCACCCACGTGATGGTGGCAGGACGGTTCGTGATGGAAGCCCGGGTGTTGACCGGCGTGAACGAGGTGCAATTGCTCGATGAGATCCGCGGCCGCGCCGGTGACGTGGTGGCGGCGCACAAAGAGGCATTCGATTTCGGCGACCAACTGATCCCCAGCCTCGCTGCCGGTTGGGAGGAGGTGCTGGCGTGGGACGCGTCGACGAACAGCTATCTCCGATAGGCTCACGCGATCGACGTCACCTGACGTACGGCGGGGTGAGGGACACATGAACACGGGCATTCAATCAAGCGCAGGCGTCACTCAATCACTGCGCGGACGAGGTTCGCTGACCGACCAGGCCAAGGAGTCCATCCTGAGGTCGATCATCGCCGGCGAGTATCCCGGCGATCGTCTGCCACGCGAGGATGATCTCGCGCTCCAACTCGGCGTCAGCCGCACGACGATCCGGGCGGCATTGCAGGCCCTCGAACGCGCCGGACTCGTCGCACGCCGCCAAGGCATCGGTACCGTCATCAACCAGCACGTCCGGCCCGCCACGCTGGGTTTGCAGCGGCTCGCCGGATTCGAGGTGCTTCTCTCCGAGTCGGGCTACTCCGCGGCAATAGACGTGACCACCGGATTCGTCGACGCCGACGAGGAGTTGGCCGGCGATCTCCAGGTGGATGTCGGCACAGAGTGTTTCGTCATCCGTAAGACGTTCTCGGCAGATGGCTCACCCGCGGTGTACGTCGTCGATGCTGTATCGGCGAGCATGCTGAACCAACGGCCCGAACCGGGACACATCCCCGACAACCTCTACGAGTTCTACCACAGGTTCCACCAACTGCGCCTCGATCACTCAGTTGTCGACATCAGCCCACATGTCGCCGGCACGGAGACTGCTGAGCGTCTGTCGCTCGAAGAGGGGTCGGCGCTGCTTGTCCTCACCGAACACCACTACACATTCGAAGGTGTGAGGATGGGTAGCAGCAGGGCCGAAATCAACGACAAATACCTGCATTTCAGCGTCATCCGGCGATAAGGTTGGCAACGGCCCAGCCGCTAAATGTACTCGGCGGCTGTCGCACCGGGGCCATCTTTTCGGTGCAACTCCCTAACGTGCATAGGTTGGTGCCCTGCGACGCTGTGCGCGGGAGGAATGGCAAAGATCGCCCGACGGGGTGGCAGTTATTGCCGTGTGCGGCAATATATAGCCATGGCCCGACCGCGGAAGTCCCTGCTGACCAGGGAGAAAGTGGTCGACACCGCTATCACACTAATCGGTGCCGGCGGGCTCGAAACGTTCTCGATGCACAAACTGGCCGCCATGCTCGGTGTCCGGGCCCCCTCGCTGTACCACTACTTCGACGACAAGAACGCGTTGCTGGAGGCCGTCGCACGTGAGGTCACCGCCATCGACACGGTGCCTGCCGCGCCGATCCCCGGCGGAGACTGGGCCGATTATCTGATCGCCCAGTCCGTGGCCCTGCGGCGGCGCATCGTCCGCCACCCCCAATGCGCGCCCCTGCTGGTCCAGTTCATGCCCCGGGCGGAGATGTTCGGCGACTACGAACAGCTCTGCGGCTACCTCAAGGCGTGTGGTGTGCCGGCCCGGCTGCATGTGCGGATTGTCGACGGGATGACGGCGTTGACCATCGGTGCCGCCTTTCTCAATGAGAACGCCGCGCACTACGCCGTCGGCGGCGACGGACCCACGCCGGAACGGGCGGGCTACCCGATGCTGCGCGAGGCGCTGGCGGCGGTGGAAGGGCAGACCCCCGACGAGTTGTTCGCGTTGTATCTGCGGACCTACCTGGACAGCATCCGACGCGAAATGTCAGATAACTGAGCAGAATTGACGCTTTAGCGTCGAGATACCCGCACTGTGGTCCATCTCACGGCAGTCAATTCCGTCGAGTCGACAGCGGTCCTTTTCGACCGTACGGTCGAAGCAGACCCCTGAACCCGATCATCGGAGCCATGAGTCCGCGATGCCCGAAGAAATCGAGCTCGATTCCGCAACCTCTCTTGCTGTGACCCTCGCCTGGGTGGCAGGCGCCATTGCCGTTGCCTACCTGCTGGGCCTGCTGGTGCCGTTTTTGCTCAGGCGCCTGGGCAGGCGCAGCGCATCCATCCTCGACGTCGCCCTGCTGACCCGCACGCCGTTCCGCTTCCTGCTGATGGTGATGGCAGCCAACGTCGCCATCCGTAGGTTCGCCGACCCCGGCGCCAGCTGGCGCGCATGGGTTGACCACACCCTGGTGATCCTGCTGATAGTCGCGGTCACGTGGTTGGTAGCCAGCCTCGTCAAGGTGGTCGAGCGCCGGGTGATCGCCAAGTTCGGCGGCGGCGACGAGGAGATGACCGACGCCGACCGGCAGCGCAGGCGGGTACGCACCCAGGTCACCACGGTGCGCCGCCTGGTCATCGCCATCGTCGTCCTGTTCGGCCTCGCGGCTGCGCTGATGACGTTCCCGGCATTCGCCAATATCGGCACGACGTTGTTCGCCTCCGCCGGTGTGCTGTCGGTGGTCGCCGGTCTGGCCGCGCAGACGTCGCTCGGATCCGTGTTCGCCGGGATGCAGATCGCGTTCTCCGATGCCATCCGGGTGGGTGACGTGGTGGTGCTGGAAGACGAGTGGGGACGCATCGAGGAGATCACCCTCACCTACGTCGTGGTGAAGCTGTGGGACCAGCGCCGACTTGTGCTGCCCACCACCTACTTCACCACCACCCCGTTCCAGAACTGGACCCGCAACGCCACCGAACTGTTGGGCACCGTCGAGTTCGACGTCGACTTCACGGTGCCGTTGGACGCCATGCGCGTCGAACTGCAGCGCCGCCTCGAGCAGAGCGACCTGTGGGACGGCCGCAAGGGCGTCGTCCAGGTCACCGACGCGGTGGGTGGTGTGGTCCGGGTTCGAATGCTGGTCAGCGCGCCCGATGCCACGTCACTGTTCGATTTGCGGTGCTTCGTCCGCGAGGGACTCGTGGAATGGCTGCAGCGCCATCACCGCGGCGCGCTGCCGCATCAGCGGTTGGAGGACATGGTGTCTGCGCCGCCGCAGGAAGTGCGGTCCAGCAACGGCAACCAGAACGGCAACGGCCAACGTAAGGCTGCCGCAGGCTTGTTCAGCGGCAGCCGGGAGGCCGAGGAACGGGCTCGTGAATTCGACAGCACCGTCGCCGTCGACGAACGCGACGACGACCACCGAGTTCCGCGCGGTGACGACGGGTGATCGTTGCGGCCCGCGCGACGGTGACGATCACCGGAATGCAGGACAGCACCGCGATGGCGACCACCATCAGTTCCAGATGGTGTGCCACGAACTCGACATTGCCCAGGAAGTAGCCCACGGTGGTGAGGCCGATACCCCACAGCGTGCTGCCGATGACGTTGAACAGCACGAAGTTCCGGTAGCGCATGCCGGCGATGCCGGCCACCACCGGGATAAACGTCCGCACCACGCCGATGAACGGGGCGATCAAGAGCGCCTTCGGGCCGTGCCTGTCGAAGAAGGCGTGCGACTCGGTGAGGTAACGCTGTTTGAAGAAGCGGGCATCGGGTTTGGCGAACAACGCCGGGCCGATGCGGCGTCCCAGCCAGTAGCCGACCTGCCCGCCCGCGGCGGCCGCTGCCGCTGCGCACAACCCCACCGACCACAGATCGACGGCGGAATGTGGCTGTGCCGCAATCAGACCGGCGGTGAAAAGTAAGGTATCGCCGGGCAGGAACGGGAACAGTAGGCCAGTCTCGGTGAAGACGATGACGAAGACGCCCACCAGAACGGCAGAGGCGAACGGCCCGTGCTCGCCGAGCCAAAACATCGGATCCATGACCTCGGGCAACGCCATGGGTGTCACAACCGGCGAAACTACCTGTGCCACATTGCGGACGAGGAAACGGCGTGCGAATGGAGCCAGGCGGTCAGCCTGCTCCTTCGACGGTCCACAGCACCGCAAGTGGCCTCCAGGACCGGAATTCAGGTGGCCGATTGTCGACTGCCACCGAACTGAAACGTGTTACAGTTCGCCGATCCGAACGAGGGGCTGGTGACCGGAGTGCGTAGCAAGGCGACCTCGCTGTGGATCGTCACGTTCGCCTATGCGGTGGCCGTCGCAGTGGCGGCAGGTTGGCTGATCTGGGGTCCGCAGACCGGTCGACTGTGGCTTGATGCGCTGGTGGCGGACCTGCTGGCCATGCTGGTGATCTTCGTATTCTCGCGTTCCTTCCGGAATTCCAGCTTCTACGATGCCTTCTGGAGTGTCATACCGCCGTTGCTACTTGCCTTCTGGTGGATCCGCGGGGATGGGGCAGCCGATCGGCTCCAATGCTGGCTCGTCGCCATAGTGGTGGTCTTGTGGGCCGTCCGGCTCACCGGTAACTGGGTGTACGCGTTTCCCGGCCTGCACCACGAAGACTGGCGCTATCCGATGTTCAGGGAGAAAGCCGGCGCACTCGAATTCGTGGCCGATCTGGTTGCGATTCACCTCATTCCAACTCTTCAGGTGTTCCTGGCGATGCTGCCGGTGTACGTGGTGATGACCCGTCCGGGCGGTGATCTCCGATGGCTCACCGTGCTGGCCTTCGTGCTCGGTATCGCCGCGGTGGTGTTGGAGCTGGCCGCCGATGTCCAGATGCACCGCTTCGTCAAGTCCAGGGCGCCCGGAGCGGTGATGGACCGCGGTCTGTGGGCCTGGTCGCGCCACCCCAACTACTTCGGTGAGTTCACCTTTTGGCTGTCGTTGGCGCTTTTCGGTATCGCGGTCGCCCCTGCGGACTGGTGGTGGCTGTCACTGGGAGCTGTTGCGATGCTGGCCATGTTCCTGGGCGCCAGCATCCCGATGATGGAAGAACGCAGTTTGGGGCGGGCCCGACTACCAGGACGTCATCAACCGGGTGTCCCGGTTCGTGCCCCGCCCGCCGCGGAAAGTGCGTGCGTGACCGAGCGCCGCGTCCTGGTGGCGGGCCTGGGTGACACCGGAGTGCTCACTGCCATTCGGTTGGCCCGAGACTTCGACGTCATCGGAATCTCGACGAAACCGGGACTGCTCAGCGGCCAAGAGCTCGGAGTAAGGCTGGCGCGGCCCGAGGCCTGGGCCCGCGACTACTGGATTCCCTTCGAGCGGTTCCGCGGCCTGGACCGGGTGCGGACCATCCAGGGCACCCTCACCGGCGCAGATCTCGACAGGAATTCGGTGACCGTCCGCCGGCCCGACGGCGACGATGTGACAGTCGGTTACGACGCCCTGGTGATCGCCACCGGTGTCACCAACGGCTTCTGGCGTAGGCCCACCATCCAAACGGGCTCAGATATCGCCGGGGATCTGCGCGCCGCACACCAGCGGTTGGCCGCGGCCGACTCGGTGATGGTGCTCGGTGGCGGTGCGGCAGCGGTCAGCAGCGCGGCCAACCTCGCGGCGGTGTGGCCGCAGAAGACCGTGCATCTGTACTTCCCCGGTGAGCGGGCATTGCTCCAGCATCACCGTCGCATCTGGAACACGGTGCGCCGCCGCCTCGTCGACAGCGGGGTCGTGTTGCATCCCGGTCACCGCGCCGTCGTCCCCGAGCGCTTCGGCTTCGACTCGATCACCGATCAGCCCGTGCACTGGAGCACCGGTCAGCCACCGGCGCGCGCCGACGCCGTGCTGTGGACCATCGGCGCGGTGACACCGAACACCGACTGGCTGCCCGCATCCTTGCTGGATGCGCAGGGCTATGTGCGGGTGCTGCCCGATCTGCAGGTACCCGAGACCTCCGGGGTGTTCGCCATCGGTGACGTCGCGGCCACCGATCCGCTGCGCAGCTCAGCACGCAACCGCGCCGACAAACTGTTGGCGCACAACGTAGCTGCGTGGTTTGCCGAAAAGCCGTTGCGGGATTACCGGCCGCCGAAACGCAAGTGGGGGTCGGTGCTGGGCGTGCAGGCGGACGGCCTCGAGGTGTTCGCACCGTCCGGGCACAGATTCCGCTTCCCGGCCTGGTCGATAGACCGCATTCTGCAGCCGTGGATCGTGCGCCGCGGAATCTACCGCGGCATCCGCGGACCAACGCGCTCCTAAGCGCCTGTGGCAACCCGCGGAACCCGTTCTGCCGCAGCTGTATCCAATACCATCGCCGCCACGCGGTCCCGGTGCTGCTCGGCTGAACCCAGTAACGCCGCATCGGTGGCCGCCCGCTTGAAGTACAGATGCGTCTGGTGTTCCCAGGTGAATCCGATACCGCCGAGCACCTGCACGGTGTCGGCGGCGATCCTGGCCGCCGCGGCCGAGCATGTTGCCTGCGCGATGGCGGCCGACAACTCGGCGTCGTCGCTGCCGTCGGACAGCGCCCACGCCGCGTGATACGCCGTGGAGCGGGCATGCTCGGCGTCCACCAGCATGTCAGCCAGTCGGTGTTTGACGGCCTGGAACGAGCCGATTGGCCTGCCGAACTGCAGGCGATTCTTGGCGTAGTCGACAGCCAGATTCAGCAGGTGAGCGGCGATGCCGACTTGCTCGACGGCCAGCAGTGTGGCCCCGACCTGCAGTGCGTGGGTGATCACCCGCGTCGCCTCGGTGGGGCCGGCGATCAATTGCGCTGGTGCGGAATCGAACCGCACCGTCGCCTGCGGACGGGTCAGATCCAGGGTGACCAGCTCGGTGCGGTCGGTGGCCGAGCCGTCGACGGTGTACAGCGCTGTCCCGTCCGGGCCTGTCGCGGCAACCAGTAGTGCGTCGGCCGTGCCGGCATCGACTACGCGCTCGACGGTGCCCGAGACGGTTGCGCCGTCGGAGGTGACTGTTGTGGAGTCCAATGTGGCTGCGCGATCGGCGATAGCGAAGGCCGCGGTGCGGCGGCCTTCCACCAGATCGGCCAGCAACGCATCGCGTTCCGGTGAGGCGGGGGCGGCCACCAACGCCGGAATCGACAGGAAGACGGTGCCGAACAGCGGACCGCAGGCCAGCGCCGCGCCCATTTCCTCGACAGCCACCGCCTGGTCGACCAGCGTGCCGCCGGCGCCGCCCTGATCTTCGGGGGCCGACAGACCGAGCACCCCGAGTTCGGTGCCCAGGCGTTGCCACACCTTGAGGTCGAATCGTGGTGTCGACTCCATGAGTCGGCGCACCGTCTGCTCGTCGAAGTTGTCGCCGCAGAACTTGCGGACCGCTTGGCGCAGCTCCTGTTGCTCTTCGGAAAAGACGTACTCAGCCACGGGGGATCTCCTTCCAGGGCATACCGGCATCGGCGCGCAGATCACCGGGCAGCCCCAGCACCCGCTCACCCAGGATGTTGCGCATGACGTCCGAGGTGCCACCCTCGATGGTGTTGGCTCGGCTACGCAGGAACCGCTGTTGCACCGGGCCGCGCCAGTCCGCCTGGTCGTCCTCGTGTAGCAGGTCGTAGGTGTGGTACAGAACCCCTTCTGCGCCAAGCAGATCCATGCACCACTGGTAGATATGCTGGTTCAGCTCGGCGCCCACCAGCTTGCCGATGGACCCTTCGGGACCGGGTCCGCCCACGCCGGCCGAGGCCCGCGAGCGCTCCGAGGTCAGCCGCTGCGCCTCTGCGCGCAACCACAGCTGGGTGAGCCGGTCACGCAGCACCGGGGTCTGCAGGTCGGGACGCGACGCCCACAGCGCGGTGGCGTCGGCGATGGTGCCTGCTCCGCGGCGTGTTCCGCTGCCGCCCAGGGCGCTGCGCTCGTTCATCAGGGTGGTCATCGCGACGCGCCAGCCGTCGTTCACGGCGCCGAGGCGCATGGTGTCCGGGATGCGGGCGTCGGTGAAGTAGACCTCGTTGAACTCGGCCTGCCCGGTCATCTGCCGCAGCGGGCGGGTCTCGACACCGGGGGAGTGCATGTCGATGACGAAGTACGTCAGCCCCTTGTGCTTGGGCAGGTCCGGGTCGGTGCGGGCCAGCAGCAGCCCCCAGCGGGCGCGGTGGGCCAGCGACGTCCACACCTTCTGACCGTTGATCACCCAGTCGTCCCCGTCCTTCACCGCGGACGTCGCCAAACCGGCCAGGTCCGAGCCCGCACCCGGCTCGGAGAACAGCTGGCACCAGATGTGCTCGGTGGTGGCCAGTGGCCGCAGTAGCCGCTGTTTCACCTCGTCGGTCTGAGCGTGCTCACGGACCGTCGGCGCCGCCATCCCGTAGCCCATCGGATTGAGCCCCAGCGGGACCGGGCCGCCGGCGCCCTGCAGGATGCGGTCGGCCACGGCCTGTAGCCCCCGCGACACCCCGAGGCCGCCCTGGCCCTGCGGGAAGTGCACCCAGGACAGGCCGGCGTCGAAGCATGCGCCGAGAAACTCCTGGACCGGGACGGACTTGGGGTGGTGCTCGGCCACCACCCCGCGGGCCAACTCGGCGACCCGCTCCTCGTCAGATGTGGTGCTCATCACGCCACCATAGGAAATTGACTTGCGTCAACTTTCGCCGGGGTCGCTGTTCTCGTCGCGAGCTCAGCGGAGCGGGATCTCGCGGGCGATGGTGTCGAGTAGCGCGGTGTACCTGCCCGCTTCGGGGTGCCCGCTGGGCTTGCCGCTGCTGACCACTGCGGCGGCCAGATCGCGGGAAGGGTCGGCCCACACTGCGATGTCGGTCAGCCCGGTGTGCCCGAAGGCTGCAGCGGCGTCACGACCGAACGGCCCGAACCGCTTGGAGCCCAACATGTATCCGGTGCCCCAACGCATCGGCTTCAGCCCGACGGCCAAGTCGGGACGCAGGCGTCGGGCTTCGGCGCTGGCGGCGCGCAAGGTCTGCGGCGAGAGCACCTCAACCCCGTCGAGTTCGCCTCCGCGGACCAAGATCTCGGCGAACCGGGACAGCTCGCAGGCATTGGACACAGTGCTCGACGACGGGATGACGCTGGTGAGGAACTCACGCGTGTTGGAGAACGGGATGATGCGCTGCGGCGTGCCGCCGACAGCGATCTTGAACGCCTTGGCAATCGGTGCGGGCAGCGGTTTGCCGGTGACATGGCTGGGCGCCACGAGTGGGACATCGTCCGGTGCCACACCGTAGTTGGTCCAGCGGAAACCGAGGGGATCCAGGATTTCGGTGGCCAGGATCTCGCGGATGTCGCGTCCGGTGGCGGCCGAGACGATCTCACGCATCAGCGGTCCCCACGTCAGCCCGTGGTAGATGTGCACCAGGCCGGGCCGGTAGACGGGTTTGAGCTTGCCCAGCATCTCGCGGGCGTACTCGCTGTCATTCATGCGCTTGAGGTCCACCCGCGGACCGGTGGCGAACGGCACCCCGGCACTGTGGGTCATCACGTGCCGGATGGTGGTGCGATCTTTGCCGTGGCTGGTGTAGGTCGGCAGGTAGTCACACACCCGGTCGTCGAGGGAGAATTCGCCGCGCTCGACGAGCATGTGCACCACCGTGGTGGTGATGGCCTTGGCGGCGGAGTAGACGCAGAACGGCGTGGCGGTGGTGACGGGGATCTTCTCGGCACCGGGTTGGTCGGCGGGGCCGTTGCCCCAGCCGTGGCCGATGGCGCGGTTGAGCACCACCCGGCCGCGATGACGCAGGCACACCTGGATGGCCGGATGCATCCCCGCGGCGTACCAGTATCGGGCTGCCGACCAGATGCGATTCAGTGCATCCGGGTGGAGGCTGCCCGGGTGCTCGTCGCCGGTATCGGTGACGGAGTCCAGGTCGGCCGGTACGGCGATCCGACCGTCGGCAGTCATCAGGGAGTGGGTGTGGCGGGGGCTTCTGCGGGTGCGGGAGCCGACGGCGCGGGCGGCGTCTTGGGACCGGTCAGAACCCGTCCCAGCTGGCTCAACACATCCAGAGGGGACGCGGGGGCGGGCAGGCAGCCAGGAGCGCAGTCGGTCTTCTGCCACGGCTGGCAGCCGTTGGTGGTGAAGGTGGTGTCGGTGGCCTCGATCTGCACGGCTTGAGCCTTCTTGCTCATGGCGTTGTCCAGGATCTCGTCGCCGCCGACGCGCTTCCAGTAGCAGGCGTCGCCTTCGACGGGACCGGCAGTCTGCCAGGTGCCAGGAGCGATGTCGGTGCCCACGGCATAGGTGCCCCCGGAATCGATGCTGGTCTTCGGCCCATCCGGAGCGGGTGTGGGCTGGGGTTCGGCGTATGCGGTGCCGGCCGCACACAGACCCACGAGCGCCAGTGCCGATAGCGATGCCGCCGATTTCATTCTCCACACAACCGACAAGGGTAGACGAGCTAACTGAGAGAAGACACCGCTCTAGGCGCCGCGAGAGGTGGCGGTGCTCACCCGCAGCACGGGCCACCCCGCGTCGGCAGCGGTAGCCGCCAGCGTCCGGCGCGGGTTCACCGGGCGCGGATTGCCCACCAACCGCATCGACGGCAGATCCTCCTCGCCGTCGGAGTAGAAGTAGCTCGACTGAAGTTCCAGTTGATGCTGCTCGCTGAACGTCAGCAGCGCCTCGGCTTTGCGGGTGCCCCAGATGATGGGTCTTTTGATGTCGCCGGTGAGCCGGCCGTCGGCATCCACCGCGAAGTGGTTGCAGAGCACGTGGGTGATGCCGAGCGACCGCGCCAGGGCATCGATGTGGATGTTGAGCGCCGAGGTCAGGATCACGACCGTGTGGCCTCGCCGTTGGTGTGCGGCGACGACGTCGCGCATCTGCGGGAACATCCTGGACTCGATGCGTCGGGTGAACAGGTCAGCGCCCAACACGTCCAAGTCGGCCAGCGATTCACCTCGCAGGTATCCGGCTGCGCGTACCACCAGGCGTTCGAACTCCATGCGGCCCAGGCGATACCGGGTGGCGGCCTCCACGATGCCGAGTACTTCGCCGATTCTGGCTTGCCGCCGCTTGATGCGATGCCCCGCGTGCGGCACCGCGGTGAACCCGTCCACCAGTGTGCCGTCGACGTCGAAAAACGCGCCGACGTGTGGGCCTTGCGGTCCCTCGGAGACCGCGTCCGTCGCGGATTCCATGGGCTGATCCTCCGGCAGATGACGAGGTTGCCCAGACTACCGTCGATCGCCAAAGGCAGCCGAGACTGCGTCAGTTCGTTTGCCAAAGATGCTTGCCAATTGCTTCACATCGCAAAGGCTGCCCGTCGTCTGGAAACGCGGGATGAGCGTCAGCGCATCGAGCAGGGATTACTGATGAATCTATAGGGCGGAGCTGGGTCCTATAGTTGGTTGCTGGCCAGACGGACTCGGTTTGCCGGCCAACCGAGCTGGCCGATGTTGGTTCTGTTGCCGCTGACGGGAGTGGCGAGTGGAGTACTCGAGAAGTGTGGCGCTGTTCGGCCGCCTCGTCCACGACTGGTGGAGCGAGCCGGTCGACTATGCCGCACAGGTGCAGTACTTCAGCAAGCGGTCAATCGCGACGGCGGTCCAGGTGCTCATCGGCCTGGGAACGGGCCTGAACGCGGTGATCTCAGCCGTTGTCTTGCTGCCTTCCGCCACCAACTCGGGGTCGCGGTTTGCCGTTGCGGTGTTTGTCGCGTTACAGCTCTTCTGGGCGTGGGTTTGGTGTCGCGGCCCTTGGCCGCCGCGGTGGGCGTCGGGTGCGTTCGTCGCCACCGCCGACATCGCGATCACCGTGATGGTCCTGCTCGATGCGAGTTGGGCGACAGGCCTGTTCGGGTTGAGCTTCTACACCATGCTCTCGGTGTACCTGATCTTCTTCGAGGGCCCCAAAGCGCTTGTGGCGCACATAACGTGGATTCTTGCGACAACGGCAGCCCTGGCCATTCGGATCGGCCTTGCCGCGCAGTTCGATGTTGCCGGATTCGCTGCAATGACACTGCTTCCGGTGGCGCTCATCGTCGGGACACCCCTGGGCATACAAGCCGCGATCTGGGCTCTTCGCAAGGACGCCAATGAGTCCATCAGCGATCCGCTGACCGGTCTGCTCAACCGGCGCGGCCTGCACATGCAGTTTGCCGACCTCCTGCACAATGTCACCACAACGGAGGCCGAGGTGACCGTGATGGTCATCGACCTGGATCGCTTCAAGGTGATCAATGACAACTTCGGACACACGGTGGGCGACGGGGTTCTGATAGGCACCGCGCGGCGCATCAAGTCCTCAGTGCGGGGAACTGCGCTGGTAGCGCGGGTAGGCGGCGAAGAATTTGTTGTCGTCGACCTGGCTTCGGGCTGGCGGGCCCATCACGACCTCGATCGCGTCAGACTGGCAATCGCCGCTCAGACCGACTACGCCATCACCGCAAGCGTCGGCGTGACCGGCGTGGCTGTCGCCAACTTTGTTGCCCCAGGCGGTGATCCTGCTGCGTTGCTCGATGCCACCATCGAGCGGGCTGACCAGGCGATGTTCATCGCGAAACGCAACGGCGGTAATGCAACAGAGCTGCTCTAGTTCTGCTGCGTCTGAGATTCAGACAATTCGCTACGGAAGTGGTTGAGCCCCAGCAGGGTTCAGGGCATCGGCCATCAGGCTCAGATAGCGGCGGCGGAGTTCGGCCGGCTGGTTGAGTGCCACCGTGGCCGTGGTGACCATCGCCACGAAGTTGGTCACATCGTCGGCGGTGATGTCCAGGCGCAGCTCGCCTTTCTGCTGGCCGCGCTCGACTACTGCCTCGACCAAGTCCTGGTTGCGGCGAAACAGTGTGACGGTGAGTTCGGACAGTTGGTCGAGCGAGGACAGCAGGGGCCGCTGTTGCACCATGACGTCGGTGAGCCGCTCGATGACGTCGAGGAAGGATTCGCGCGGGGCATCGCTTTCCACCAGCGCGGTGATCACCGGCTGCACCTCGGTGAGGAAGATGTCCTCGTAGACGGCGGCCGCCAGCGCCTGCCGGTTGGGAAAGTGGCGGTACAGCGTGGCGTTGCCGACGCCGGCCCTGGCGGCGACGTCGGTGAGCGTGGCCGAGTCGCCGTGTGCCGAGAAGACGTCCTTGGCCGCCTCGACAATGCGGTTGACGTTGGCGAAGGCATCCGCGCGGCGACGCTTGGCCGGCGGCGCCTGGGGCGCGGTCTCGGTCACGGTGTTCTCCACAGTGCAGTGCCTTCCCGAATTGTGGTCCGCGTCATCCTGTCAGGCCACGGTGGCGTCGACGACAAATGATAGCCCACTCCCATATTGGGAGCCTACTCTCAGTTGCATGTCGACCTTCCTTCATCGCCTGGGGCGCTTCGCGTACGCCCGCCCGTGGGCTGTACTGGGTGTCTGGCTGGCGTTGATCGCCGTTGTCGCCGGCCTGTTGCTGGTCAATCCCCCCAAGATCTCCAACGAGATGCGGATCAACGGCACGCCTGCGCAGGAGGTCATCGACCAGCTGGCCACCGACCTGCCCGAGATGTCCGGCGGTCAGGGCATGATCGCCTTCGTCGCTCCTGACGGTCAGCGCATCGACCACGGCGCCAACCTCGCGGCTCTGATGTCGGCGGTGGATGCGGTGTCCCACGCCGAGCACGTCCTCGACCCGCGCGCGGCGGCACAGGAGGAGCTCGCCAAAGGCGCCGCCAGCCCGACGTTGACAGCGGGCGCGGCCATCGAACGCGTCCAGCACCAGCTGCCGCCGCCGGCCAATGCACCGGCGCCGCTGACCATCGACGGTCAACCGGTGCCCGGGCTCGTAGTCTCGGCCGACGGCCAGACCGCCCTGTTCCAGTTCCAGTTCGACAAGCAGACCAACGACCTGCCCACCGGTGCGGTGGAGCACGTCGTCGATCAGGCCACCGCCGCCGCCACCGGCCTGCAGGTGTTGCCGTCGGCGTCCATGGCACAGCTGCCGGAGATCATCGGTGCAGGTGAGGTCGTCGGCGTCATGGTGGCCGCGCTGGTGCTCGTCATCACCCTCGGTTCCCTGGTGGCCGCGGGGTTGCCGCTGGCGACCGCGCTGACATCGGTGGCGGTCGGTGTCGGTGGCACGTTCCTGCTCTCACATGTCTTCGTCATGCAGTCCATCACCGCGGTGCTCGCCATCATGCTGGGCCTGGCCGTCGGCATCGACTACGCCATGTTCATCGTCAACCGGCAGCGTCGCCTGATCCTCGACCACGGCCACAGCGCCGCCGACGCGGCCGCGCGTGCGGTGGGTACGTCCGGCAGCGCCGTGGTGTTCGCCGGTACGACGGTGGTGATCGCGCTGGTCGCCCTGTCGGTGGCGGGCATTCCGCTGCTCACCACCATGGCGCTGGCCGCTGCGTTCACTGTGCTGGTGGCCGTGCTGGCCGCGCTGACCATCCTGCCCGCGTTGCTGGGCCTGGTCGGCGAACGCATCTGCTCGGCCAAGGCACGCACCCAGATCTCTGTTGCGGGCAACCACCGCTTTGCGACGGCCTGGGTGGGAGCGGTGCTGCGGCACCGTGTCCCGGTGGTGATCGCCGGCATTGCGCTGACCGCTGTCCTCGCCATCCCTGCCCTCGGCATGCACCTCGGTCTGCCCGCCGGCTCCGGCTACAACGAGGGCACTTCTCAGCGGGCCAGCTACGACGTGGTGGCCGAGCACTATGGCGACGGGTTCAACGGCCCGCTGCTGGTGGTGGCCGAAAAGTACGCGCTGACCCAGGCGGAGATCGCCGAGGTCTACACCGACCTGCGTCTCCTCGACGGCGTGCAGGCGGTCACCATGCAGCTGGTGTCGGACGGATCGGACAAGGCTGTCTTCTCCGTGGTGCCCACCGCAGGCCCCACCGACGAGGCGACTGCCGATCTGGTCCGCGCCATTCGCGACCATGCGGGGCCGCTGGCCGATGCCACCGACATCGACCTCGGCGTCACCGGCATCACCGCCATGGGTATCGACATCTCAGACCGGATTGCCGCCGCTATTCCGCTGTACATCGGTGTGGTGGTGGGTCTTTCGCTGCTGGTGCTCACCCTGGTGTTCCGCTCGATCGCAGTGCCGGTGAAGGCCACCGTCGGCTTCCTGCTCAGCATCCTGGCCACTTTCGGCGCGACGACCGCGGTATTCCAATGGGGCTGGTTACAGCAGCTGTTCGGGCTCAGCGCCACCGGGCCGATCATGAGCCTGCTGCCCATCATCGTGACTGGCGTGCTCTACGGCCTGGCGATGGACTACCAGGTGTTCCTGGTGTCGTCGATGAAGGAAGCGCACGTGCACGGACTGCATGGCGACGACGCCGTGGCCCATGGCTTCACCCAGGCCGCCCGGGTGGTGACGGCCGCGGCGGTGATCATGATGGCGGTCTTCGCGGGCTTCGTGTTCAATGCGGACCCGATGATCAAACAGATCGGATTCGCCTTGGCCTTCGGCGTTTTCATCGACGCCTTCGTGGTGCGGATGACGATGGTGCCCGCGGTGATGTCGCTGTTGGGCGACCGTGCCTGGTGGCTGCCGAAGCGGTTGGACCGGAGGCTGCCCGATCTCGACATCGAAGGCGACAAGCTCAACCGGGAGCTGGCGGCCACTACTTGAGTTCGACGACCCGGCGTGCCGAGTGGGCGGCCGTCATGGGCCAGCCAGGCCGTTGCGCAGCTGAGCAAATCCTCTGTGCACCAGTGCTTCTGCTGATTCAGTCGGAGGCGGCGACTCGGCCAGCATCTCCACGATGGCGGCCGTGACGGCGCTGCAGGCGTGGTAGACCAGGCGCGGGTAGAGGTCGGTGTGCGGATCGGTGCCGGTGCGCCTGGCGATCTCGGCGACCATGCGCGCCGTCATCGCGTCGTGGGCCACCATGGTCCTGGCGATCAGCGAGGGATATTGGCTCACCAGTCGCACCACGCTGACGGTGCGGTCCACCGCATCGGCGGAGGACACCAGTTCGCTCACCGCGGCGGCCAGGGAGTCCAGTACGTGTTCGTCGGGGTCGCGGAGCGCGAGAGTGTCGGCCACCTGGCGGTGGACGTCCTCGAGCAACGCCAGAATGGCGTCCTCCTTGCTGGAGAAATAGTTTCTGAACGTACGGGCGGACACGTGGGCACGTTCGGCGATGGCGTCGACGGTGACCGCGTCCAGGCCGTGCTGTCCGGCGAGGTCCAAGGCCGCCTTGCTCAGTGCGGCTCGGGTCTCGGCTTTCTTCTGCTCCCGCAATCCCACGCGCGCCATTGCGCCACTGTAGAGCACGAGCTTCCTCATTCTGCAAGTTTGCAGGGATTGGAAAGGTCAGGCACCGTGGATGCATGGCCACCCCGCAGCAACGTGCCGACGAATTGCTCACCCACCTGGATCTGCCTGCCAAGGTCGGGCTGATGTTCCACACCATGGTCGGCATCGGCGAGCTGGGCGATCGGCTGGCTACGTTCGGACTGCCCACCGTGGCGGCCCTGCTGGACAAAGGCATGACCCACTTCAACCTGCTGGGCGCGGCACCGCAGGGGCGGGAATTTGCGCAGTGGCACAACCAGATTCAGCAGCAGGCCGCCGCGCGTCCACATGGCGTCCCGGTGACCTTCTCGACCGACCCGCGGCACCATTTTGTCGACAACTATGCCGCGCAGATGATGGCGGGCGCGTATTCGCAGTGGCCGGAGACGTTGGGTCTGGCGGCCATCGGTGCTCCCGAACGCATCCGGGACTTCGCCGACATCGTGCGCCAGGAGTACCTGGCCGTCGGCATCCGGGTGGCGCTGCATCCCCAAATAGACCTCGCCACCGAACCCCGGTGGTCGCGGATCAACGGCACCTTCGGCGAAGACGCCGATCTCACCTCCAGGTTGGCGGTGGCGTACGTGCAGGGTTTGCAGGGCCAACAGCTGGGCGCCGGGTCGGTGGCGGCCATGGTCAAACACTTCCCGGGTGGCGGTCCCCAACTCGACGGCAACGACCCGCACTTCCCGTGGGGCCGCGAGCAGGTCTACCCGGGCGGCAACCTCGAATACCACCTGCGGCCGTTCCGGGCGGTGCTTGACGCCGGCGCCGCCGAGGTGATGCCGTACTACGGCATGCCCATCGGAACCGATTGGGAGGAGGTCGGTTTCGGCTTCAACCGGTCGGTGGTCACCACATTGCTGCGGCAGGAGCTGGGGTTCGACGGTGTGGTGTGTACCGACTGGGGACTGATCACCGACAACCCGGACCTCGGCGATCTCGGCACCGCCAGGGCCTGGGGTGTGGAGCACCTGAGCCGCGAGGAGCGGATGCTGCGGGTGCTCGACGCAGGGGTGGACCAGTTCGGTGGAGAGCATTGTCCGGAGGTGCTGCTGGAGCTGGTGCAGTCCGGCCGGGTCAGCGAGCAGAGAATCGACGAGTCCGCTCGGCGGCTGCTGCGGGTGAAGTTCGCCCTCGGGTTGTTCGACAACCCGTTCGTCGACGAGGGCGTGGCCGCCGAGACCGTGGGCCGCGCCGATTTTGTTGCCGCGGGGGTACAGGCGCAGAAGGACTCGCTGACCCTGCTGACCAACAAGGTGTTGCCGCTGCAGCGGGGTATCAAGCTGTTCGCCCCGGACCTCGCCGATGACGCGGTGCGTCGATACGCCACCCCGGTAGGATCGCCGGACGAGGCCGACATCGCTCTGCTGCGACTCAAGGCCCCGTTCGACCCACCGGGTGAAGGCATGCTGGCGCAGCTGTTCCACCACGGCACACTGGAGTTCGCTGCCGCCGACATCGAGCGGGTGCGTCGGATCAGCGCCACGGTCCCCGCCGTCGTCGACGTCTACCTGGACCGGCCCGCGGTCCTCACCCCGTTCGTCGACACCGCGGCAGCGCTGCTGGTGAACTATGGCATCGGCGAAAACGCCTTACTGGACGTGCTGTTCGGCAAATCCGGTCCACATGGCCGACTGCCGTTCGACCTGCCCCGCTCGGATGCGGCCGTCGCCGCGGCCCGCACTGACGTCGCCTTCGACACCGAGGCACCGGTCTTCCGATTCGGCCACGGACTGCGGTATGGGGGATCACTAGAATCGCCGGCATGAGAGCTGGCCGATGAGCTATCCCGGCACACCACCGCCGCCGCCCACCGAAGTTCCCACCTGTTACCGCCACCCGGACCGGCAGACGTACGTCCGGTGCAACCGCTGCGGTCGCTTCATCTGTGGTGAGTGCATGCGCTCGGCAGCCGTCGGGCACCAGTGCGTCGAGTGCGTGAACGAGGGCAACAGAGAAGTCCGGCAGGTCCGCGGGCAGTTCGGCGGGTTGCGCCCCAACGGCACCGTGCCGGTGGTCACCTACACGCTGATCGCGGTCAACCTGGTGGCCTTTGTACTGCAGATGGCCATCCCGGACTTCCAGTCCAGCCTGGTGCTGTGGCCGCCCGCCGTCGCCGACGGCGAGTGGTACCGCCTCGTCACCTCGGCGTTCCTGCACTACGGCGTCATGCACATCCTGTTCAACATGCTGGTGCTCTACGTCATGGGCCCCCAGCTGGAGCAGATGCTCGGCAGGCTGCGATTCAGCGTGCTGTACGGGGCGAGCGCCATCGGCGGATCCGTCGTGGTGTATCTGCTGTCGCCGCTGAACTCCGGCACTGCCGGGGCCTCGGGTGCCATCTACGGCCTGTTCGGCGCCACGTTTGTGGTGGCCAAGAAGATGAACCTGGATCTACGTCCCGTGCTCGCGGTGATCGGGCTGAACGTGGCCTTCACCCTGATTGTGCCGCTGATCAGTTCGCAGAACATCAGCTGGCAGGGCCACCTCGGCGGGCTGCTCACCGGCGCACTGGTGACGGCGGCCTTCGTCTATGCACCCCGGCAGCGTCAGAGCCTGGTCCAG
This sequence comes from Mycobacterium sp. MS1601, assembly GCF_001984215.1. Classification (NCBI taxonomy): domain Bacteria; kingdom Bacillati; phylum Actinomycetota; class Actinomycetes; order Mycobacteriales; family Mycobacteriaceae; genus Mycobacterium; species Mycobacterium sp. MS1601. Next base: position 2,928,878 of record NZ_CP019420.1, read on the forward strand.
TCAGGCCTGATCGTCGCCCTGTTAGCCGTGTTCATCGTGCTGATCGTCTGGCGAACGCAGGCTCTCTACGCCCAGTTCGGCATCACCTGAGCGACGGCGCAGGTCGCTGTCGTAGCACCGTCGCGGCAATGGCCGTCGCCAGCAGTACCAGGCTCAGCACTGTCGCGGCCAGGGCCGGCCAGCCGTGGGAGTCGAAGGCCACGCCACCGAACCAGCCCACCAGGCTGGACCCACCGTAGTAGGCCAGGTTGTACAGCGACGATGCCTGCGCTTTGCCGGTCCCGGCGTCGGCTGCCGTCCACCCGGACGCGATGGCGTGCGCTCCGAAGAATCCGATGGTGGCCACCACCAGTCCGGTCAGCACCACCAGCAGCTGGGGCGACAGCGTCATCACCACCCCGGCCGCCATCAGTGTCACCGACACCAGCAGCACCCGTCGTCGTCCGAACCGGGTGGCTTCCGCACCGGCGCGCGACGACGCCCAGGTTCCCGCCAGGTACGCCACGAAGACCAGGCTGACCAGATGTTCCGGCAGGTTGAACGGAGCGGCCACGAGCCGGAAGCCCAGGAAGTTGTACAGCGCGACAAAGCCGCCCATCAGCAAAAACGCCTGAGCGTAGAGCGCCAGCTGTCGTGGTGAGCGCAGATTGACGGCCAGCCGGTGCAACACGCCGCGTGCCGACGACGGCACAAAGCCACGCGGCCGCGGAGCCAGGGCGATGAAGCCTGCCGCGGCCAACGCACACAGCACCGCGACCACAAACACCCCCACGCGCCAGTGCACGGTCTCGGCGATGGGGCCCGCGACCACCCGGCCCAGCAGCCCGCCGATGGTGGTGCCCGCGACATAGATGCCGGCCGCCCGCGCGGAGTGACGCCGTTCCACCTCCTCGGTCAGGTAGGCGATGGCGACAGCGGGCACCCCGCCGAGGGCGATGCCCTCGACGAAGCGACCCGCCAGCAGCACGGGATAGGTCGGCGCCAACGCCACCAGCAACCCCGCAACGGTGGCTGCCGTCACCGAGATCGTCATGGCCCGCACGCGGCCCACCCGGTCGGCGACCATCGACCAGGGAATCACCGAGATGGCCAGGCCCGTGGTGGCCAGTGAAACCGTCAGCGCCGCGTCGGCCGCCCCGATCTTGTAGTGCTCGGCGAGCTGGGGCAACACGCCCTGCAGAGAGTAGAGCTGGGCGAAGGTCGCGACGCCGGCGCAGAACAACGCGGCCAGCAGCCGCCGGTAATCGCTGGATCCACGCGCGTGGCCTGCCCAGTCCGGGCTGCCCGACGGCTGGATCTCGATGGACACCCGGTCCACGCTAAGGAGCGAAATTCAATGTGTCCAATGCATGAAATCAATCAACTCCATGCGTACATATCATGATCAGTGGTCGAGGGTTTTGACGAAACCGGCGAACCGTTCGGCCGCGGGAGGCAGTTGTCGCTCTGTGCTCCAGGTCAGACCGATATGCCGCTGGGCGTCGCGGTGTGGCAGCGCGACGTACTCGCAGTTGGGTTCGCCGCGTCCCGGACGTGGCTGCGGCACCACCGCCACTCCGAAGCCGGCGGCCACCATGCCTTCGACAGCGGGGATCTCCATCGCCTCGACGGCGATCCGCGGTGTCACGCCGGCCTTCGCGAACAGCTCGTCGGTGAGATGCCGCAACCCGAAACCCACGGGCAGTGCCACCACGGGTTCGTCGGCGATGTCGCCGAAACGCACCGAGGGGCGGCCCACGAAACGGTGGCCCCGCGGCACTGCCAGACACAACTGTTCGACGTAGAGCGGGTGCCACCCGACGCCGGGACCGCTCGGCCGCGGCGAGGTGATCGCCAGATCGGCGTGCCCGGTACGCAGGCGCTCGACGATCTCGTGCGCGGCGCCCTGGTACAGATCGAACTGCACCTGAGGGCCCGCGGTGCGGAACCGGCGCAGCAGTTCGGGCACGTACCAACTGGACACCGAGTGCAGGAAGGCCAGGCGCACCGTGCCGGTGTCCGGATGACGCAGTGCGGCAATACGTTCCACCGCCGCATCCAGATCTGCGGTGGCGCGTCGGGCATGGTCGGCCAGGATTCGCCCGTATGCATTGAGGATCAGCCTGCGGTTGATCCGGTCGAACAGCGGCGCACCCACCTGGTTTTCGAGCCGGGCCAGTGCCCGCGACAGGGTGGGCTGGCTGATCTGCAGTTCGGTGGCCGCGTCGGTGACATGTTCGGTATCGGCGAGGACCAGGAACCAGCGCAGTTCGTCGAGGTTCACCACTGGTCGTCGGCGTCGGACCTGTTCTCGGGTTCGATCGCCGCCGGCATCGGGCACACCGTGTAGCGGGCCTGGTTGCCGCCGCCCCGGCGGGCGTCGGCCATGGTCTGGCCCGCCAGCTCGATCAGCTCGTCGAGCAGTTCCTGCGGCGGGCAGTCCGCCAACACCCGCAGCGGGGTGCACACCACGCCGATGCTGGCGGTCAGCCGCGGCGGGGTGGTGGCCACCGCTCCGCGGACCCGCTCGACCAGAGGTGACGAATCCGTCGAGGAGAAGGTGTCGGCGATGACGAACTCCGCGTCACCGATATGACCCACCACGGCGTTGCTCCTGGTGGTTTCGCGCAGGGTCTGCGCCACCGCCACCAGGGCCCGCTCGCAGGCGACGGTGCCACCGGCGCTCTTGAGCAGGCTGAAGTTGTCCAGCGTGATCAGCAGCAGCACCAGGTGTCGATCGTCGACTCGCCCCCGCGCTGAGATCAAAGCGCCGGTGGCACGGTAGAACGCGTCCCGGTTGGGCAGCCCGGTCAATGTGTCGATCTCCGAGGCCAACACGTTGATACCGAGCAGGTGCACCATCGCCTGACATGCAGCGGGCACCGTGAATGTGACCATGGCCAGGAACGCCAGCGCGGCGAAGGTGAACACCGGATCGGACTCGGTCGCCAGCCGTGTGCCGAGCAGTACCGAGGTCACCGTCGCAACCGCGACGGTGAACACGATGTGGCGGGGCTGATGGAAGAAGGCGACGTACCCACTCAGGGCCGCGAAGGCCGTGGACCCCAGCAGTCCGGCAGCGGGGTCCGGTTGCACCAGGCAGCAGACGGCGATACCGACGGCAGCCGACACCACGAACGCCGATGAACCGGCCTGGCTCGGCCAACGTCGTCGCAGCCACATGGCCGCGAAGGCGACGCAGATGACGGCCACCGACACGACGGCCAGCTGATTGACGGTGCCCTGGGGTCCGCGGGGGCTCTGCAGCATCGCGACATTGACGATTCCCAGGGCCACGACGGTGACAGCCAGCACGCGGCAGACAGTGGTCTGCAGTCCGCGTGCGGCAAGCAGAGAAGTCATCCAGTAGAAGTGGTCGGGTTGGCGCCACCAGCGTCGGATCGCCATCACCACGGGCCACCCTCCTCGTTCGGTCTTCAAAACGGTATCAAGCGATACAGAGCCTGGTCGAGAACAAAAAGGCAGCTCGCGGGCGTCCCGCACGTCAGCCAAGCGGTGCGTGAAGTTCGCGACCGAGGGGCCTTTCGTAGCTGTTCGTGGACAGTTTCGTGACGAATTTGAGGTGCCGCCGCAGTTCGCCACATCCTTCGAGCGATCCGGCAACGGCGGATCACGCCTTTGCCAAACAGCAGTCACCCTGGGAACCGCGAGTCGATCAGCTCGATGACTTTTTGGCCCGCAAGCCGTCTACATCACCAGAACGCCCACAGAGGAGAAACAGCCATGACCGAACCGCACCCCATCGACGTCGATCCCGCCACCGACCTGGTGCTCGAGCGTGTCGTCGACGTCAGCCCCAAGCAGTCTGGGACGCGTGGACCGATCCCGAGCAGTTGGTGCAGTGGTTCACCCCGGCACCCTGGTCCACCGTCAAGGTCGAGGTGGATGTGCGCCCCGGCGGGAAGATGCACACCGTCATGGCCTCGCCGGAAGGCGACGAGTACCCGTCCACCGGGTGTTATCTCGAGGTGGTCGAAGGTCGTCGGCTCATCTGGACCTCGGCTCTGGGCCCCGGCTATCGCCCGGTTCCGGTCCCGGACGGGGAATTCCACATGACGGCGGTCATCGACATCGTGCCCGAGGGGGACGGCACCCGCTACACCGCAATCGCGTTGCACGACAACGCTGCTGCCCGCAAGCAACACGAGGCGATGGGCTTTCACGAGGGCTGGGGTGCCGCGCTGGATCAGCTGGTCGCGCTGGTCGAGAACCGCTGACCCTCAAGCCTCGACTGGCCAGGCGCTCTCGCGGTCAGAAGAGGTTCTTGTGCGGCACGTCGGTGACGAGACCGCCGTCCATCACGAACTCACTGCCGGTCGAGAACGACGACTCGTCGCTCACCAGGAACACGATGAAGGTGGACACCTCCTCGGACTTGCCGGGCCGGCCCAGCGGCGCGGTCACCATGTCATCGGGGAAGTGTTTGGTCATCGGGGTCCGGATGAAACCGGGATGCACCGAGTTCACCCGGATGTTGAACGGGCCCAGCTCCAGCGCCGCCGACTTCGCCAGGCCGCGCACCGCCCACTTGGAGGCAACATAGGGGTGCACCATCGGCGCGCCGCGCAGGCCCTCGATGGACGAAACGTTGATGATCGACCCGCCGCCGGCGGCCTTGAGCTGCTCCACCACGGCCTGCATTCCGAGGAACGTTCCGGTGAGGTTGACGTCGATCACCTTCTGCCACTTGGCCATATCGAACTTGCCGATCTTGCCCAGCGCGACGATGCCCGCGTTGTTCACCAGGGCGGTCAGGGAGCCATAGGTGTCGACGGCGGTCTTCACCGCGGCGTCCCACTGTTCGGCTTCGGTGACGTCGAGGTGGACGTAGCGCGCTGAATCGCCGAGTTCGGCGGCCAGCGCCTCGCCCTTCTCGTCGAGGATGTCGCCGATCACCACCTTGGCGCCTTCGTCGACGAGCATCTTGGCGTGTGACGCCCCCATGCCCTGCGCGCCGCCGCTGATCAGTACAACTTTTCCATCAACACGTCCCATGGGGCGTCAGGCTACCCGACTGCGAGAAAACTAGAACCTGTTTCAATTCCGCGTCCGAGCGGACATACTGCCAACCATGACCATCCGCGTCGCGCTCGTCGGTACCGGCAACTGTGGCCGCATCGCCTTGACCCAGCTGATCGAAGACCCTCGCTTCGAACTCACCGCGGTCGGGGTGTCCACCGCCGAGAAACTCGGCAGGGACGCCGGCGAACTGGCCGGCCTGGACGTGCGCACCGGTGTCGTCGCCACCCCGGGTATGGAGCAGGTGCTGGCCACCGTGCCCGACTGCCTCGTGTACTGCGCGATGGGCGACACCAGACCCGTCGAGGCCACCCGGGATGTCACCGCCGCGTTGGCGGCCGGAATCAACGTGGTGGGTTCGGCTCCGGGCGGGCTGCAGTTCCCCTGGAGTGTGCTGCCGGACAAGGTCATCAAGCGGGTGGAAGACGCCGCGCTGCAGGGTAATTCGTCGGTGTTCATCACGGGGGTCGATCCCGGCTTCGCCACCGACCTGATGCCGTTCGCGCTTGCGGGCACCTGTCAGCGCATAGAGCAGATCCGCACCATGGAGATCGCCGACTACGCCACTTACGACGGTGAAGTGGTGATGAAGATCGTCATGGGCTTCGGCAATCCCATGGACCAGCCGGGCATGCTGCTGCTGCCGGGCGTGCTGAGCGCGGCCTGGGGCACAGCGCTGAAGATGCTCGCCGCGGGCATAGGCGTCGAACTCGACGAGATCACCGAGAACTACGAATTGGAGCCCGCGCCTGAGGACATCGACACCGCCTGCGGCGTGATCGAGAAGGGCACCGTTGCGGCCATGCGCTTCGAGATCAACGGCATGGTCGACGGCAGGGCTGCGGTGGTGGTCGAACACATCACCCGCGTCCGTGAAGATCTGCGGCCGGACTGGGCGCAGCCCGCGCAGCCCGGCGGCTCCTACCGCGTGGAGATCACCGGCGAACCGTCGTACGCCGTCGACATCTGCCCGACCAGTAGCCGTGGTGACCACAATTACGCGGCCATCCTGGTGGGGGCCGGACGCATCGTCAACGCGATTCCCGCCGTGGTGGAGGCGGCCCCGGGCATCCGGACCACCCTGGACATGCCGCTGGTCACAGGCAGAGGTGTTTACCGCCCCGCTGTCTGAGTCGTTGACACCGCAGTGGTGTCAACGGCGAAGCGGTGTCAACGACGAAGTGCGGCAGCTTCTTCGGCGACGGATTTAGCCCACCGGTAGTCGGCCTTGCCCGCGGGGGAGCGCATCACCTTGGGCGTGCGGATGAACGCCTTGGGGATCTTGTAGCGGGCAATGGTGCGTTGGCATACCTCGATCAGTTCGTCATCGGTGACCGACGCACCTTCGGCCAGCTGGACGACGGCCACCACCTCACTGCCCCACCGCTGCGACGGACGTCCGGCGACGACGACGTCGTACACCGACGGGTGTGCGGCCACCGCGCGCTCCACTTCCTCGGCGAAGATCTTCTCGCCGCCGGAGTTGATGGTCACCGAATCCCGGCCCAGCAACTCGATTCGGCCGTCGGCGAGTGCACGTGCCTTGTCGCCGGGCACCGACCAACGCACCCCGTCGATGGTCGGGAACGTACGCGCGGTCTTGGCCGCGTCACCCAGATAGCCCAGCGGAATCAGATCCCGTCGCGCCAGCCAACCCTCCCCGTCACCAGGTGCCAGCACCCGGGTGAACTCGAGATCGACCACGGCGGTGTCGGATCCGGGATTGAACACCGGTGCGGTACCCGCAGTCTCGCCGGCGACTTCACCGATGACGGCGCTCATCTGCGCGCCGGACTCAGACGAACCCACCGCGTCCATCAGTAGCAGATTCGGCAGCGCGGCCCGGATGCGGTCACGCACCGTCGGCGACATCGGCGCGCCGCCGTTGGTGATCGAGATCAGGCCGGACAGGTCGTAGTCACCGGTCTCGATCTCGTCGATCAGCGGCCGGGCCATTGCATCACCCACCACCGGGATGCTGCGTACCTCCTCGCGCTCGACCAGCCGAAGGACGTCGGCCACCTGCAGTTTTTCCACGTCGTCGGGAATCACGATGGCGCCGCCCATGGTGATGATGTTGTAGGCGGCCCACTGCGCCGCGCCGTGCATGAACGGCGGCAGCATCAGCAGCGACATCACCCCGGCGGCGGCCTTGGCTCGCTCGGCGATGGCGGCATAGGACGTCAGTGCTTCGGTGCTGCCGAACGGCCGACCGCCCATGGCCGAGATGAAGATGTCGTGCTGGCGCCACAGCACGCCTTTGGGCATGCCGGTGGTGCCGCCGGTGTAGAGGATGTAAAGGTCGTCACCGGTGGGGCTGGGCATCGCCGGCGCGGGTGTTGTGACGATGGACTCGTAATCGACTGCGCCGGGCAATAACTCGTTGCCCGTGTGATCGGCCACCTGGATCAATACCCTCAGGTGTGGCAGTCGATCGCGGATGGCGGCCACCCGCGGGGCGAACTCGGCGTTGTAGGCCAGCGCTGTGGCCTTCGAGTCGTTGAGCAGGTACAGCAGCTCTTCCTCGACGTAGCGGTAGCTGACATTGAACGGCGCCACCCTGGCGCGGTAGGCCGCCACCATGGTCTCGAGGTACTGGTTGCCGTTGCGCAGGTACAGCCCGATGTGGTCCTGTCCGGACTCGTGGCCGTCCAGCTGGTCACGTTCGGTGTGGCAGCCCAGCCCGGCCGAAGCCAGATAGTGCGCCACCCCGTCGATCCGCGCGTCGAGCTGCGCATAGGTCAGCCGCAGGTCGCGCCACACCAACGCCGTGTTGTCCGGGATGGCCGTCGCCACGGTGGAGAACACGCTGGACAGGTCGAAGGAGGCGCCGCTCATACCACCAATCTAGAACACGTTCTAGATTGGTGGGTGGCGCGGGTCACACGTTCATGACTTCTTTTCCCGCCATGCCCGCTCGAACGGCAACCGCCACGCATTCGGGGCGATCAGCTGGTGAATGGCATTCGGGCCCCAGGTGCCGGGCGGATACGACTTCACCGGCGGCGGATCGTCCAGTAGTGCCGCCGACCGCTCCCACAACGATTCGATGCCCTCGGCGGTGGTGAACAACGTGTGGTCACCGCGCATCGCGTCCAGGATCAGCCGCTCGTAGGCCTCCAGCACGTTGCCGAGCGACTCGGTTTCCTGTGTGGAGAACTGCATGGACATCTTGTCCAGCTTCATCCCCGGTCCCGGACGCTTGCCGTAGAAGGACAGCGACACCTTCGACGCGTCGGCCAGGTCGAAGGTGAGATGGTCCGGTCCCTGCGAGCCGACACCGGAGCCGGCCGGGAACATGGTCCGCGGCGCCTCCTTGAACGCGATCGAGATGATGCGCTGTCCCTCGGCCATCCGCTTGCCGGTGCGCAGGTAGATCGGCACGCCGGCCCAGCGCCAGTTGTCGATGCCGACCTTCAGCGCGATGAACGTCTCGGTGTCGGAGTCCCGTGCCACCCCTTCGGTTTCCCGGTAGCCGGTGAACTGGCCGCGCACCACGTTCTCGCACTTGATGGGCAGCATGGAGCGGAACACCTTGTTCTTCTCCTCGCTGATGGCCCGCGGCTCCAGTGCGGTGGGTGGTTCCATCACCACGAACGCCATCACCTGGAACAGGTGCGTGACCACCATGTCCTTGTAGGCGCCGGTGCTCTCATAGAAGTTGGCGCGCTGGTCCAGACCTAGGGTTTCGGGGATGTCGATCTGGATGTGGTCGATGAAGTTGCGGTTCCAGATCGGTTCGAACAGGCCGTTGGCGAAGCGGAACGCCAGGATGTTCTGGGCGGCTTCCTTGCCGAGGAAGTGGTCGATGCGGAAGATCTGCCGTTCGCGGAAGGTCTCGTGCACAAAGTCGTTGAGCGCCACGGCACTTGCCAGGTCGGTGCCGAACGGCTTTTCCATCACCACCCGCGACCGCTCCACCAGGTTGGCATCACGCAGCATGGTGATGACGGCCCGGGCGGCCTTGGGTGGGACGGACAGGTAGTGCAGCCGCTGGGTGTCCGGGCCCAGTGCGGCCTCGGCGTCGGCGACAGCGGCGGCCAGCGCCTGGGGTCCGGCGCCCTGCGGCACGTAGGAGACCCGGGAGGCGAACGCGTCCCACTCCTGGTCGGTGAGCTTGTGGTTGCCGAAGGCGTTGATGGCCTCGCGGGCCACCTCGCGGAACTCCTCGTCGGTGTAATCCTCCAGGGAAGTGCCGACCACTCGGATCTGCGGCGCCAGAGCCGATTTCACCAGGTATGCCATTCCGGGCAGCAGTTTGCGTTTGGCGAGGTCGCCGGTGGCGCCGAACAACACGATCACGTGCGGAGCGAGCGTTTCCTCGCCGCGACGCAGCGGGCGAGAACCGGGGGACGGGTAGGCAATGGTCTGTGGCGTGTCGGTGGCCATCTGACGGATGATTCCACCCCTGCAGTGCGCGCGCAGGTCTTACCGGTAGCCGGGTGGTCAACAGTGTGCAAAAGGCGTTGAGTACCTGACCATGAACACAGTCGACGTCGACCTCATCGTCATCGGATTCGGCAAGGGTGGCAAGACTCTGGCTGCCGCCCTGGGCAGCCAGGGTCGTCGAGTGGTGATGGTGGAGCAGTCCGCCCAGATGTACGGCGGCACCTGCATCAACATCGGCTGTGTCCCAACCAAATCCATGGTCTTCGGATCCGAGCGGCTGGAACCGGGGACGCCGCACACCTTCGCCTACCGGGCGGCCGTCGACACCACCGCCAAGCTGACGGGCTTCCTTCGTGGCCGCAATTTCGCGATGCTCGACAACCTCGACACCGTGACGGTGTTGACCGGGCGGGCCCAGTTTCTGGATGGCACCACCGTCCGCGTCGACGATGTGGACGGCACCGTCCACATCGTGCGCGCACCGCAGATTGTGGTGGGCACCGGCTCCGAACCGGTGCTGCCGGACATCCCGGGACTGGCGGGCAACCCGCGGGTGGTCACCAGTACCGAACTGCTGGTGCAGCCCGATCTGCCCTCACGGCTGGTGGTGCTCGGCGGTGGCTACGTAGGCCTGGAATTCGCCGCGATGTTCGCCGGATACGGGTCGACGGTGACGGTGCTGGAGAAACATGACCGCCTCCTCGGCGGAGAGGACGACGATGTGGCTGCTGCGGTGGGCGAGTTGCTCGACCAAGCGGGTATCCAGGTGATCACCGGCGCCCAGGTCAACAGAATCGACGGCGGTACAGTACATTTCGATATCGGCGTCGTCGAAGGTGACCTGGTGTTGGTGGCGCTGGGTCGGCGGGCGGTGACGGCTGGTCTGGGGCTCGATCTCGCGGGGGTGGACACAGGTGCGGACGGATCGATCGTGGTCGACGAGCATCTGCGCACCAGCACGCCGCACATCTTCGCCGTCGGCGATGTCAACGGCGGCCCGCAATTCACCTACATCTCGCTCGACGACTACCGCATTGTCCTCGACCAGCTCACCGGATCCGGTGCCCGCAGCACCACCGACCGCAGGGCCGTGCCGTACTCACTGTTCCTCACTCCGCCCCTGTCGCGGGTGGGGCTCACCGAACGGGCTGCGCGGGAACAGGGGCTGACGGTGAAGGTGGCGGCCATGAAGGTGGCCGAGATGGCGACGGTGCCGCGGGCCCGCATCGTCGGTGACCCGCGCGGCATGATGAAGGTGGTGGTGGATGCCCACACCGACGCGATCGTCGGGGCCGCGCTGCTGTCCCACGACTCGCACGAGGTGATCAACACCGTGGCGCTGGCCATGCGCCACGGCATCACCGCCACCGCCCTGCGTGAGGAGATCTACACCCACCCGTCGATGACCGAGGCGTTCAACCAGCTGCTGGGGGCGTTGCGCTGACCCAGCGGCGGTAGTCGTCGGCGTCGACATTGCTGCCGCACACGATGGTCACGACGTGCCTGCCGGCGAAGCGCTCGCGGTTCTCCAGCAGGGCCGCGACGCCGAGTGCCGCCGACGGTTCCACGACCAGGCCCGCGTGCTCCAGCAGCAGTTGCATCCCGGCCTTGATGGTCTGCTCGTGTACCAGCACGGCGTCATCGGCGACCAGCAGTAGGTCGTCGAGCACCTCGGCGATGGGGAACCGACCCGCCACCCCGTCGGCGATGGTGTTCAGCGAGTCGGTGGTGACCACCCGCCTGGCGTGGAATGAGCGTGTCATCGCCGGCGCACCCGCGGGCTGTACACAGATCACCTCGACGTGCGGCGCAAGTTCCTTGAGGACGTGGCCCACGCCGGTGGCCATCGCGCCGCCGCCCAGCGCGATGAGCACGGTGTCGAACTGGGTGCCCGTCAGTTCCAGGCCGATGGTGGCGGCACCTTCACAGGTCTCGAGGTCGAGGCTGTCTTCGAGCAACCGGATATTCTGCTGGCGGGCAATCGAACTCGCGCGTTGACGGGCTGTCTCGATATCGCCGTCGACCAGCTCCAGATGCGCACCGAGGGCGCGGATGCGGTCCAGTTTGACGGCGGGTGCGGATCGTGAGGCCACAACGATGGTGTCCAGCCCCCGCTTGCGGCCGGACCAGGCCAGAGCCTGACCCAGATTGCCCGCACTGGCGCAGACCACCGGACTGGTGAGCTGGCCGGTGACGACCTCGGTGCCGCGGCCCTTGAAGCTGCGGACCGGGTTCGCGGTTTCCAGCTTGACGCTGACCGCGCAGCCCAGTCGCGGCTCGAGTGCTTCGCAGCGAAACAGGGGTGAGTCCAGGAACACTGGGTCGATCAGGTCGCGGACGGCGCGGATTCTCGCGGTATCCAGGCGGGTCCGAACCACGAGCCATGACCCTACCCACCGAACTGGTTCACGGCAGGCCGACGCGCATCTTGCGCGGGCGTGCCGCGCACCCGATCACTGCGAACCGACCACCCCGTTGCTGCACGGCTCGTAGCGGACGAACTCCCGCGTGAAGGTGGCGGTGCCGTGCGACAGGGAACGCAGGTCCACGGCGTAGCGGATCAGTTCGCGTTGCGGCACTTCAGCCTTGACCTCGGTTCCGGCGTCTGAGGTGCCGGTGCCCAGCACTCGGCTACCAAGTGAGGCGATGGAGCGGTAGCCGGTGTTGCCTGCCAGTCCGTCACGGTCGATCTCGGCGACGATGTCGACGATGCGCCCGTCGATGGCATTGCGGTGACCCGACAACTCCGCCAGTTCCTCGGACAACGCCTCCATCCGACGCTTGGGGCTTACCCCATCAGCGGCGAAAGACGTTGTTTCAGTGGACATGCCAACATCAAAACAGGGACCACCGACCACTGGGTCGGCTGTAGACGGGTACCTCCGCGACTCCTTCGTCGCCGGTTGGCCGCCCCGTCTAGGCGTTGATGATGATCGGGTCGCCGACGCTCACGGTGTCGAAGTACCAGGCCGCGTTGTCGGGGCTCAGGTTGATGCAACCGTGGCTGACGTTGGCATAGCCCTGCGAGCCCACCGACCATGGCGCGGAGTGCACGTACACCCCACCCCAGGTGACGCGCACGGCGTAGTTGACGTCCAGCAGATAGCCCTCGGCGGAGTCCAGCGGAATGCCGATGGTGCGCGAGTCCATCACCACGTCACGCTCCTTGGCCAGCGCGGTGAACGAACCGGTGGGAGTGGCGAATCCGGGCTTGCCCATCGACGCGGGCATCTGCCGGGCCTCCACCCCGTCGATGCTGACGGTGAAGGTGTGTTCAGAGATGTCGGCGACGCCCACCACCGAGGCACCGGTGTTGAAGGTCAGCGGGGTGTTCCCCACCGACAGCTGGATGGTCGAGTGCGCGGGCCAGAACCCGTCGGGGGTGAAACGGACGGTGTCGGTATCCAGCCATTCGAGTTTGCCGGTCATGCCTGCCGGTTCGACCACCCGGATGGAGTCTTCGATCGAACGTCGGTTCACCGGGGTGCTGACGGTGATGTCCACCGGGTGTGCGACACCGACGGTCTGTCCGGCGGCGGGCACCACCTGAGTGACGACGGGCGTGGATACCGCGGCCGACGCCGTAGGAGTGGTGATGAGGCCGCTGAAGGCCAGGACGAGGACGAATCGAAGCGTTGTACGCACGGTGACCATCCTTTCGCTGAGACGGACCACCGATGGTAGTGGCTCACTACCGATTCGTCGCTGAACTGGGGATTGCTGTTACAACAGCAGATCGGACAGCCAGCTGTGGATGCGCTGCGCCACCATCGGCCAACCGGGCTCGAGCATCAGGTTGTGGCCCATGTCGGGAAAGAACTCCGCATGGGTGCGATAGGCCTTGGCGGTGGCGCAGACCTCCCGCTGGCTGAAGAAGCCGTCGCTGGCGGCACCGAGCACCAGCAGGGGTGTCGACACCTTGGCCGGCTCGGCGAGGTCGGCGTAGAGCAAGTCCCGGTACAGGGCACGGGTGCTTTCGTCGCACAGCCTTTCGGTGTAGCGGGCGACCAGATGTGCGGGGGTGGAGTCGCTGTAGAAGGTGTTGCGGGCGACTGCCGGGGCCCCGAAGAACAGCAGCGGCCTGCGTAGCGCCGCGGGGCGTCCGCTGTGGCGGGCATTGCGCCGGGCCACCCGCAGTGCCGCCTTGCCCAGTCCGTACGGCGGCGCCGACGCCAGCAGCACCCCCGCCGGGGCGGTATGCGCGGCCAGGTACTTCTGCACCACGAACCCACCCATCGAGTGTCCGATCACCACCGGAGGACGGGGCAGGGTGTCGGCGGCGGCGCGGACGTCGGCGACGTAGTCGGCTACCGTCGCACCGGTCGGATCACCCGGATGTTGACGCAGGTTCAGCGCCACCGCCCGGTAGCCGCGGCTGGCGAAGAACTCCAGGAAATGCTCGTCCCAGCACCATGCTCCGTGAAAAGCACCGTGTACGAACAACAATGGCGTGCCGTCGGGATCACCGCGGTCGATCATTCGTGGGAGTCTATGCCCCCGAGTTGCGGGCGTTTGGCCGATTTGCCGTATCCGGGTGGACGACTGCGCAGCGTGCGCCAAATCCACGGCGCCAGCATGTTGCGGGTCCACTGGGCCTGGGCCCGCACCCGCTGCGCGGGCCTCGGTGTCTGGCCGGTGCCTCGAGCGGTGGCCCAATCATGGTTGCTGTCAGGTAGTCCCAGTGCTTCGGCAGCCGCGTCGGCGAACAGTTGATGGCCGTACGGCGAGGCGTGCATGCGGTCGACGCTCCACACTTCGGGATCCATCATCGACGGCGCGTTGAACAGATCCACAAGCCCAAAGCCATGCTGGGCAGCGGAATTGGCGATCACCGCATTGATCTGCTGCAGCCGCGCCGCCAGCACCCTGCCCACCGGAAGGATCCTGGCGACGTCCGGAAACGTCGTCGTCACCACCGTCGCACCGGTTTCCGCCAGGCGCGTGTACACCGTCTCCAGCTCCACCAGCGCTGTGTCGAACCATCGGCCCGGGCGCACCATGTCGTTCATTCCGACGCAGACCGTCACCAGGTCGGGTTGCATGGCCAACCCCGCCGGCAACTGGTTGTCCAGGACGTCGCGGGTGGTGCGGCCCCGAACCGCCAGGTTCGCATACTGCAGGCCCGGATACAGCCCGTTCAGGCGGATCGCGAGGCGATCGGCGAAGCCTCGTAAACCGCTGTCGTCGTCACCATCCCAGAGTCCTTCGGTCTGGCTGTCGCCGAGCGCCACATAGCGCGAGTACGCCATGGCGGGCACCTTAGCGGGTTTTACAGCCAGTCTCGGCGACGGAACGCCACATAAAGGACGACCACCAGAAGAACGATCAGTGCCGTACTGGCGACAAACCCACCCCAGGAGTTGAATCCGGGGTAAGGAACGTTCTGACCGTAGAAGCCCGTGATGGCCGTCGGCACCGCGATGATGGCCGCCCAGCCGGTCAGCTTCTTCATCACCGTGTTCAGTCGCGCGTCCTGCAGCGAAAGGTTGGTCTCGAACACCGTGGTGATCATGTCGCGCAGCGACTCGGTCCATTCGGTGGCGCGCAGCACGTGGTCATAGAGGTCTGTGTAGAGCGGGTCCAGTTCAGGGGCCCGGTGGGTTTCGGCGCGATGGTGCTGGATGGTGTTCACCACCTCGCGCATGGGCAGCACCACGCGGCGCAGGTTCACCAGGTCCTTGCGCAGTGCGAAGCTGCGACGCTGGATGTTGACGTTGCGTTTGGGCGGGTCGAACAGGGTGTCTTCCAGTCCTTCGATGCCGTCGTCGAGTACCTGAACCGCGTCGAAGTGCCCGTCCACCACCACGTCCAGCAGCCCGTGCACCAGTGCGCCGACGCCGAACTGCTGACCGCCCAGCTCCTCCCAGCGTCTTTTCACCTGGTCGATGTCCCACATCGGCGCGAGTCGCACCGTCACCAGTGCGTTCTTCAGGACGAACGCGGAGATGCGGTGTTTGGTCAGCAGTGTCTGCGGCTCGTCGGTGGGGGCGGCCATGTCGACGGCGTACACGGTGAAGAACGTGTGGCTGGGGTAGACGGTGGCCTTGACACGTTCCGAGGGCGCGACGGCATCTTCGACCGCCCAGATGTTGAGGCCCAGTTCCTGGGCCAGAGCCTGCAGGGCGTCGTGGTCGGGGTTGTACATGTCGACCCACACCAGGGTGTCGGGCTCGGTGAGGTAGTCGGAGATCTTGTCGAACTCGAAGTCGTCGTGCAGCTTCCCCGAGCGCCAGACGCGGCCCTGCAGTTCACATCCCGGTGGTGTCACAGGCTTTCCATCGCTTCTGCCATCTCGGTGTGGCCGTCACGGTGTAGTCCGTTGATGACTCCGCCTCGGTCGGCTTCGGATCGGTTCTGGCTCAGCTTCGCCTTGGCTTCGACTTTCTGGACGGTGATTTCGAGGCCGACGATGCCGTTGAGTTGGCCGCGGATGTATTGCTGCGGGGCGTCGGTGGTGCGCCAGGGTTGGCTTCTGGTTTGTTCATGGGTGTTTGTGAGGCGGTCGACGGCGTTTCTCAGCCAGTCGGAGTCGTCGTGCAGCGCCACGGTGCCGGTGAGATGTACCGCGCTGTAGTTCCAGGTGGGGACGACGCGGCCGTGCTCGGCTTTGGCGGGGTACCAGGACGGGCTGATGTAGGCCTGCGACCCGGTGCAGATCAGCAGCGCCGGGTCACCGTCGGCAATGCTCTGCCACTGTGGGTTGGCCTTGGCGATGTGGGCGATCACGGTGTCGTGTTCCCAGACGATGGGCAGCAGCGTCGACACGGGTACGCCGTTGTCGACTGTCACGAAGTTGGCCGTGGCCACCGCGGCGACCAGCGCGCGGATCTCCTGGTCGTCGTCGAGGCGGTTTGCCGACGGTACATACATGGTGGTCAGGTTAGCCCGGTCGATGAGCCGGCGAGGCACGAGCCGGGGAGGGAGGGCCGGGCTCCAGCAGGTTAGCCCGGTCGATGAGCCGGCGAGGCACGAGCCGGGGAGGGAGGGCCGGGCTCCAGCAGGTTAGCCCGGTCGATGAGCCGGGCAGGCACGAGCCGGGCTGCATCAGCCCAGCCCCCAAGTCCTCGTGCTCTCCACCGAGATCTCGATGACAGGGCCGTCGAGTGGAACCTGTTGGTACTGAGCATATTTAGCTCTGAGTGCGTGGAGTGCTTCGTTGTTCTCGCTGATGGTGGCCCGGCCGTCGACCCTGATCCACCAGAGTTGGGTCCAGTCCTCGTCATAGTGGTCGACCAGCAGGCTCACCTTGGGGTTGGCTGTGATGTTGCGCAGGCGCCTGAGCTTGGTGGTGGATTTCGGTTTGCCGTCGACGGCCGTGACGACGGCGTTCTGCCAGACGGCGAAGACGACCGGGACCAGGTGGGGTTGAGCATCGTCACCGACGGTCGCCAGCCTCGCGACCTTGGCCTCGATGAATTTTTCGGGGAGTGCCACCATCAGCTCAGAGTAGGTGTGCACACTTGGAGCATGCAGATAAGCATGCTCGAGTACACCGGTGAACCCTTTTCCATCGACGCCTACGTCACGCAGTTGGCGATGTTGCGCGATGAGGGTTTTGTCCGGGTGTGGAGCACCCAGCTTCCCTACGAGCGCGACCTGTTGACCGCGTTGGCCGTGGCGTTCCGCGAGGTGCCCGATATCGAGGTGGGCACTGGTGTGCTGCCGATACAGAATCAGCATCCGATGCTGATGGCTCAGCGGGTGCTGACCCTGAATGCCATTGCAGGAGGACGTTTCACGCTCGGTATCGGGATGACCCACGCCGCTGTCGCCGAAGGCATGTGGGGCATTTCCTACGCCAAGCCGATCCGGCGCATGAACGAGTACCTGGACGGCCTGCTGCCGCTGTTGAACGGCGAACCCGCCGATGTGTCAGGCGAGCTGGTGACCACGCGCGGGTCCGTCATGATTCCCGGCGCTCCCGCGCCTGACGTGTACATCGCAGCGCTGGGGCCGCAGATGCTCCGGCTGGCCGGCCGGCGGACCGCCGGGACGGTGACCTGGATGACCGGGCCCGCAACCCTGGGTTCCCATATCGGTCCCGTGATCCGTTCTGCGGCGGCCGAAGTCGGTCGTACTGCTCGAGTGGTGGCGGCCCTGCCGATCAGTGTCACCGACGACGTCGCCGGCGCCCGGGCGATGGCCGCCAAGCAGTTCGTGATGTACGGGCAGCTGCCGTCCTACCGGGCCATGTTGGACCGCGAGGGTTTCGCCGGCCCCGAGGACGCGGCATTGATCGGTTCTGAATCCGAGGTGTCCGAGCGCCTGGATGCTTTGCGCGACGCGGGGGTGGACGAATTCGTCGGAGCGACGTTCGAGCCGTCGCCCGAGGGTCGAGCACGGACGCGGGCGTTGCTGCGGAGTTGGGCGGTCTAGATTCCGCCGCACACCGGCTACTCGGCAAGCCCCAGTATCTGCACCGTGGTCTCACCGCGGTCGAGCCGGTCGATGATGCCCGCCTCGAACGCATCCCGCGCGCGTGCGGCGTCCAGGACCGTCGGCCAGGCGGCCGCGGGCACGGCAACAGCACCATCGCGGTCCGCGCGCACGATGTCGCCGTTGGTGATCGACGTTCCCGCGAAGCTCACCGTGGTGGCCACCTCGCCGGGTGTCACTTTCGCCGCGGCAGTGATCGCGAGACGGGTGGACCACACCGGCAGGTCGAGCCGGAGGAGCTCATCGATGTCGCGCACACCGCCATCGACGAGAATGCCCACGATGCCGCGACGCAGTGCGGCATTGACCAGCACATCGCCCACGTAACCGACAGCGACGTCTGCTCCGGCGACCACCAGCACGTCGCCCGGTCTGGCCTGCGCGACGGCGCGGTGCACCGCGAGGTTGTCTCCCGGCTGACACCGTGCCGTGAGTGCAGTTCCAAGCACTGCGGCCGCTCCAGCCCGGTGCAGCAATCCCCGGCTCTCACCTCGGCGTCCGTTCGCCTCGTACAGCGTGCTGACTCCGGGTACCTCCGACGGAGGGGGAAGCAGTCGGGCGATCTGCATCACCTCCACGCGTAGGCAGGGCAGGGGTTCGAAGAACGCAATACGCCTTGTGTCGGAAAGTGTTTCGATGACCTTCGGTGCGCCGATGAGGTGCGGCTGCCAGTCCGGACTCGCGAGAAAACAATCCAGATCATTGGTCTCGAGACTGACATGGGACCACCCTGTGGCCACGTCTGCGTCGGTGAAGATCGGCTGGACGAACAGGTTGACCGCCGTCTCGCCGATCTCCACCTGGAGATAGGCGGTGCCGTCGGCCCTGCCGTCCCCGACCACCCGTGATCCGATGGTGTCGCAGAAGAATGCGCGTGCCACCTCGAGGTCGGGGACCACGCCGCCAACATTGACGAGACGGAGGAAGGGTGTGCCTATCATCGGTTACTTGTTCTCCATGCTCTCTGGGTGCTCTGAGAAGTAGTGGGCGCGAAGCACATCGGTCGCGAAGTCAGTACGACGACTGCGCAGTGCGCTGTGGATGTGGTTCGCGGCGTTCTGGGTGTTGTCGAACTCGATGGAGATGGCCGCTGAATCGAAGCAGTAATACCGTCCCACGCCGTTCTGGGTGGATCCGGCCCACGCGAAGCGCAGGTCCGCGGGAAGCGCGTCGCCGGCTTGCCAACCGAAGACATCGCGATGGATGTCGGCGGGAAACCGGAGCACGTAGTGCTGCAGAAGCTCGGCAACGAGTTGTTGCCCGGCGGGTGCCAGAGTGGCCACGGCGAGCCCGCGTTGTGACGGCGCGCTCCTGCTGAACTCGACAAGACCGCCCGAGGGGTCGGCCACCGTGGCCATGTGGCCGGAAAGTCCCAGCTGTGCAAGGAAATCGAGTACATCTGCCCGATCCGCCGTTGCCGGATACAGATCGGCGGGCGGATCGGGCAGAGCCCGGTCATCCACCAGTGGGCGGTTACCCTGCAAGATGTCCGCCGGTGCGATGGTGTCGAACACCGCGTCCGAACGCTGTTGATCGGTGAAGGTGTCCAACAGCTCGATGGCGATCTCCTCCTCGCCGCGAAGAGGCTGGAAGCGATTGCGTCCGAGCGAGGGTGCGACGGCGGGGTTGACTCCGATGAAGTGGGGAGTGGCCGAGACCACGGTGCCGTTCTCGACGAAGGCATGCACCACGAGGTGGTGGCCGGCGAATTGCCAACCCCATTCCCGCGAAGCGGGATCGCCGTAGATCTTGACGTAGTAGAGCAGTGGATCGCGACTGCGACCGTGACCGGGGCGCCCCGGATACAGATCCATCCAGCCTTCCTCGTAGGCGAGGTAGTTCTCCAGGCCCATGATGTAGGTGGCCAGCGAGTAGCCCGCCTCGCTGAGTCCGCTGCGCAGAAGGCGAAGCGCCCGTTGCTGATCGGCCGGGTCCATGTCCACGAGCGGGAGTCCGTCCCGTTCCGCCGGTGTGAAGAACCAGACCGCGGTGCGGCGAGCCGATGCCGGGACGACGACGCGCGTCCGTTGTCCGGGAGGTAACGCCTGTAAGAACGCGGTGGCCTCGGACCTCATCCTGGCGACCGTCGATCCTGCCGTCATCTCTGTCCCTTCTGTTGCCGTCTAGCCCTGAGAGGTGCCGTACGAGCTGTAAGTAAACCAAAAGAAATCGATTTCATTCTGCGGTTCCTCCCCGTTGCGTCATCGCGAACCGTGTTACGGCATCTGAAAAGGCCTTACTGAGAGCCCTTATGGCCTTTGAAAAGTCATTCGGCGGTGTCCACCGCTTGACAAGGGCCGAGTGAGCTTAAACAATCGTGGCATGCGGAATGAAATCGATTGTACGGCTCGATGAGACTGTCGGCGACGGCCGTCATCTATCCGGAAGGCGCACTCGATGCTGCGCTCACCGACATCCACACCGCGGGGCTGGACGGCATCGAGCTGCAGGGCCATCACATCCGATGGCTGACCGCCGTACCGGCGCGCGTGGCGCAGTTCCGCCGTCGGCTCGAGGACACCCAACTGGTGGTGAGCGCACTCATGCTCGGTTACCTCTTCGACGACGCGTCACACGATGCTCACCTCGCCGTCCTGGACCTCGGCGCGGAACTCGGCAGCCGGGTGATACCGATCATGGCGCCCAGGCCCGGAATGGTCGAGCTACCCCGCTACTACGAACTACTCGAACAGATTGCTTCGCGTGCAGCGGATTCCGGTACAGTTCTGGCCGTCCACCACCATCTCGGCACCCTGATCAACACTCCCGAGCAGATCGATGCGTTTGTTTGCGCCATCGGTGGGCACACCGGCATCGGCCTGTGCCTCGATACCGCTCACTTGGCCCTGCACGGCACCGACATCGCCCCCGCGGTCGCGCGCTGGGCCCCATCTGTGACACACGCGCACGTGAAGGATCTCCGACCCGATGCGCGCATTGATGTGTGCACTGCTGGCGCCCGAGCAGCTCAACATGCCTTCCGGACACCGGGGGACGGGGTTCTCGATTTCGGCGGGGTGCTACCGGCGCTCCTGCGCTCCGATCCGCCACCCTGGCTCAGCGTCGAAATCGAAACCTTCCACCGCCCACCGCTCGAATCGCTGCGCACCGCCGCAGCCACTCTCAGAGGAGTCCCACGATGACTGTCCGAGCAGCACTCATCGGCCTAGGCTTCGCCACTCAGGAGCTCAAGCTCCCCGGGTATCTCGCCGAAGACAACGTCGACGTGGTCGCCATCGCCGATCCCGATCCGAAGGCGCGTGCGGCGGTGGCCGAGCGGCTCGGTCTGGGCAAGAGCCAGCAGTTCAGCTCTTACGAAGAGCTCATCGGCACAGCCGAAGTCGACTACGTGGATGTCTCGACCCCACACGCAACTCATCTCCCGATCTTCCGTCTGGCGGCGGCGTCGCAGGTATCGGTGGTGTGCGACAAGCCGATTGCCATGTCCATCGCCGAAGTTGACGAGATGATCGGCCTGGTCGAGCGTTCCGGGATCCGGGCCGGAGTGCACCACAACTTCATGCACTTCCCCTCGCACGCCGAAATGCTCAGGCAGGCGCGGGCGGGTGCGGTCGGTCGGGTGGAGTCGGTGTCGATGGGCGCCAATTCCATCTACGCCCCGGGGGTGCTGCCCGGTGACACCGGGTGGAGGGCCACGGCACGGTTTGCCGGCGGCGGCATCCTGATGGATTACGGCATCCACCTGCTCTACCTCTCACTCAACCTGCTGGGTGAGGATTTTGTGCCCAGGACCGTCACCGCCCGTGCCGACAAACGGCGGATCCGCGAGGACGCCGACGTCGAGGACACGGTGATGGTCCACGTCGAGGGAACCGACGGACGCACCGCCACCCTGACATTGATGTGGGGAACGGGAACCAGCGGACACACCCTGGTCGACGGATCCGAGGGCAGTATGGTGATCCACCACGCCAGCGGTCACTCAGCCCAGCACAACGTCGCCGACGAGATCCGCGTGGTGCGAACCCGCGACGACGCAGGTACCACTGTCCCGATAGAGTGGGAGCGGCTTCCCCTCACCTGGTACTACGGCGGTTCGATCGCGTCGTTCGCGCAATACGTGCAGACCGGAACACCCACGGGTGTGGCGACGTTGGACACAGCCCGCACCACCGTGTCGCTGGCACTGTCCGCCTACGAATCGATCGCCCTGGACCGTCCGGTAGAGGTCCCACTGGCGCCGTCCTCGCCGCTCTACAGCCTGGGCATCGTGGGGATCCGTGATCTGCCCATTGCCGCGGGCAACGTCATCCTCACCCGAGACCTGTACAGGCGGTGTGAGAAGGCACCGGGGGACCCGGCATGACCGGTGGGGGCGCGCCGTCGGTAGGTTCCGGTGCCGGCGGTTCGCCGAAGCACGGCGCGAAGGTCGAGATCGAGGGCCTGAAGAAGAGCTATGACGGAAACCATTGGGCAGTCCAGGACCTCGATCTGGTTATCGAGCCCGGCGAGTTCGTCACCATCCTGGGCCCCAGCGGTTCGGGCAAGACGACTGCCCTGATGATGCTTGCCGGGTTCGAGACCCCCACCGCCGGCTCGATCCGGCTCAACGGCACCGCGGTCGATCGGCTGCCCGCCTACAAACGCAACATCGGCATGGTTTTCCAGAGCTACGCGCTGTTCCCGACCATGAGCGTCGAGGACAACATCGCCTACCCCCTCAAGATGCGCAAGATCCCCAAGGCCGAACGCACCCGCCTGGTCGACGCCTCCCTGGAACTGGTTCAGCTGCAACAACACCGGCGAAAACGGCCCAACCAACTCTCCGGCGGCCAGCAGCAGCGCGTCGCCCTGGCTCGGGCGACGGTGTTCACGCCCGGCCTGTTGCTCATGGATGAGCCCCTCGGGGCACTCGATCGCAAACTGCGCCAGACCATGCAGAACGAGATCGCCAACATCCACCGCACCCTCGGTGTCAGTGTCGTCTCGGTGACCCATGACCAGGAGGAGGCGCTGAGTCTCTCCGATCGGGTGCTCATCATGGCCGAGGGGCGCATGCAGCAGCTGGGCACGCCGGTCGAGATCTATGAGAAACCAGCCAATGCGTTTGTCGCCGACTTCATGGGTGAGGCGAATGTCCTGGCGGTCAGCGGCAGTCGTTTGGCTGAATCAGCAATCCGGACAGTGGGACCGGGCGGCACCGCCCACCTCAACGGTGCCGCACAAGCCAGCGTGCGCCCGGAGATGATTCTCCTGCAAGCGGATCCCGCGGGTGAGGGCATCATAGACAGCGTCACCTATTGTGGCAGCACCGTCCGCTACGAGGTGGTGCTCCCCAGCCGGGAACGCGTGGTCGCGCGTCGGCAAGCCAGTCCCGAGATCACCCAGTTCTCGCGCCGGGACCGGGTTTCGCTGAGCGTCACCGCCGACGCCATCGTCGCGTTGGCGGACTGAGGTGGGCAGCGTGAATCTGGCCACCGTCGCACGCGGAGGTGACGCGGGCTCGCCGCAGCGCCAGCGTCCCAACCGGCGGCACCTCGGTCTCCTGCCGCTGCTGGTGTTCTATGCGGCGCTGCTGGTGTATCCGATGTGCCTGGTGGCCTCGCGTGCCTTCACCAGCGCCGACACGGGCGCGTTCACACTGGAGAATTTCACCAGGCTCGTCACCGAGCCGGTGTTTCGCAACGTCATCGTCGACACGCTGCGCGTCGCCACCATCACCACGGTGTGCTGTGTCGTCCTGGGTTACACAGTGGCCTACGTGATCTGCCACCTCGGGCCCATGGGCCGGTTCCTGGAGGCACTGGTGATCATTCCGCTGATGACCAGCGTCCTGGTACGCGCCTTCGTGTGGATCGCACTGCTGGAAGATCGCGGGATCGTCAACACGACGTTGATGAAAATAGGCATCACAGATGCGCCAATAACGTTGGTGTACAACGAAACCGGCGTCCTCATCGGAATGGTCCACGTGATGCTGCCGTTCACCATCATTCCGATGATTGCGGTGTTCCGTTCGATCGACCCACGTTTAGCTCAGGCATCCGAATCGTTGGGCGCCAACCCGTGGTCCACATTCTGGCGGGTATACCTGCCACTGAGCATGCCGGGCGTCGCCGCCGGCGGCGCACTGTGTTTCGTACTCTCCCTGGGCTTCTTCACCACTCCGGCGATGCTGGGCGGTGGGCAGACGATGCTGCTCGCCCAGTTGATCGACGTGCAGATCCAGCGACTGCTGCAGCTCAACCAGGCCAGCGCTCTGGCGCTGAGTCTTGTCGTCTTGGCACTGATCGTCTGGCTGCTGGTCACGGCACTGCGTCGAGTGCGCCGACTGACTGGAACGGACCGTGCACAGTGACGCCCTTCAGAATCGGTCGCGTACTTTTGATCGCCTTCGCCTTCGCGGTGCTGATCTTCCTGTTCGCCCCGACCGTGCTGGTGTTCGGGATGGCCTTCAACGCCGCTCCCGACCTTTCGTTTCCGCCGAGCGGGTTCTCACTGCAATGGTTCGAGAGCTATTTCTCCAATCGCGCGTGGATGGAGGCGACCACTCGCAGCGCGATCATCGGCGTCAGTGCGACGGTGTTGTCGGTGTTCATCGGCACGGCCGCCGGGATAGGACTCGCCAAGACCCGTGGACGGGCGTTCGCCGTGATGAGTGCCGTCATCGGCCTGCCACTGGTGCTGCCCGCAATCGTCCTCGGACTGGCGCTCTTCGACTTGTATTCACGCCTGCAGGTGGTCGGCAATATGTTCGCGGTGATCCTGGCTCACACGCTGCTGGGTATTCCCTACGTCTTCGTCAACGTGATCGCGAGCTTCACGAAGTTCGATTTCCGCCTGGAGCAGGCCGCGCAGGGACTCGGCGCGCACCCGCGACGATCGTTGGTCGACGTGACTCTGCCGGGAATCATGCCGGGGATCGTGGCCGGAGGCTTCTTCGCGTTCATCGCGAGCTGGGACGAGCTGGCGGTCACCATGCTGATCGCGGGGACCGACACCCGAACGCTCCCAGTGGTGATGTTCAGTGGTATCAGGTTCAACGTCGATCCCACCATTGCCGCGGTGGCGGCGGTGCTCACGGCGGTGGTGCTCGTCATGGCCGTCCTGCGAACACTCCTGGAACGCCGGCTCCAACGCGGCATTCGCCAGTGAAAACAGTTGTATCCCAGTCTTACTCAGACCCGGTATGTGACCGGCTGACCAACGAAAGGAAATGACGTGAAGGTCCACAAGATGGTTGCGGTCTCGTCGGTGGCGCTTCTGGCGGTCGTCGGCTGCTCCTCGGCAACCCAGGAGGGGAATGGTTCAGCAGGCACCGGTACGCAACCGGAATCTATTGTGGTCGCCGGTTACGGCGGCACCTTCTCCGATGCGCAGCGTGTTGCCTACTACGAACCCTTCACCACCGAGACCGGTATCGGCATCGTCGAAGCCGAGACCAGTATCGCAGCACTGCAGTCTCAGGTGGACACGGGCAACGTCCAATGGGACGTCATGGTGTTGTCGACCACCGACCTGGCGCAGGGGACGGCGAATGACCTCTTCGAGAGTGTCGATGGTGTGGTGGATCCGGCGAACTTCGTCACAGACACCGTGACCGATTACGGTATCGGGCTGGACTTCTCCTCGAACGTGCTCGCGTGGAACACCGAGAAGATCGGCTCTGCGGCTCCGCAGTCCTGGAGTGACTTCTGGGATTTCGACAAGTTCCCCGGCAAGCGCGCGGTTCCGTCGTGGGGCCCTGATGCCCAGTTGTTCGAATTCGCCTTGCTCGCTGATGGTGTCGCGATGGACAGCCTCTATCCACTCGACGTCGACCGCGCGCTGCGCAAGCTCGAGGAGCTGCGCGACGACATGATCGTCTACGACTCCAACGCTCAGGGACTCCAGCTGGTCACCGGGGGACAGGCCGACATGGCCCTTCTGCCCAACGGGCGGGTGGAGCTCGCTGCCAGGTCCAGCATGCCGATCGACTTCACGTTCAACGAAGGTGCGTTGGTGGTGGACTGGGCCGCCATTCCGAAGGGCGCACCGAATGCCGACGCGGCGAAGGAGTTCCTGCGCTTCGCGACCGAGGTTCCCCAGCAGCAGGCCTTCCTCGCCCAGATCCCCTACTCCGGAACCAACACCGGTTCACTGGAGGGGCTGTCGCCGTCGGTTCTGCGCACACTGCCCACCAACGAAGAGGCGATGGCGGTGCAGTTCCGTCCCGATGCAGCGTATTACGCAGAGCACGGTTCTGAACTGGTCACGGCCTGGCAGGGTTTCCTCTACGGCTAGGCGCGGCTGATAATCTTCCCCCCATTCGTACATTCTCGACTACGCATCCAGCGCTCCAGAGTGACAAGATGTTTCCCTTTCCCGAGTTACGGAACAAACCGTGAAGCCTCCCACCATCTATTCCATCGCTGAAGAGTTGGGTCTTTCGCCGGCCACCGTCTCGCGGTCCCTGAATGGTTCGCCGAGGGTGACCGAGAAGACCCGTGACCGGGTGCTGCGCGCGGCGGAGAACCAGGGGTACATCCGCAACCAGCAGGCGCGTGCGCTGCGGCAGACCAGTACGCGGATGATCGGTCTGCTGGTTCCCGATCTGACCTCAGAAGTGTTCAACGTGCTGGCATCGTGCATCCAGCTCGAGCTGCACGAGCGAGGTTATGGCCTGATCATCGGGCAGTCGCTCAATCAGGCCGAGCTCGACCGGAACTACCTGCAGGCATTCCAGAGTCAGAAGGTCGACGGCATCCTCCATGCACCGTGCACACCACACGGCGTCGACGACACCTTTGCCACAGTCCCTGTTCCCGTTGTCGAGATCATCCGCGAGAGCGACGGACAGCCCAGAGACTCGTTCTGCAATGCCGATATCAACGACGCCGTGCTCCTCACCTCGTACTTGGCCCGCCGCGGCTATGAGGAGATCTTCGTCGTGCTCGGCCCGCAGGAGTTCAGCAGCGCACGACTGCGCGGTGAGGGAGCGGGCAGAGTCACCGCCGCTCACCCAGGCGTGGCAGTGCATCTCTGCCACGGGCCTTTCACCGAAGAGTGGGGCTACCAGGTCGGAGCACAGGTGGCGGCCGCGAGTCAGACCGGCAGCGCTCGGGTCGGTATTGCCGTGACCAGCAATACCTTCATGGCCGGTGTTCTCGGTGCGTTGAAGGATCGTGGTGTCAGGGCGCCGAAGGACGTCGGAATCGTGGGGATGGAAGATCCGAACTGGTACCGGGTCGCGGATCCGCCGATCACCGCGGTGGCCGGGCCGACCTGGGAGCTCGGAAAACAGGCGAGCCGTAAGCTGCTCGAGCTCATTGAAGATGGCCAGGGCGCTGGACCGGTCACACGCACCGAACTGCATGGCGTCCTGCGTGAGCGCGAGTCGACGATGTGACTGCGTGATGGAACCACAGAGTTACTGAACGTCGACCGGCGCAACTGAATTCGGGATGGAGTGCTTACTCGGCCGACTGTGCAGCCTTCACCAAAGCTACCGTCGCAGCACGCATTTCACTCACGGCATTCAGGCGCTGCGGGTATCCGACTCGCGTGTAGGCGACCCCGCGTGGCGTCGTCACCTTGAGATCCAAGCCGTACCGATCAGCCCCGGTGCACAACGCGGCCGTCGCATCGGGGAACCCGCCGAGCGCCTGGGCCATCACGGCAAGGGAATCGGCATGGTCGGCATTCAGATGCGCGATGGCGCCGGAAGCTTCCAGTGTCACCGGATCCGGTTCAGCCGCAGCGTAGTCCGAGCCGACAGCCGAATCCATCCGACCGTATCCGCCGACCCAGCGGACACGATTGACCCGCAGCACCCACAAGGCGAAGTCGCTGTAGTCGATGTAGTACTTGGCGGCAGGCACGGCGGCCACATGTGCGGCGCGGGCAGCCTGCAACTCTGCACCGACCGGGTGCTCCACGACACCGGCCAGCGTGATGCGGGCATTGGCCAGCGGATCGGTATCGGTGGCGGGGGCGACGACGGCGATGCTGGCGCGCGGATCCCCGGCGAGGTTGCGACCGTGCTCGGCCATGTGCGACACACACAGCACGGGGGAGCCGTCGTCGAGCAGGCCGTAGGTCACCAGCGAGGCCCACGGGTCGCCGTCACCGGTGAGTGACGCGAGAATCCCGGTGTTGGTCGAGGCGGCGATGGTGCGGGCCTCTTCGGCGGCCGACGGCCGCACAGGATTGACGGCTTCGGTCAGCGGTGCAGGAATGGACGGCGCATCACCGGGATCGCCGTGGTCACGGTTCGCCACGGCTCAGACTGTACGCCCCAGCCAGGACAACACGGGTGGTGCAACAGTCTCGACAGCCGACTCGGCGATGATCCAGTGCGGCAATCCCGGGTGGACCTGGTGCTGGGCGTTGTACCGAGCCGCGATCCGCCGCGAAATCCATTGCGCGACATTGCGATCTGATCCGGCGCTGACATTCAACACCGGGCAGGTGACATCCGAAGCTTTCACGTGAGTGGCAGGCACCCCCAGTGACATCTCCCGGAACACCCGGCCCGAATCTCGCACCAGCCGCGGCAACAGCAGATCCTGCTCGGCGCGAGACAGCGTGGAAAGCGGCACCGACCGTATGGTCGACTCCGACGGGAAGAACGGCCGCCCCCGCAGAATCGACGGCATCAACGGCGCCAGATGGTGCAACACCGACGCCCGCGGGATCAACGGCCCAGGCGGGATCGATGCCAACAACACCAGCGCGGCAGGGGAGCGGGCGGCGGCCACCTTCTGCCCCAGCAACCCGCCGAGGCTGTGGCCGATCACGATCGCCGGCCCATCCAGCGCGTCATACGCAGACAGCGCAACGGCATAACAGTCGTCGATGCCGGTACGCGCCAACACGGTGTCATCGGAAGGATCGCGGCCGGGCAGCGCAGGCGCA
This sequence comes from Mycobacterium sp. MS1601, assembly GCF_001984215.1. Classification (NCBI taxonomy): domain Bacteria; kingdom Bacillati; phylum Actinomycetota; class Actinomycetes; order Mycobacteriales; family Mycobacteriaceae; genus Mycobacterium; species Mycobacterium sp. MS1601. Next base: position 2,957,579 of record NZ_CP019420.1, read on the forward strand.
TGGCAGGTGTAACCGGCAGCGGTGAAGTAGTCGATCCACGGACCCCACAGCGACGGGCGGCCGAAGAAACTGTGCAGGAACAGGATCTTTGGGCGGGATGCTGGGAGAGGGTCCGGGTTGCCCATGAAAGCCAGTATGCCCGCGACGGGCAAACAGATTATCGGGAATCAGACAACGCCTGATGTGCGGCGTTGTATCCCGGAATGAAGGTGATGCCGGGCCCGCCGTGGCAACCAGCGCCACCCAGGTACAACCCGGCGACAGGCAAGGGCTGATCGACGTAACCCGTCGGCCCGGGCCGGTTGATCCCGATCTGATCGGAGTGCAGCAGCCCATGGCAGTAGTCGCCGCCGGGCGCGCCGAACATGGTGCCCATGTGCTTGGGGGTGAAGGTGGTGTGCCGGATGATCTGCTGCTCGAATCCCGGGGCAATTCGACTGATCTTGTCGATCACCGCCTGCCCCATCGCGGCTTTCGCTGCTCCGTAGTCGCCGGTCAATGGGAACCACAACGCGAATGCCGACGCCGCATGCTTGCCGTCAGGGGCCAGCGAGGGGTCGTGCACCGACGGTATTTGCAGGGCGATCGCCGGATCGGTCGGCACCACGCCGTGGCGACTGGCTTCCCATTGCTCCTGCAGCTCCTCGGGCGTACTGAACAGCCCGATGGCCGACTGCATTGCCGGGTCGTTCAACACCTCATACGGCTCGGCGAACTCCGGGATGCCGTCCAGGGCGAAATGCATCTGTAGATAACTGCCGCGATGGTCGATGCGCGAGTAACGCTCCCGATCGGGAACAGAAGCCAACGCCACCGTGAGGTCGGGGGCGAGCGAAGAGATGACCACGGGAGCGGAAAGAACCGAGCCGTCCTGCAACGTCACACCGGACGCCCGCCCGTCGGAAACCAGGATTTCGGTGACCTGACTGCGCAACCGCACTTCACCACCGGCGGACTCGAACAACGACTGCAAATGTGACGTCAGCGCACCGATACCGCCGCGCAGCTTCTTCATCAGCGCGGCATTGGCGTCGGGAACCGCCAGCCCGTAGGCCAAGGCCGCGGCCGACCCGGGCGTCTGCGGCCCGCGATAGGTGGTGTTGACAGCCAGGAACGCCAGCATGCCGCGCAGTGCGCCGTGCTTCTCCTTGTCCGGTAGGTAGCGGTCCAGGACGTCCGACACCGACGCGAACAACATGTCGGTGATGGCTGATCGCTCCGCTTCCGACGTGGCGCAGGCGTACATCTGGTCGAAGGTCTTGGGTGGTGCGCCGGCGTCGAACCGACCCAGTGCGCGGGTGGGTGCCAGGCTCCACGCCATCAGTTGCGCCATTCCCATGACGGCCTCGGAGCCGTGCACGTCATTCAGGTGGTTCATCAACTGCATGGGGTCGGTGTAGTAGACGACGGGCGCGTCGCCTACGCCGCGCAGCGACACCGACATGACGTCGACATCCACGGTTGGCAGCGTGTCCAGGCCCAGTTCCTCGCTGACGGTCAGCGAGGTGGGGAACTGCAGGGACCCGGCGATCTCGAACTGATACCCGTCAAACAGCTCGACGGTCGAGGCCATGCCGCCGGCGTAGCGCTTGGCGTCCAGGCAGACGGTGCGCAGCCCGGCCTGGGCGAGGATGGCCGCGGACGTCAGTCCGTTGTGCCCGGCGCCGATGACGATCGCATCAAAATCTGGCATGGCGAACCCTCCACCGACGAAAGTTTTGTCAATTATGACGAAACTAGGTCGCGAACGATGCCGGATTCGAGAGATGAGAGCGCGGTCTGGCACAGCCGGGTCAATTCCGTCAGAGTTCGGTCATCCCCGACCATCCACACCTCCATCGCCCCGAACACCGCCGCGGCGATACACCGGGCGGCCACAGTGAGATGCAGGCGGTGATCGGGCGACGACACCCCCCGCCGGGTGCGATAGAGGTGCGACTCGACCGAAACCGCAAAATCAGCCTCCACCTGCCGGATGTTGCGGACTATGCGCTCAGTGTCCAGCTCGTTGGCGCGTAGTCCGGCGATCTTGGTGACAGCCTCCGCGTCGTATGGGAAGGCTTCGATGGCGGCGGTGACGGCGGCCAGTACCGGCTCATCGGCGGGCCGGGCCGCCAGTGCGGCACGAAACCACTGCAGGCCCGCGTCGAAGTCCGCGAACAGCAAGTCATGCTTCGAGGTGAAGTGCCGGTAGAACGTCCGCAGCGACACGCCAGCGTCGGCGGCAATCTGTTCCGCCGATGTCGCTTCGACGCCCTGTGCCAGGAATCTGACCAGCGCCGCTTGCCGTAACGCTTCCCTGGTGCGTCCACTGCGCACTGTTTGTGCAGGTCGAACCATTTCGGTCACGCTACCGCAGCCTGATGCGACGACACATTTGCCGAAACTTCGATTTAATTGTGGGTCGCGTAAGTGGCCCTCTATCAGTTAGCGTCCACTATCGCCAGCTGGGAGTCACCTGTAGCCTGCCCAGCAGGGGAGTCGTGTGTGAATACGAAGACGTCTGATGCGTCACGAGCACAGATTGGCTGGAAATCAACAGATGAAACTCGTTCAAAAGCTTCGCGGGAAGTGGGCCCGTCGCCTCGGCGTCGCCGCAGTGGCATCGGCCACATTGCCCGGACTGCTGGGTGTCACCGGCGTGGCTCCGACCGCGGGAGCCTTCTCCCGCCCGGGTCTGCCGGTCGAGTACCTCATGGTGCCGTCGCCCTCGATGGGCAAGGACATCAAGGTCCAGTTCCAGAGCGGCGGCCCTGACTCTCCGGCGGTCTACCTGCTGGACGGCCTGCGTGCCCAGGAGGACTTCAACGGCTGGGACATCAACACCCAGGCTTTCGAGTGGTACCTGGACTCCGGCCTGTCGATTGTGATGCCCGTCGGCGGTCAGTCGAGCTTCTACTCCGACTGGTACGCCCCGGCCAAGAACAAGGGACCCACTCAGACCTACAAGTGGGAGACCTTCCTGACCTCGGAGCTGCCGAGCTGGCTGTCTGCCAACCGTCAGGTGCGCGCCACCAACAACGCCGCGATCGGTCTGTCGATGGCCGGTTCGGCATCGCTGATCCTGTCGGTGTATCACCCGAACCAGTTCAGCTACGCCAGCTCCATGTCGGGCTTCTTGAACCCGTCCGAGGGCTGGTGGCCGTTCCTGATCAACATCTCGATGGGTGACGCGGGCGGCTTCAGCGCCAACGACATGTGGGGCCGCACCGAGGACCCGAACAGCGCCTGGAAGCGCAACGATCCCATGGTGCAGATCCCGCAGATCGTCGCCAACGGCACCCGCATCTGGATCTACTGCGGCAACGGCCAGCCCAACGAACTCGGCGGCGGTGACCTGCCCGCCACCTTCCTGGAGGGGCTGACCATCCGCACCAACGAGACCTTCCGCGACAACTACATCGCGGCCGGTGGCAACAACGGCGTCTTCAACTTCCCGAACAACGGCACGCACAACTGGGCGTACTGGGGCCGGGAACTGCAGGCCATGAAGCCGGATCTGCAGGCACACCTGCTCGGCTGAACGCATAACGGCGAAGTCCCCCAACTGTCACAGTTGGGGGATTTCGTCATTTTCGGGGCCGTCCGCCGGTTACGTTCACTCAGGCGCCGTCCGGTGGCTACCGGGGCGTCACGGGAAAGTCGAATGTCCACCGGAAGGTTCGGCCCATGAACTTGTCGTCCCAGCGCCTGCTCGGCGTTTTCGCCGCCGCCACTCTGACTCTCGGTCTGGCGGCCTGCGCGCCGCCGGCCGAGAAGGAAAGTACGGGGGAGCAGTCCGAGTCCGGCGTCAATGCCGCCGAAGCCACCTCGGCCGCCGACTTCGGCGGGTTGGAGGCCCTGGTCGAAGCCGCCAAAGCCGAAGGCGAACTGAACGTCATCGCGCTGCCGCCGGACTGGGCCAACTACGGCGCCATCATCGAGGCGTTCGGCGAGAAGTACGGCATCAAGGTCAACTCCGCGCAGCCCGACGCCTCCAGCCAGGAGGAGATCAACGCCGCCAACCAGCAGAAGGGACGCAGCACCGCACCCGACGTCTTCGACCTCGGCCAGTCGGTGGCCCTGGCCAACACGGCGATGTTCGCGCCCTACAAGGTGCAGACGTGGGAGGACATCGCCGACGAGAACAAGGATGCCGACGGCCTCTGGGTCAACGACTACGGCGGCTACATGTCCATCGGCTTCGACTCGGCCAAGGTGCCGCCGGTGACCGGCGTCGACGACCTGCTCAAGCCCGAATACGCCGGCAAGGTGGCGCTCAACGGCGACCCGACGCAGGCCGGCGCCGCGTTCTCCGGCGTCGTCATGGTCGCGGTGTCCCAGGGCGGATCCGCCGACGACATCGCACCTGGCGTCGAGTTCTTCCGAAAGCTGAAGGAGGCAGGCAACTTCTTGCCCGTGGATCCGACGCCGGCCACCATCGAGTCCGGCCAGACCCCGGTGGTGATCGACTGGAACTACCTCAACGAGGCCGAGGCCAAGAAGCTGCCGAGTTGGCAGACCGTGGTTCCGGACAACGCTGCCGTGGCCGGTTATTACTACCAGGCCATCAACAAAGAGGCTCCGCATCCCGCCGCGGCCCGGTTGTGGCAGGAGTTCCTCTACAGCGACGAGGGGCAGAAGCTCTACGCCGAGGACGGTGTGCGCCCGGTGCGGGCGGACGCGCTGATCGATTCGGGTGTGCAGATCGCCCAGATCGACGGGCCCACCACGATCCTGACTCAGGAGCAGACGGACGCGGCATCGAAGTACCTGGCAGAGAACTGGGCTGCGGCGATTGGTTAAGCGCTTTCGCGACTCGCTACCACTGCTGCCGTTCTTCGTCTTCGTCGGGATCTTCCTGATCGTCCCGACGGTGACGGTGATCGTCAACGCGTTCATCGGCGAACAGGGCTTCACCTTCGACCTGGTGGCCGCTCTGTTCTCCAAGACCGCGCTGACGGCGCTGTGGCGAAGCCTGCTGCTCTCGGCCAGCACCGCACTGCTGGGCGCGGTGCTGGGGGCGGTGCTGGCGTGGCTGATCCTGGCCCGGCCCGCGACGTCGATGTTCCGCCGGGCGACGCTGGCGCTGTGCAGCGTGCTGGCCCAGTTCGGTGGTGTGGCACTGGCATTCGCGTTCCTGGCGACCATCGGGCTCAACGGCGTATTGACCGTGTGGGCGGTGGATCTGCTGGGAATCAACCTGGCGCAGGGCGGCTGGCTCTACGGGCTACCGGGGTTGACCCTGGTGTACACGTACTTCCAGATTCCGCTGATGGTCATCGTGTTCCTTCCCGCACTCGAGGGGTTGCGGGAACAGTGGCGCGAGGCAGCCGTCAGTCTGGGGGCGACCACCTGGCAATACTGGCGGGAAGTGGCGTTGCCGCTGCTGACCCCCGCGTTCTTGGGGGCGGCACTGTTGCTGTTCGCCAACGCTTTTGCCGCCTATGCCACCGCCGCGGCGTTGGTGAGCCAGGGCAGCCCGATCCTGCCGTTGTTGATCAGGGCGGCGCTGACCAGTGAGGTGGTGCTGGGCCAGTCCGGCTTCGCCTATGCGTTGGCGCTGGAGATGATCGTGGTGGTGGCGGTGGTGATGATCGCCTACAACCTGCTGGTGCGACGCACGAGTCGGTGGCTGCGATGACGCGGGCGGTACGCGGTGCGCTGTGGGTATTGTTCGGGTTGTTCTTCTTGTTCCCGCTCTACGCCATGGCCGACTTCTCGACACGGAACCTGTTGGGCGAAGGGCGAACTCTGCAGGCGTGGATCAACTTGGTTGAGGACGACGCATTGTTCGACTCGATCATCACGTCGCTGCTGCTCTCCGTGCTGACGGTCGCGGTAATGCTGGTGCTGTTGCTGCCGACGATGATCTGGGTGCGATTGAAGGCGCCGTGGGCCAGTGGCCTGGTGGAGTTCTTGTGCCTGCTGCCGTTGACGATTCCCGCATTGGTGATCGTGGTGGGCCTGCGCAACGTGTATCTGTGGGTGACGTACTTCCTGGGGGAATCGGCGCTGACGTTGACGTTCGTGTACGTGGTGGTGGTGCTGCCGTTCGCCTACCGGGCACTTGACGGCGCGTTGTCCGCCATTGACCTGCAGACACTTTCGGAAGCATCCCGCTCGCTGGGAGCCGGCTGGCTGACCACCATCGCCAGGGTGATCGTGCCCAACGTGTGGTCCGGGGTGCTGGCGGCGGCGTTCATCTCGATCGCGGTGGTGCTGGGCGAGTTCACCATCGCCTCGTTGACCGGGTACAACACCCTGCAGGTGCAGATCGTCACTATCGGCAAAGCCGACGGGCCCACGTCGGTGGCGGCGTCACTGGCTGTGCTGCTGTTCGGGTTTGTTCTGCTGCTGGGATTGTCACTGTTCGGACGGAAGAAGAGGGCATGAGCACCGGCCTGGCTGTTGAACTCAAGAACCTGACCCGGGCCTACGGGGCGGTGAAGGCGCTCGACGGGCTGAGCCTGTACCTGCAGCCCGGCGAGATGGTGGCGCTGTTGGGCCCGTCGGGCTGCGGCAAGACCACCGCGCTGCGCATCCTGGCCGGTCTGGACGAGCCCACCACCGGCACCGTCGAGGTCGGCGGCAAGGACATCACCCGGGTGCCCGCCAACAAGCGCGACATGGGCATGGTGTTCCAGGCCTACAGCCTGTTCCCACACCTGACCGTCGTCGACAACATCGCGTTCGGGCTCAAGCTACGTGGAAAAGGCAAGCAGCAGAGGGTCTCTCGGGCCCGCGACATGCTGGACCTGGTAGGTCTGTCCGAGCACGCCGAGAAGTACGCCAACCAGCTCTCCGGCGGCCAGCAGCAGCGGGTGGCCCTGGCCCGGGCTCTGGCCATCGAGCCGCGGGTGCTGCTGCTCGACGAACCGCTCTCGGCGCTGGATGCCAAGGTGCGGGTGCAGCTGCGCGACGAGATTCGCCGTGTGCAGCTCGAAGTCGGCACCACCACCCTGTTCGTCACCCACGATCAGGAGGAGGCGCTGGCGGTCGCGGACCGGGTGGGCGTGATGAGTCGCGGCAAGCTGGAGCAGATCGACTCTCCGGCTCAGCTCTACACCAACCCGGCCAGCCCGTTCGTCGCCGAGTTCGTCGGCCTCAACAACAAGGTCCCCGCGCAGGTGGGGCACGGCACCGCGACCGTGCTGGGCAGCTCCATGCCGGCACTGCCAGGCTCGGTGGGTGGCAGCGGTGTGGCCATGGTGCGCCCCGAGGCTGTCACGGTCGACGCCGACCCCGCGGGCACGTCGAACATCGCGGCAGTCGCGTTCCTGGGGCCGGTGTCGCGGGTGAGCGCCACCTTGGCCGACGGCACCCTCGTCGTCGCACAGATGCCCAGCGCCCGCGCACAGCAGTTCAGCCCGGGGGATCGGGTGCGGGTCGGGGTGTCGTCGGTGCCGGTGTTGGTGGTGGCGGGCTAGCTCCCAGAAAGCTGACTGAGCCCGGAGTGCTCGTAGAACTCATGGATGTGGCGGGTCACCGCGGCTGTCGCCTCCTGCGGCGCGCGGCGGGCGATGGCGTCCACCACCGCGTGGTGCTCGCTGCGCAGCTTGTCCAACAGCGTGGGCCAATCGGTGATTTGTGGAATCGAGGCCACCACATAGGTCTCGATGGAGCTGCGCAGCGATGTCATCATCTGCGCCACCACCGCGTTGCCGGACAGGGCGGCGATGGCCACGTGCAGTTCGGCATCCAGCCGCAGGAACTCGCGGACGTCGATATCGGGGACGTCCATCTTCTCGAGCAGCTCACGCACGTCGTCCAGCGGCGCATCGGCGAGGGCGGCGCGGGACACCGCCCATGATTCCAGCAGTACCCGCGTCTCCACCACCTGCGCCACGGGGAACGCGCGGGTGGCCACATGCAGTCGCAACGCGGCGTCCAGCGGGGCGGACGGTTCGGCGATCAGGATGGCGCCGGCCTCCTGGCCGGAGCCGACCGCGCGTCGCACCACACCCATGGCGGCCAGTACCTGCAGCGCTTCGCGGACTGATCCACGAGAGACCTTGAGCTGTTCGGCCAGGCCGCGCTCACCGGGCAGACGCATGCCGACCTGCAGGTCCCCGGCCTCGAGCTGCTGCTCGATGAAGCGCAAGACGATGTCGGTGGCACGCACCTTCGAACTGTACAAGCGCGGGGTGCCCGATTGAGTGGTGGGCGGTTCGGGTAGAAGGGTGTCATGGAGCTGCCCTTCGATGAGTGGCTGCCGAAACAACGCTGGTACGCCGGACGCAACCGCACGCTGGTCTCGGCGACGCCCGCGGCGGTGACGGCGCTGCGTGAGGACCTGGATCTGGTCCTGGTGGACGCCGTCTACGCCGACGGCCCGCAGGAGCGGTACCAGGTGCTGGTGGCCTGGGATGCGACCGTCACCAACGAGGCCGCGGTGATCGGCGTCGACGGCGCGCGCACGGGCTCCGACGCCTTGTTCGACCCGGCGGCCGCCGCTTTTGTCCTGTCGCTGATCGACGGCTCCGCACGCCGCGGCGAGGTGGGCTTCGAGCGTGAACCCAACGTGGTGCTGCCCACGGACGCCACCCCGCGGGTGTCGTCAGCCGAGCAGAGCAACACCAGTGTCATCTTCGGCAAGCAGGCCATGTTCAAAGCGTTTCGCCGGGTGAGCCCGGGCATCAACCCCGATATCGAGATCAACCGGGTGCTGGGCAGAGCAGGCAACAACAACGTCGCCAAACTGCTCGGTGCCTACGAAACGGTGTGGGACGGCCAACCCTGCCCGCTGGGCATGCTCACCGATTTTGCCGCCAATTCCACTGAGGGCTGGGACATGGCCACCGCCAGCTCACGGGCGCTGTACGCCGGTGAGCCGGGTGGTGACCTCGCGGCGGAAACCTATCGTCTGGGTGAGGCCGTGGCCTCCGTGCACAAAGCTCTGGCCGTCGAACTGGGCTCGGGCACAGCCGAATTCCCCGTCGAGACCGCGCTGGCCCGGCTGGCGTCAGCCACGTCGCAGGTGCCGCAGCTCGCCGAGTACGGACCTGCCATCGAAGCGCGGTTCCGCGCGCTGGCCGGCGTGCCGATGGTGGTTCAGCGTGTACATGGCGATCTGCACCTCGGTCAGGTGCTCCGCACCCCGGAGACCTGGCTGCTGATCGACTTCGAAGGCGAACCCGGTGCACCGCTGGAGGAACGACGCAAAGCGGATTCGCCCATCCGTGATGTGGCGGGCATGCTGCGCTCCTACGAGTACGCCGCCTACCAGCCGTTGGTGGGGACCGAGGTTGGGGTCGACGCGTTGGCGCAAGCGACGGCCTGGGTGGATGCCAACCGCACCGCGTTCTGCGACGGGTACGCCGCGGTCTCGGGAACCGACCCTCGCGCGGAGAAAGCTCTGCTGGCGGCGTATGAATTGGACAAGGCCGTCTACGAAGCGGCCTACGAATCGCGGTACCGGCCGGATTGGTTGCCGATCCCGCTTCGTTCCATCTCGCGTTTGGTGGTGTGATGCACGCTTCGGTCACTGTCCGCATGAACGCTCCCGCCGAGGAGATCTGGGACGTCGTCGCCGACGTCCGCAACACCCCTAAGTTCTCTCCCGAGGTGTTCGAGTCCGAATGGCTCGATGGCGCAACGGGCCCCGCGTTGGGTGCGAAGTTCCGGGGGCACGTCAAGCGCAACGAGATCGGCCCCGTGTACTGGACGACCTGCCGGGTGACAGCCTGTGAGCGGGGTCGCGAGTTCGGCTTCGAGGTGCTGGCAGGTGGCAAATCGGTGAACAACTGGCACTATGCCTTCGCTCCGGCAGCCGGTGGCGGTACCGATGTCACCGAGTCGTTCCGGATGACCGAGGGGCTACTGGCGACGGTGTTCGGCATCTTCGGCGGGCAGCTACGGACCCGGCGCAACAAGCGGGATATGACCACCACGCTGAACCGCATCAAAGACGTGGTTGAGGTCCGGTAGTCGGCAACTGCACGCTCACTACAGTGTCGACGCAAGTGATAGTCCTCAGCGGGCGGCTGTGCGGAGGCACCGTTCTATCCGCTCCAGGATTTGCTCCAGCAGGTCGGGTGTGGTCGCGAAGTTCAACCGTGCGAACGACGCGGTGTCCACGGCGGTGTGCTGACTGAAATCGGCGCCGGCACTGAGTTGAACTCCGCCGTCGAGGATGTGCTTGGCGGGATCCCGGAAAAGGGCAGTGCCGCTGAAATCCAACCAGGCCAGGTAGGTGGCCTCCGGCTCGCGGTATCGCAATCCGTGCTGGGTGGCGACCCACTCTGAGACGCGGGTTCGGTTGCGGTGCAACAAGTCAGCCATCTGCTTCTGCCAGGCGTCGCTGTCCCGCCAGGCAGCCACCGTTGCCTTCCGGCTCAGTACGCTCGGGGTGCCGAAGTAGTCCAGAGGTGCCCTGTCCAACGCCCGGGCGGTGGGCTGGTGCCCGACGTGGGCGACGGCGCAGCGGATACCGGCCAGGTTGAACGCCTTGGTGGCCGATGTGGCGGTGACGGTGAGTGCGGCGACGTCTGGTCCCAGGGATGCGAACGGGACGTGAGTGTACGGAGCGTACGTCAGATCGGAATGGATCTCGTCGGCGAACACCGGGATCTGTTGGGCACGGACGAGATCGGCGAGGGCTCGCAGTTCCTGAACGCGGAACACCCGACCGGTCGGGTTGTGTGGGTTGACCACGATCAGCAGGCGCGGTTTGTGCTGCGCCACTGCGTCCCGGTGTTGCTCGAGATCCAGTTCTCCGGATTCGCGCAAGCGCAGCGAAACGATGGTCCGTCCGGCCCGCTCGATGGCCGCCAGGAACGGTGGATAGGTTGGAACATGCAGTGCCACAGCATCACCAGGAGAGGTGGTCTGTTCGATGACCACCTGCAGCACCTGAATCAGGTCGCTGAACACCCGGGTGCGATCCGGCATCGGGGTCCAGCCGTAGCGTGTCATCATCCGATCTGTGAAAGCATTGACCACCGGGTCACCCTCGGGCCAGTGCGGATAGCCGAGGTCCTGCCGATCAAGGGTCTGCCGCAGTGCTGCCGACACCGCGGGCGGGATGCCCAGATCCATGTCTGCGACCCAGGCGGGCAGCACCGTCGGTGGCACAGCCGTCCACTTGGCGCCGTGCCCGTCGCGCAGCCGTTCCGGGTTCTCGGAGGGCTGACGGGCCAAGACGTCCCGCAGGGTCTCCATCTGCCCGTGGTGCTGGGCCAGTTCCTCGAAAACGTGCTGCAGCGCGGCGGCCTGCGTGAGTTCACGCGCCGGGCCCAGAAATTCGGCCGGCGGCTGTCGCAACAGGCAGGCCTCGGGTTCGGCGGCACCGACGTCGGTGTGCATGCGCATTCGGGTCTGGGCGCAGCGTCCCAGTAACTCGTCCACCGGCCCGCTGGCACTGAACTCGGCTTCGCGGTCGCGGTCCACCGGCCGGCCGCGGACAAAACCACCGACCCACGTGTCGACCACGGCCAGGCAGTGATGAAGCAGCGCGTAGGGGGTGTTGGCGCCGGGGTAGGCGTGCGCATTGGCCCGTTCGTCGCCCAACTCGGCCACGAGCGAGGCCATCCCGTCCAGGGCGCGGTCGGTGAAGTAGAGATAGTCGTCGCGTGTCAGCACGGCGGCGCTCCTTCGATAGTAACCAGCTGAACCGGTGACGAAGTTTGCCTGATCGAGCGTCACCGGTCAAGATGGTGATGTGGAGTTCGTCTTCGTGAGCGGAAACCTCGGGCTGGATCTCGCGGGCACTAGGAAATGGCGCCGCACCGAGCCCGAAGAACTGCTGCCCGACGCCGATGCGCTGGCCCGTTGGTTCGCCGAAACCGGAGAGATGCCGGCAGGTATCCGGGTGGATTCGGAGGTATTCGGCGCCGCGTTGATGCTGCGCGAGGCTATCTACCGACTGGCCGCCGCGCGAGTGTCGGGATCTCCCTTTGATGCCGATGACCTGGTATCTGTAAACCGCTGGGCCGTGCAGCCAGGCTTCGGTATAGAGCTGACCAGCGACGGCGTGACGCGCGCCGGGGGAGCGCGGGCAGCGTTGGCGGAGGTGGCCCGCTCTGCGGCCGTTGTACTCGCCGATGTCGATGCGCCCATGAAGGAGTGTGGTCGTCCCACCTGTACCCGCATCTATCTGGACCGGTCACGCGGCATGCGACGCACCTGGTGTGGCATGGACGAGTGCGGCAACAGAGTCAAGGCCGCGGCTTACCGCGCACGTAAGCGCGAGCGGGCTTAGAAGCTTTACTTCCCCGAAACGTCACCTGCTTGACAGGTGACGCTGTGCGTCCTGATGATCTTCCCGTCACCAGTTGAAGTGGTGACGTTACTGAACACGGAAGGTCACCCCATGGATCCCACCCTGCCCACGGCAGTTCACTCCCAACGGCTCACCACCGCGGAGGTCTCCGCCCGCCTGGAACGCCTGCCGTGGACGCGCTATCAACGCGGCCTGTTCCTGGTCATCGCGACCGCATGGTTGTTCGATTCGATCGACCTCGGTGCGTTGACATTCCTGCTGGCGCCGATCAGTCGTGAGTTCGGGCTCAGCGCGGCACAAGCAGGACTGGTGGGCAGCGCCACCTTCGCGGGCATGTTCATCGGCGCGGTGGGGGCCGGGCTGCTGGCCGACCGCTTCGGCCGGTTGGCGGTCTTCAAATACAGCATCATCGTGTGGGGCACCGCGAGCCTGTTGTTGGCGTGCTCCTGGGATTTCGCCAGCCTGGCATCCTTCCGCTTCCTGCTCGGCATCGGTATGGGCGCTGAATTTCCCGTTGCCGCAGCACTTCTCTCCGAGTTCGTGCCGTCGGCCAAACGCGGGCGCTACGTCGCGCTGATGGAGGGCACCTGGCCGGTGGGCTTCATCCTGGCCGGCGTGCTGTCGTTTGTCCTGCTCACCACCACCCTGGGCTGGCGCGGCTTTTTCGTCATGCAGTCGGTGTTGGCCATCGTCGCGTTGATCGTGCGGCGCAATCTGCCGGAGTCGCCGCGCTGGCTGGTCTCGCGCGGACGGCACGACGACGCCGCGGCGGTGCTCGACACCCTCGAACGTCGCACCGAACAGGCCCATGGCAAGTCGCTGCCAGAGCCCGTGGTTGTCCAGGTCGCAGAAAACGGTGAAAAGGCGGGATTGCGTGCGCTTTTCACTTCTGCATACCGCCGCCGTACCATTGCCAGCTGGGCCATGTGGTTCTGCCTGCTGGGCGGCTACTACGGTCTGACGACGTGGTTGGGCAAGCTGTTGGCCGACAGCGGTTTCGACATGGTGAAATCAGTCGGGTATATCGTGGTGATGGCGCTGTGGGGCATTCCGGGATTCCTCACGGCCGCATACTTGATCGAAGTGGTGGGCCGGAAAACGTGCCTGGTGGGCTTTACGCTGAGCTCGGCCGTCGCCGCCTTCGCCTACGGAAACGCCTCCGGTGTCACCGAACTGATCATCGCGGGGTCGTTCCTGCAGTTTTTCTTCTTCGGGATGTTCTCGTCGATCTTTGCCTACACCCCGGAGCTGTTCCCCACCCGTGCCCGCGCCATCGGGATGGGCAGTTCCACCGCGGCGGGCCGGCTGGGGTCGATATTCGGGCCCGTCGTGGTGCCGATGGTGATCGCCAGCAACGGCACTGCTGTCGTATTCACCTGCAGTGCAGTGTTGTTCGTCATCGGCTCGCTGATCGCTGTCTTCGCGTTGCCGGAGACGCGGCAGACGGTGTTGGAAGAGATATCGGCCTAGAAGATGGTCTCGGTGCAGTAGGTGCGCTCGGGCGACGGGTAGGGCCAGACGAACTGGTTGCCGACGTCCGGGCACATCTGCCTGTCGTGCACTTCGTAGCGCTGGTTCACCTGCACCAGCACACCACCGGCCGGATTGGGTTCTGCCGTCGCGCAATCGGCAAGTTGCAGGGCACCGAACGGAAGCTGCATCAGGTAGCAGTGTTCGGCCAACAGATTGGGCACCAGGCACAACCCGGCGGTGGCCTCGTCGGCCACGTCACGATCGAAGCGCTGGTATTCCGGCGTCGGGCACTCATCGCCGGCGGCGACGGTGGCGCCGACGACGTAGCTCGGGTCCTCGATGCACGAAGCCTTCCTCGCCTGAACGTGATTGGGCTCATCGGACGGCACCACCACGCAGTCGCCGACGGCGAAGGACCGGGCGTGTTCCTCGTCGAACGCGACGCGGGCGCGGTGTAGTGAACTGACGCCGACAACCGTCGCCGCCGCCACCATCACGGTGACAGCGACCGCAACGACGGAGCGCTCCTGGCGGCGTAGGCGTGGCGTCACGCAAAGAGAGTCGCAGACGTTTTCGCCCCTGTCTCGCGAACCCCTTTACCTCCGTTTTTGTGAAATTTCTGAACGACACGCCGGTAATTCACGAGAAAACTATCCGCTGGCTGCTGTTACGCGTGTGACAGAAGTTGAGGTAGCGAACTACTCTAGACCCGCCATAGTGACCAATGTCACACTCGTGGTGAAGGGGGTCGCCATGACTGCAACCATCGGACCGACCGGTTTGGCCCACCGCGAGAACGGAACGCCGCCGCCATACGTGCCGCTGTCGGAGGTCCGCCTGGACCAACTCGACTTCTGGGCCATGGACGACGATATCCGCGACGGCGCGTTCGCGACCCTGCGCCGCGAGGCTCCGATCACCTTCCACGAGGTGCCCGAGGTCCCGGGTTTCCCCACCGGCCCCGGACACTGGGCGCTGGCGTCGTACGAGCACGTCCACCACGCCAGCAGGCACCCCGACATCTTCAGCTCGGTGCCCACCTCCACCGCGCTCAACGACACCGCCGTCGAGCTCGCCGAGTTCCTCGGCTCGATGATCAACCTCGACGACCCCCGCCATCAACGCCTGCGCTGCATCGTCAACCGTGCCTTCACCCCGAAGGTGCTCACCCGCATCGAACAAAGCGTCCGTGACCGGGCGCGACGGCTGGTGGACACCTTGATCGCCGAGCATCCGGACGGGCAGGCCGACTTCGTGACGGCCATGGCGGGGCCGCTGCCGCTGCAGATCATCTGCGACATGATGGGCATTCCCGAGGAGGACGAGCCCAAGATCTTCCAGTGGACCACCGTCCTGCTGGGTGCCGGTGATCCCGAAGTGGCGCACGATTTCGAGGAAGTGGTGGCAGCGGGCACCAATCTTGCGATGTACGGGATCGAGCTGGCGGAGTCGCGGCGGGCGCAGCCCACCGAGGATCTGACGTCCAACCTGGTGCACGCCGAGGTCGACGGCGAAAGCCTGCATTCGGAGGAGATCGCCTCGTTCTTCATCCTGCTGTCGGCGGCCGGCAACGAGACCACTCGCAACGCGATGAGCCATGGCATGGTGGCGCTGTCGCGTTACCCCGAACAACGTGAGATCTGGTGGAACGACTTCGACGCCGTGGCCCCCACCGCAGTCGAGGAGATCGTCCGCTGGGCCTCGCCGGTGATCTTCATGCGCCGCAATCTCACCCGCGACATCGAACTGGGCGGCGTCGCCATGAAGGCCGGCGACAAGGTGTCCATGTGGTACAACTCCGCCAACCGTGACGAACGAAAGTTCGTCAATCCGTGGATGTTCGACGTGACCCGCGATCCCAACCCTCAACTGGGCTTCGGCGGTGGCGGAGTGCACTTCTGCCTGGGCGCGAACCTGGCGCGCCGAGAACTGCGGGTGGCGTTCGACGAGCTGCGCACGCGGGTGCCGGACATCGCCGCCGTCGAGGAACCGGCGATCCTCAAATCGGCCTTCATCCACGGGATCAAACGACTACCCGTGGCATGGACTCCGGTTACCTAGTCGGGAGGCGCGGTCGGTAGTTTTGCCGACGATGGCACTGCACCTTCACCGCGCTGAACGCACCGACCTGCTGGCCGACGGCCTCGGTGAACTGCTGAGTACGCCGCTGCCCGACCCGTTCGCCGAGGAACTGGTGCTGGTGCCCGCACGCGGTGTCGAGCGGTGGCTCAGCCAGCGTCTGGCCCACGTGCTGGGCCGTGGAGAACGCTCCGACGGGGTGTGCGCCGGGGTGGCGTTCCGCTCGCCTCGGTCCCTGATTGCGGAGATCACCGATACCGCCGACGAGGACCCCTGGGCCCCGGACGCACTGGTGTGGCCGCTGCTCGATGTCATCGACGCCAATCTCGACCAGCCGTGGTGTCGACCGCTGGCCACTCACCTCGGACACTTCGACAGCGGCGACGAAGCAGCGCTACGCCAGGGCCGCCGTTATGCCACCGCCCGCAGGCTGGCATCACTGTTCGCGTCCTACGCCGCCCAGCGGCCCCAGATGCTGGCCGAATGGAACCGCGGAGCCGGCACCGTCGACAGCGACCTCAGTTGGCAGCCCGAACTGTGGCGGGCACTGTGTGCGCAGATGCCCGTACCCACGCCGGTGCACCGACACGTCGACGCCTTGACCCGCCTGTATGACGCCCCCGCCCGCCTCCCGGAACGGCTGTCGCTGTTCGGGCACACCCGGTTGTCGACCACCGACCTGGAACTGCTGGAGGCGCTGGCCACCCACCACGACCTACACCTGTGGCTGCCGCACGCCAGTGACGCCCTGTGGGCCGCGTTCTCCGGTTCCCGCGGGTCGGTGCCGCGTGCTGTCGACGAAAGTCATCGTGACGCAAGGCATCCGCTGCTGGCCACCTTGGGCCGCGACCTGCGTGAACTGCGCCGCAGCCTGCCCGACGCGACCACCGATCAGCACTGTCCCGGAGTGGACCGGCCCGAGACCCTGCTCGGCTGGCTGCAGTCGGACATCGCCGCCAACGCCGTCGCCCCGAGGGGCCGCACCCTGGCCGACAACGACCACTCGGTCCAGGTGCACAGCTGCCACGGCGCCGCACGCCAGGTCGACGTGCTGCGAGAGGTGCTGCTGGGGCTGCTCGCCGACGACCCGACGCTGGAACCCCGCGACATCCTGGTGATGTGTCCGGATATCGAGACGTTTGCGCCGCTGATCGTCGCGGGCTTCGGCCTCGGTGAGGTGGCCGGCGACCTGCATCCGGCACACCGGTTGCGGGTGCGGCTCGCCGATCGTGCTCTGGTGCAGACCAATCCGTTGCTGGGAGTGGCCGACCAGGTTCTGACGCTGGCCGATGCCCGGGCCAGCGCCTCCGACGTGCTGAACCTGGCCGAAGCCGCTCCGGTGCGGGCCCGGTTCGGGTTCACCGACGACGACCTGGAATCGGTGACCGCGTGGGTGCGAGACTCCGGGATCCGCTGGGGGATCGACAAAGCCCACCGCGCACGCTTCGGTCTGGACGCCTACGTGCAGAACACCTGGCGGTTCGGCATCGACCGGGTGCTGGCCGGGGTGGCGATGTCCGACGACGCCCAGGCGTGGCTGTCCACCACCCTGCCGCTGGACGACGTGGGCTCCAACAAGGTCGAATTGGCGGGCAGGCTGGCCGAATTCGTGGACCGATTGACGACGGTGATCGACGGGCTGGCCGGGACGCGGCCGCTGCGGGAGTGGGTGGACACCTTGCGCGATGGGGTGGGGCTGCTCACCCGCGCCGACGGCGACGACAGCTGGCAGAGCGGGCAGCTGCAGCGCGAGTTCGCCGACATCCTGGACCGCGCCGCCAGTCATGCCGATATCCCTCTGCAGCTCAACGATGTTCGTGCACTACTGCACCGCCAGCTTGCGGGTCGACCCACCAGGGCAAACTTCCGCACCGGGACTCTGACGGTGTGCACCATGGTGCCCATGCGCTCCATCCCGCACCGGGTGGTGTGCCTGGTCGGGCTCGACGACGGGGTGTTTCCCCGCATCGACCTGGTGGACGGCGACGACGCGCTGGCGCGCCGGCCGATGACCGGCGAACGCGACATCCGGTCAGAAGACCGGCAACTGCTGCTCGACGCGGTGATGTCGGCCACCGAGAGGCTGGTGGTCACCTACACCGGCGCCGACGAGATCAGCGGGCACCGCCGCCCACCCGCGGTGCCGCTGGCCGAGGTGCTCGACGCCCTGGACCAGACCACGAGCGCACCTGTGCGGGACCGCATCCTGGTGACACATCCGTTGCAGCCCTTCGACATCCGCAACGTCACCCCGGGCGCACTCGGAGTCCCCACCCCGTTCACCTTCGACCCGACCGTGCTCACCGCCGCAACGGCGGCATCGGGTGCACTGACCGAATCTCGGCCGTTCCCGGACGGGCCGCTGTTGCCACGGGGCACCGGGGACATCGCCTTGGCAGATTTGATCTCGTTCGTGAAGAACCCGGTTCGCGGCTTCTTCCGCACCCTCGACATGGCGTTGCCCCGCGACGAGGACAGCATCGAGGATGCCATGCCCATCGAACTCGACGGGCTGCAGCGCTGGCAGGTTGGCGAGCAGATGCTGAGCGACCTGCGCGCCGGGAAAGACCAGCAGTGGGTGCTGCACTCCGAATGGCGCCGCGGCACACTGCCTCCCGGTCAGCTCGGCTGGCGACTGGCCAAGGGCATCCGCGACCAGGCCGAGATGCTGGCGCGGGCCGATGCCCCCTATCGTGAGCTGACACCACAAGCCGTGGACATCGACGTCGACCTCGGCGACGGCCGCAGGCTCACCGGCACCGTCACACCCGTGTACGGCACCACCGTGGTGGCCACCACCTTCTCGCGACTGGACGGCAGACACCTGCTGGAACCATGGGTGCGCATCCTGGCACTGGCCATGGCCGAGCCGGCGCACGACTGGACTGCGGTCTGCACCGGCCGGGCCGGCGAGGGTGTGTCGACCCGGATCCTCGGCGTGCCCGCCGAGGGGCCGCAAACTGCGCTGAAAGACCTTGTGGCCCTGTATGACCAGGGTCTCACCGAGCCGTTGCCGCTGCCGGTCCGCACGTCCTACACATGGGCCGAGAACCGGTTCCGCCACCGTGACCCGTGGCCTGCCGCGCAGCGCACCTGGCGGAACAAATACGGAGGCGACCAGGACGACGTCGCGCACATCCGGGTGTGGGGTGGACCGCCGGCGCCGTTCGCGGCGCTGACGGTCCCGCCACGTCCGGGTGAGGAGGTCGACGGTGAGGACACCCGGCTGGGGGCGTTCGCTGTCCGGCTGTGGTCGCCGTTGCTTGCTGCCGAGCGGAGGCGGCGATGATCGAACCTTTCGACCTGCTGGGTCCGCTGCCGCAACCGGAGTCGACGACCGTGCTGGAAGCCAGCGCAGGCACCGGCAAGACTTTTGTGCTGGCCGGCTTGGTCACCCGCTACCTGGCCGAGACCGACGCCACCCTCGACGACATGCTGCTGATCACCTTCAGTCGCGCGGCCACCGCGGAACTGCGAGAGCGCGTGCGTGAGCAGATCGTGGCCGTGGTCGCCGCGTTCGACGGGGCGCACGTGCACCGCACGGACCTGATTGCCCACCTGCTGACCGGTAGCCCCGAAGAGTTGGTGCTCCGCCAGGCTCGGCTGCGGAATGCGCTGGCGGAGTTCGACTCCGCCACCATCGCCACCACCCACGAGTTCTGCCGACTGGTACTGACCTCTCTCGGGGTGGCCGGTGACAGCGACGCCGGAGTGTCTCTGGTGGAGGACCTCGGTGAGCTGGTCCGCGAGATCGTCGACGACGTGTACCTGCGGCGTTTCGGAGGACAGGCCGACATTCCTCCCTTCGACCACGAGGCGGCCCTGAAACTGGCCAGGTCGGTGGTCGAGAAGGCCGGCACCGAACTGCGCCCGGTTGAAGCCGACCCGGGATCGCTGGCACATGCCCGGGTCGAGTTCGCCCGGGATGTGCTGACTGAGTTGGAGGTTCGCAAACGTCGGCTCGGTATCCTGCACTTCGACGACCTGCTGTCCCGGCTCGCCGACGCACTGGAGCCGGACGATTCGCCGGCCCGGCAGCGGATGCGGCGACGCTGGCGCATCGTGATGATCGACGAGTTCCAGGACACCGACCCGGTGCAGTGGCAGGTGGTGGACCGTGCCTTCCGCGGTCACGCCACCCTGGTCCTGATCGGTGACCCCAAACAGTCCATCTACGCGTTCCGCGGTGGTGACATCGATGCCTATCTCGAGGCGTCACGCACTGCCGGAAAGAAATTCACCCTTGCCACCAACTGGCGCAGCGACAGCGCGCTGGTGGAGCGGTTGCAGGCGGTGCTGCGCGGCGCTGCGCTTGGTGACCCGGAGATCGTCGTGCACGATGTCGACGCCGCGCACGTCGGGCACCGACTGGCCGGCGCACCGCACAATGCACCGTGGCGGTTACGCGTGGTCTCCCGTGACACGCTGGGGTATTCACGCACCCAGAACATCCCCATCGAAGAGGTGCGCAACCACGTCACCGCCGACATGGCCGCCGATATCGCCGCCACGCTGACCTCCGGGGCCACCTTCGACGGCCGACCGCTGCGTGCTGGTGACCTGGCGGTGATCGTGGAGAGCCATGCCGACGCCCGCCGCTGCCAGAGCGCGCTGGCGGACGTGGGTGTGGCGGCGGTGTACACCGGTGACTCCAACATCTTCGCCTCGGAGGCTGCTGCCGAATGGTTGACGCTGCTCAACGCCTTCGACCAGACCCACCGCAGCTCGCTGGTGCGCGCCGCGGCCGCCACATCGTTCTTCGGATATACAGTCGAAGACCTTGCCCAACAAGGTGAGTCGCTCACCGACCGAGTGGCCGCGACCATCCGGCAGTGGACCGACCATGCCCGCGAACGGGGTATCGCCGCGGTGTTCGAAGCCGCGAACGTCGCCGGGCTGAGCCGACGGGTGTTGGGCCGTCGCGGCGGTCAGCGGCTGATGACCGACCTGGCGCATGTCGGCGAACTGCTACTCGACGTAGCGCACCAGCGCAGGCTCGGTATACCCGCGTTGCGGGACTGGCTACGGGAGCAGTGCACCGACGGAGGGTCGAAAGCCCGTATTGCCGAACGTAACCGGCGCCTGGACAGCGATGCCGCCGGCGTACAGATCATGACGGTGTGGGCCAGCAAGGGACTGCAGTTCCCGATCGTCTACCTGCCGTTTCATTTCAACCGCTACGTCGGTACCGATGATGTGGTTACCTACCACGACGAGCACGGCCGCCGCTGCACGTTCATCGGCGGGGAGACGGCCCGCGACTTCGGTGATGCCGCCGACGCTGCCCGCGCCGAGGACACCCAGGAGCGGCTGCGCCTGGCCTACGTTGCGCTCACCCGGGCGCAGTCGCAGGTGATCACCTGGTGGGCGCCCACCAAAGACGAGGTGAACGCCGGCCTTTCACGACTACTACGTGGTCGCGGCAAGGGTGATGCCGAGGTGCCCGACATCTGCGGGCGCGGCATCTCCGATACCGAGGCCTTGGCCTGCTTCGGCGCCTGGTCGGAACTGGGCGGCCCGGTGGTGGAGGAATCGGTGATCGGCGTGGCACCGGCGGTCCCGGTCGCCGAGTGCCGCACCGATCTCGCGGTGCGGCATTTTCACCGGGCCATCGACACCGGTTGGAGGCGCACGTCGTACTCGGGACTCATCCGGGCGGCCTGGACCGAGCCTGGAGGTGTCGGAAGCGAACCGGAAGTTGCTGCCAAAGACGATGAGGTGGAGGAGGTTCCGGTGACACCGGCCGCGGCGGTGGGAGCCGGCGTCATCTCCCCCATGGACGCGCTCCCCGGCGGGACGGCCTTCGGATCCCTGGTGCACGCGGTCCTGGAGACCGCGAACCCGGACGCCGAGGACCTGGCGGCCGAACTGGCTGCCGAGGTGGACCGGCACTCGTCGTGGTGGGGTGTGGAGGCGACGGCGCAGGAGGTGGCCGACGCGCTGGTTGCGGTCCACGCGACGCCGCTGGGTCCCCTGGCGCCCGGAGCCACCCTGCGTGATGTGCCTCTGTCAGATCGACTGTGCGAGATGGAGTTCGAGATGCCGCTGGCCGGCGGCGACGTCGGTTGTGGTGTGGAGCCGACTCTTGCTGACGTCGGTGTGCTGGTGCGGCGCCATCTACCCACGGGGGATCCGATGGCGGTGTACGCCGAGCGGCTCGCCGGGCCGTTGCTCGGCGGGCAGTCGCTGCGCGGGTATCTCAGCGGCTCCATCGACGCGGTGCTGCGGATCCGTGACGGCGACGACGTTCGCTACCTGGTGGTGGACTACAAGACCAACCGCCTGGGCGATGCGAGCCGGCCGCTGACCGCCGCCGACTACGCCCCTGACCAGCTGGCCGCTGCGATGGTGCACTCCGACTACCCGCTGCAGGCGCTGCTGTACTGTGTTGTGCTGCACCGATTCCTGCGGTGGCGCCAACCCGGGTACCAGCCCGAGCGGCATCTGGGCGGCGTTTTGTACCTGTTCCTGCGCGGGATGTGCGGCGCTGACACTCCGGCCTACGACGGGCACCCCGCGGGGGTGTTCAGCTGGCTGCCTCCCGCGGCGCTGGTGATCGCCATCTCGGATCTGCTGGACGGGGTGACTCAGTGACCGTCGAGGACATCTACGACTGGCGGCGCGTCAACGGCGCCCGGGGACTGCTGCACGAGTTCAACAACGCCGGTGTGCTCGAAGCCGCGGATGTCCACGTGGCGATGCGGCTGACGCAACTGGCCGGTGAGACAGATGAGACCGTGGCGCTGGCAGCCGCTTTGGCGGTCCGCGGGTTGCGTTACGGGTCGGTGTGTGTGGATCTGTCCACTGTCGCGGCGGACACCGAGGTCGATGTGCCGTGGCCGGAGATCTCGGCGTGGCTGAGCGCGGTGCGGGCCAGCCCGCTGCTGGGCACCCCGCCGGTACTGCGACTGTTCGGCGACCACCTGCTGTACCTGGACCGCTACTTCCGTGAGGAAGAGCAGGTGTGTGCCGATCTGCTGGCCACCCGCGGCCAGAAGGTGCCGGTGGATGCAGCGGCGCTGACGGCCGGACTGGACCGGGTGTTCCCGGCGCAGAAGTTCCCCGAACAGCGGGCCGCTGCGCAGATTGCGCTGTCGCAGTGGACGACTGTGCTCACCGGCGGTCCGGGCACCGGCAAGACCACCACGGTGGCCGGCCTGTTGGCCCTGCTGGCCGAGCAAGCCGAATTGACCGGGCGAACCAGGCCGCGGATCGCGCTGGCCGCCCCTACCGGCAAGGCGTCGGCCAGGTTGCAGCAGGCGGTCCAGACGCAGATCGACCACCTCGAACCCCAGGACCGGGCACGACTGTCCGGTCTGCACGCCGTCACCCTGCACCGGCTGCTGGGACGCTCGCGGAAGAACTCCGGCAGATTCGAGCACAACCGGTCCAACCGGCTGCCGTACGACGTCATCGTCGTCGACGAGACGTCGATGGTACCGCTGACCATGATGGCCCGGCTGCTCGAATCCATCCGTCCGGCAACACGGTTGATCCTCGTCGGCGATCCCGACCAACTGGCCTCGGTGGAGGCCGGGGCGGTGCTGGCCGACCTGGTGGACGGGCTCGGTGCGCGCGGCGACCTGCAGGTTGCCGCGTTGCACACGTCGCACCGGTTCGGCGAGTCCATCGGTGCCCTGGCCGACGCGGTGCGACGCGGAGACGGTGACGAGGTGCTGTCCGTGCTGCGCTCCGGCAATGAGCACATCGAGTACCTCGAGGAGCCGTCCACGCAGCTGCGTGACGTCCTGGTGGGACACGCTCTGGATGTGCGGGCCGCCGCACTGCGGGGAGAGTCGCAAGCGGCGCTGTCGGCCTTGGATTCTCACCGGTTGCTGTGTGCACACCGCGACGGCCCGCACGGCGTGCGGCACTGGAACCGGCAGATCGAGCGCTGGCTGTCCGAGGAAACCGGCGAGGGTCGCTGGGCTGATTGGTATGCCGGGCGACCGGTGCTGGTCACCGAGAACGACTACGGGCTGCGGCTGTACAACGGTGACACCGGTGTGACGGTGCGCGACGGCGATCACCTGCGGGTGGTGATCGGCGGTGCTGCCGGCATGGCGGACTTCTCGACCAGCCGACTCGCCGATGTCGAGACCATGCACGCCATGACCATTCACAAGAGTCAGGGCAGTCAGGCTGACGAGGTGACGGTGCTGTTGCCGCCGGAGGACTCGCGGCTGCTGACCCGAGAGTTGTTCTACACCGCCATCACCCGCGCCAAGATGCGGGTACGGGTGGTGGGCACCGAGGCCGGGGTGCGGGCGGCGCTGGACCGTCGCGTGGTGCGGGCGACGGGTTTGCGTCAGCGCCTGGCTGACTGAGCTGCTCGACACGTAAACAGTTGCGACGACACGCCGCCCAACGGCGCAACCGTTTACGTGTCGAGACACGGAACACGAAAGCGGCCCCTGCCTATGCAGGGGCCGCTTGTCGTGCGGTCAGATCAGGCGGCAGGCTGCGGCGCGTTGAGCACCTTCTGCATGTCCGGAATCATCTGCTGCAACTGCTGGCCCCAGTAGCCCCAGCTGTGGGTGCCGTTGGACGGGAAGTTGAAGACACCGTTGCGGCCGCCCGAGCCGATGTACTTGTCGCGGAAGGCCAGGTTGGTGCGCAAGGTGAAGCCCTCCAGGAACTGCGCGGCCATCAGGTTGCCGATGTTGCCCGCGGCATCCAGGTCCGACGGGCTACCGGTGCCGCAGTAGATCCAGATGCGGGTGTTGTTGGCCACCAGGCGCTCGATGTTGACCATCGGGTCATTGCGCTTCCACGCCGGATCCGAGGACGGACCCCACATGCTGTTGGCGTTGAAGCCGCCGGCATCGTTCATCGCCATCCCGATCAGCGTCGGCCACCAACCCTCGGACGGGTTCAGGAAGCCCGACAGCGAGGCGGCGTAGATGAACTGCTGCGGATGCCAGATGGCCAGCGTCAGCGAGGCGGAACCCGCCATCGACAGACCGACGGCCGCATTACCGGTCCGCGAGATGCCACGGTTGGCCTCCAGCCAAGTGGGCAGCTCCTGAGTCAGGAACGTCTCCCACTTGTAGGTGTAGTTCTGGCCGTTGCCCTGCGACGGCTGGTACCAGTCGGCGTAGAAGCTGGACTGCCCGCCCACCGGCATGATCGCCGACAGACCCGAGTTCTCGAACCACTCGAACGCGGGGGTGTTGATGTCCCAGCCGTTGAAGTCGTCCTGGGCACGCAGGCCGTCGAGCAGGTAGACGGCCTTGTTGCCGCCCGGTTGGAATTGGATCTTGATGTCGCGTCCCATCGACGGGGACGGCACCATGAGGTACTCGACGGGAAGACCTGGCCGGGAGAAGGCCCCGGCGGTCGCCGACCCACCGGCGAACCCGATCAGGCCGGGCAGCGCGGCGGCTGCGACGCCTGCGACCGCCAGCCGCTTTGCCGTCCCGCGCAACTTCTCTACGAACTTCACGACTGGGCTCCTCCATGACTCAGTGACTTACAAGCTTGTTACTCGTGTGACGAAAGTGAATCATGTGGTTTCCGGTCGCACCGCCCGGGAAACCCGTTTCGGCTGTCGCGGTTGGACAACGATTGGGTGTCTGCCCGGAGGCCCAATCGTCACCCGGTTGTTACCGGCACCGGGCGCGTCGGCCCCGGTCAAGGCCTCAGTGGTGCGCGAGTGCCGCGGTGGCGCGCCGGTGGCCCACCAGTTCGTAACCGAGCACCGTCACGGCCGGGGCCAGGGTGACAACAAGCAGGCAGATGGCCATATCCACGCCCGCGGCGGCCATTGCCACCGCTGCCCCCAACACCACCGCGGTCAGTGCCAGCAATGCCGCATGGAAGAGGTGGAACCTGCCTACCAGCAGGATGTACAGCGCGCAGATCAAGAGCAGATAAACGCCCACCGGAATGGCCACCGACAACACCGTCGACATCGAATCCAGCGTCGAATGGTGCTCCAGGTAGTACGCCGCGGCGTGTAGTCCGGCGCCGGTGGCGACGATGGAACCGAACACGAGGATGTGCGAATAGCCCCACGGGAACGAGCGCTCGCGGTTGGCGTGCAGCAGATCCGCGGTGGGGATGACGAAGTACACCCACCACATGCCGAAGGTCAGCCCGATGCCGGCGATGGTCACCGACACCGCGTCGAAGGTCCACCCCTGCTCGTGCACCACGGCGGTCAGCGATGCGACCGTGCCGATGACGCCCTCACCCAAGGCGATGATCACCAGCAGGCCGTACCGCTCGGCGATGTGGTGCGGGTGCCAGGGGGTGCCGCCCATCCGCTTCTCGGCCAGCCACGGTCCCGACATCTCCACAAGTGTCATCAGACCCACCAACAGGAACGTCACGGGCACTGAGGTATTGAGGATGATGACCGCGATCCAGCCCACCTGCGCGACGGTGATCGAGATGGCGTAGGTCAAGCATGCCCGGCGACGGGTCGGGTCTTGCCGGGCCGCGCGCAGCCATTGCAGGATCATCGCCACCCGCATCACCACATAGCCGGCCACCATGACGCGGTTGTCGACGTGGCTTCCCTCGTAGATGGAGGAGAACACCGGCGGAATGCCCAGTGCCAGAACAACAACGCCCACCATCTGCAGCATGGTGGTCAGCCGGTACGCCCAGTCGTCGGTGTCGTAGGCAGAGGCGAACCAGCTGAAGTTGATCCACGCCCAGCTGATGGCGAACGTGGAGAAGGCGAAACCGATCAGCCCGGTGCCGACGTGGTTCTCCGCCAGCATGTGTGCCAGCTCCGACGCCGACACCCCGAAGGCGATGACGAACGTCAGGTCGAACAACAACTCCAGCGGAGTGGCCACGCGGTGCGCCTCGTGCGGGTCGCGCCCGGACATCACTTTCAGACGATGAGCAGGTGTGATCACCGGGTCATGGTGCCAGGTGACGCTGTCAATCGCGCCCGGATCGCCGGGGCCGCCTCGTCAAACGGTGGAGGAGTCCGGTACGGGAATCAGGCGCTTCCCACGTCCTCCGGTTCGGGATCGGGCCTGCTCCAGCCCAGGATCATCGCCGGTGAGCAGCCACCGGCCAGTAGTGCCGTCAGCGCCATCAATCCACCTGCGTACGCCATGTTCTGATCGGCGCCTCCGGTGATCACCGAACCGAAGATCAGGTAGAAGGCCACCAGCAACACCAAATTCTGGGTGATGGTCAGCCCGATGGAGCGGGCGCTGTTGCGCTGGGCGATCTCGAACTCGTCGAGGACTCCCTCAGGGGCGTCGCCTCGTCGTCCTGAGACGATCTGCAGAGCAATCCACAGCGGCAAGAATGCCAGGCAGGCCGGCAACCACAGCAGCGGAGCCCACTGCACGCCGAAGGCGCACATGACACTCACCACGGCCATGAACGCGAGCGTCGCCGCCAATGCGCCGACCAGCAGTCGCCTTCGGCTGCGGGTTCGCCAACCGGGCAGCGAATTCGCCCATGTGCGTTCATGTTTGAGGAATCGTGCGGTGCGGTAGGTCTGGTAGCGGTCAAGCAGTTCGGTCATCGGATTCGCCTCCTCTGGCGGGGGTGCGTCGGTATACCTCGGCGGACAGCGGTGTGAACGCGGTGCGTGAGAAGACCGCCTCGACAGGCAGGTCGAACACGTCGCAGATGCGGAACGCCAGGTCCAGGCTGGGGTAGTGATCGCCTCGTTCCAGCGCGCCGACGGTCTGCGGATTGACCTCGATGAGGTCCGCCAGGTCGGCCCGGCTCATGCCACGCTCGGCGCGCAGCACGCGGATTCGGTTGTGGATGGGGAGAGCATTTCCCCGCTTCACCGGACTCACACAAACAAGTGTTGGGAAAACCCAACGATTTGTCAATCCTGGACTATTCGGAGGTGGGGGTCAGTCGCGCTCCAGCACCGTCACCGCAGGATCCTCGAGGAAGATCGCCCGCGTGCCGGACTGGCGGGCCTTGCCCGTCAGCCGAAGCTGTTGTCCCACTGCGAGATCGTCACCGCGGCCCAGGTTGAACAGCACGTTGAGCTCGCCGCTGTCGTCACCGAGCACAAGAATCCGCAGGGGTTCGCCGTCGCGCACCTTCTCCTCGATGCGCAGCACCTCGCCCTCGACGGTGGCCTGCAGGCCGCTGACCAGATTGTCGACGGTGATCACCTGAGGGGTGGTGGCAGGCCGCTCGGCTTCGGGCTTGCCCTCGACCCGAGACTGCACCTTCTCCAGTTCCCGGGTGATGCGTTCCTCGAAACGGTCGGGGAACGTCTGGCGGATCTTGGACCTCACGTCGTAGGGCACGATGGTGGCCACCGCGAAAGGTAGTCGGCTGACCGCCCGCGCGATCCGGTCTGCCGTGCGGTCGTGCAGGAAGAACCCGATCAGCGGTGCGTAACTACGTCGCGGCAGCAACATCGTCACCATGGTTCCCGGCTGCTCGTTGGCTGCTGCGGTGACGAGTTCCTGTGCGGCCCTGATCAATCGGCGATCGGGGCACTCGATGATGCGCAGCGGGGTCTGCATGCCGAAGTACACCCACTTCTTGAGCAGCAGCTCAGTGTGTGCCTCGTCGATGTTGAAGTGCACGGCGGTGAACTCGTCGGCCTCCAGCCCGCGACCGTAGCGCAGCGCCTCCAACGACGCCAGATCCAGCGACGCCACCAATACGAAGACTCGTAACCGTTCGTAGTCCTGCATCGGGCTCCTGCCGCGGACGGACTCCAGAATTGCTGCCTCGGCGCGGTATTCGCGGTTCAGACGCATCAGGATGAACACCAGGATCGGGAAGATCACCACCACCAGCCACGCGCCCTCGGTGAACTTGGCGATCGCGAAGATCAGCACCACGATTGTCGACACCACACCGGCTGACAAGCAGATGGCGAACTTGTGGCGCCAGGAGCCTTCGCGGTGCGCGTGATGATGCTTGGCCATACCGAAGCCGGCCATGGCGAAGCCGGTGAACACGCCGATGGCGTAGAACGGCACCAGGGCGCTCACCGATCCGCCGGTGCCGATCAGCAGCGCCACCGACAGCACGGTCAGCAGGATGATGCCGTTGGAGAACACCAGTCGGTGGCCACGCTTGGCCAACTGGCGTGGCAGGAACCGGTCTTCGGAGACGTAGTTGGCCAGTGCCGGGAAACCGTTGAAGCTGGTGTTGGCTCCGGTGAACAAGATGAGCGCCGTGGAAATCTGGACCAACCCGTACAAGATGTGGCCCACCGCGCCGTGACCGAAGACGGCGCGGGCGATCTCCGAGAGCACCGATGGATAACCGGCCGTGTATGGGGTGGCGTAGGTGGCCCACGCCAGAAACGCCACACCTGCCAACAGGAAGAACAGCACCGACGCCATCACGATGATGACCTTGCGGGCGTTGCGGCCCGCGGGTTCGTGAAAGGCTCCGACGGTGTTCGAGATCGCCTCGACGCCGGTGAGCGAGGCACCGCCATTGGCGAAGGCCCGCAGCAGCACCAGCACTGTCGCACCCATGATCATGCCGTCGGCGTGCTCTACCGGGACGGCGCCGACGATGGTCGTCGGGTCGTACTTCGGCAGCCCCCAGATCAGGTGGCGCACCACGCCGGTGACGATCATCGTCGTCATCATCACGATGAAGAAGTACGTCGGGACCGCGAACGGCCGGCCGGCCTCCTTGAGCCCGCGCAGGTTCACAAAGCACATCGCCAACACGATGCCGACGGTGATCTCGAGGCTGTACGGCCCGAGTACCCGGATGGCGGAGACGACGGCGACGGTGCCCGCGGCGGCCTGCACCGCGACGGTGACGACGTAGTCGATCATCAGCGCAGCGGCGGCCACCTGGGCCACCCGGGGGCCGAAGTTGTCGCGCGCCACCACATACGAACCGCCCGCTTTGGTGTACTTCATCACCACCTGGCAGTAGGCGGCGGCCACCAACACCAGGATGCACAGGATGGCCGCGGTGATGGGCAGCAACAGTGCGAACGACGCCAACGCCGCATACGGCAGCAACTCGACCAGCACTACCTCGGTGCCGTACGCACTGGAGGAGATGGCGTCCGGTGAAAGCACGCCGAGGGCAACCCGATTCGAGAGCTTCTCGTCCTTGAGCTGATCGGTGACCAGAGGCTTGCCCAGGAAGAGGCGCTTGAGGCTGTACCCGATGGATGGCGGGAGCGGGGGTGGGACGTAATTGGGCAGGGCCGCTTTGGCCGGGGACGCCTCGTTCACCGCCACATTCTGACGCCTCCAGTGATTTGCTGCGACCGTTTGTGACTCGATCGAAAAGACGGCGTCTCCCGCTGCTGTTGCACACCGCGTGAAGTGGGGATTCCACGAGGGTGAGCTCGCGGCGCAGCATGTGGCGGGAGTGGCGCTGCAGGCGCAGCGACTCGAGGGGATGCTGGCCCCGGCCGACCTGTCCGGCGGTGCGCAGAAGTTCCTGAGCCTACGCAGTTATGCGGTGTTGACCAGTCGTTGGCGGCACCGCCCGGATTCCTGGACGCCCACGGCGATGTCCTGCAGATCGCGACGGCACCGCGAACCAACGACCCGCTGCATGCCCTGCCCGCCGAGCGGTTGGTGGTTCATGTGGATCAGGCTTACGGCAACTGCCCGCAGCACATCCATCCGCACGATCTGGCCTACGGCACCGGCGCCACGGTGCAGATGTCGGGCACCGCCCATGTGCCGTGGTCACCGCAGCGGCGGGTCGAATTCGTGGTGCGGCACGTGGTCGACGGGCTCTCAGCGCACCAGCCGGCGTAGCAACGCCGAGGCCACGGCGATGCCAAGGACCGCTGCCGCCACCAGCACCCCGATGTCCAGTGCCATGTTCGACGGCGTACCGATCAGCAGCCCCCGCAACGCATTCACCTCGTAGCTCAGCGGGTTCACCGCGGACAGCCACCGCAGCCACTGCGGCATGATGTCCACCGGGTAGAGCGCGTTGGAGGCGAAGAACAACGGCATGGTGATTGCCTGGCCGATCCCCATCAACCGATCGCGGTTGCGCACCAGCCCCGCCAGCGAGATGGACAAGCAGGAGAAGAACACCGCGCCCAGCACCACCACGGCCATGGCGGCCAGGATCTTCAGCGGGTTCGTGGTGAGCGCGACACCCATCAGGTAGGCAATGACGAGCACGCCGATCACCTGTGCCACCGAACGCACCCCCGCCGCGAACGACTTTCCCGCCACCAGTGCTGATGCTGGAGCGGGGGTGACCATGAGCTTGGCCAGCACCCCGGCGTCGCGTTCCCACACGATCTGGATGCCGTAGAAGATCGAGATGAACAGCGCTGACTGCGCGATGATGCCGGGCGCCAGGAACGCCAGATAGGACACCGAGCCGGTGTCTATGACGTCGAGATGGCTGAAGGTCTGCCCGAAGATCAGCAGCCAGAGCGCCGGCTGCACCATCCGGGTGATCAGCTCGGAGCGGTCATGGCGCAGCTTCTGCAGCTCGACGAGGGCGAACGTGCCCATCCGCAGGGCGATTCCGCGCAGCCGTCGCACCCCTCGCGGTGCCAGCACCAGTTCAGTTGCCACGGCGCGCCGTCCTTCGGCTGGAGCGGATCTCTTTGAGGCCCTGCGGGGAGGTGTCATCGAGAGCCGAGCCGGCGTAATGGCGGAACACGTCTTCCAGAGTGGCTGTGGGACCGACGGTTTCCTTGAGGTCACCGGGGGTGCCGACGGCTTGCAGTTTCCCGTGGTGCAACAGCGCCACCCGGTCACACAGGGCGTCGGCCTCCTCCATGTAGTGGGTGGTGAGCAGCACGGTCATGCCGAATTGGTCCTGCATCTTCTGCACCTGGTTCCACACCCCGTCGCGAGCGATGGGATCCAGGCCCACGGTGGGTTCGTCGAGGATCAGCAGGGACGGCCGGTTCACCAGTGCCTGGGCGAGCTCGAGACGACGCACCATTCCGCCGGAGTACGTGCTGGCCAGCGCATCGGCGACGTCGAGGAGGTTCATCGCGGCCAGCGCATCGTCCACCCTGGCTCTGCGCCGTCGACGCGGCACGTCATAGAGACGGGCGAACCATTCGACGTTCTGCCGGCCCGTCAGCGCCGACTCGATCGAGAGTTGCTGCGGCACATAGCCGATGTTGTAGCGGATGTCCATGGTGTCACGGCGGGCGTCCAAGCCGAAAATGGAGACGTCGCCGTGCTGGACGGGCGTCAGGGTGGTCAGTACCCGTACCGCGGTGGTCTTCCCGGCGCCGTTGGGGCCCAGCAGTCCCAGCGTCTCGCCCGGTTCGGCGGTCAGCGTCAGATCATCGACGGCGGTGAACTTGCCGTACCGGTGAGTGAGGTGGCGGCAGTCGATCGCGGGAGTCATGGCTCACGCTCGGCCAGTAGTTGTGTCATCTTGGTCAGAACCTCTAATCCTGCTGTCAGCGAGGCGATCTCTTGCTCGTCGAGTTCGGCGAGAACGTCTGCCATGACCGCGTGTCGGGCGGCGCGGGAGGCGTCGGCAAGCTGCTGGGCCGGTTCGGTCAGCTGCAGTCGGCCTATGCGGCGGTCTGTCGGGTCGGGTACGCGGACCAGCAGATCATCGGCGGCGAGCTTGGAGACCAGGGTGGACGTGGTGTTGGCCGCCAGACCGAGTTCAGCGGCGGCCTGGCTGACCGAGATTCCCGGTCGGCGTCCGACCAGGCGCAGCAGTTCGGCCTGTGATTCGGTGCGGCCGGCGGCGAAGCTTCGATCTGTTGAACGGCCTGCCGAGCGTCGCACCTGGCGCTTGAACCGCCCGACAGTACCGAACAGCGCGCTGGTCAGATCGGTACTGGAGTCCACCCGACCAAGATACCTCTGCTGCAGAGCTATCTCGGCGGCAGGTTGTGCAGTGTCACGCCGCCAAGTACGCCATCGGCGACTGTGGTGGTCATATACGTGCAGAACGGCTGTCTGCGCCGATCGGTGGGGGAGCCGGGATTGAGCAGCCTGAGCGGCCGGGCACCTGCCCGAGAGACAGTGGTGTCCCACGGGATGTGGCTGTGGCCGAACACCAGCACATCGGTGCCCGGATACTCGCGTGCCATTCGCGCGTCGCGGCCCTGCGCGCCGCCGGTCTCGTGGACGACGGTGAACTGCACCCCGGCAAGCGTCACGTCGTGACGCTCCGGAAGGCGCGCGCGCAGGTCAGGGCCGTCGTTGTTGCCCCAGCAGCCGACCAGCCTGCGTGCTCGTGCCTCCAGGGCGTCCAACAGGGCCACATTCACCCAGTCGCCGGCATGGAACACCACGTCCGCGGTGTCTACCTCGTTCCACACCTGCGCGGGCAGGTCTTTGGCTCGTTTGGGCAGGTGAGTGTCGGCGATCAGCAGCAGGTGCATTCACTCATTCTCGGCGGGAGCCTCGACGCCGTCCGCGCGGGACGCGGCCACAAGACCTCGGGCCGGGACGAAGAGGACAATGGTTGACTACCGTCATGACCGTCGATGCGACGAAACCCCTGGCCGGAGTGCGGGCCATCGAGATCTCCAGCTTCGTGGCCATCCCGTTGGCCGGCATGACGTTGGCGCAGCTGGGCTGCGAGGTGATCCGCGTCGACCCCTTGGGTGGAGCTGCCGACTACAAGCGCTGGCCGTTGAGCAAGGGCGGCCACAGCATCTACTGGGCCGGGCTGAACAAGGGCAAACGTTCGGTGGCCGTGGACTTCCGCTCCGCCGACGGGCAGGAGCTGGTGCGACGCCTGATCGCCGACGCGGGCGTGCTGATCACCAATGTGGTTGGGCGGCAGTGGCACTCGTATGAATCTTTGGCGCAGTTGCGTCCCGACCTGATCCAGCTCGAGGTGTCGGGGCGTTTCGACGGGACCACCGGGGTGGACTACACCGTCAACGCCGGTATCGGTTTTCCGATGGTGACCGGACCGGAGACAGAGGACGGTCCGGTGAACCACGTATTGCCCGCATGGGACGTCGCATGCGGACTGTATGCGGCGCTGGGCATCACGACCGCACTGCGGCACCGCGAGTCCACTGGCGAGGGCGCCCATCTGCGTCTGCCGCTCGAAGATGTCGCACTGGCCACCGCGGGCAACCTGGGCTTCTTGACCGAACCCATGATCAACGGTGAGCAGCGCCAGCGGCTGGGCAATGCGATCTACGGCCAGTACGGGCAGAACTTCACCTCATCGGACGGCGTGTCGTTCATGCTCGTCGCGCTGACCCCGCGACATTTCCGCGATCTTGCCGAGCTCACCGGAACTACCAAAGCCGTTGCTGCCCTGCAAGATGCTCTGGGCGTCGACTTCGCCGATGAGGGCAGCCGGTATCGTCACCGCGCGGCACTGAGCGGATTGTTCGCGGTGTGGTTCGGCGACCACACCGCCGCCGAGGTGGCGGACGGGTTGGCCTCGACTTCCGTGCTGTGGGAGCGCTACCGTACGTTTGCCGAAGCGGCGGTGGACGAGAGGGTCACGGACAACCCGTTGTTCAGCCCACTGGATCAGCCGCGTATCGGGCAGTACCTGGCACCGGGGCTGCCGCTGTCGGTCAACGGTTCGCGGGCCGCAGCCGTGGCCGCGCCGGCACTCGGTGACGACACAGTCGATGTCTTGGGCCGACTGGGGCTGTCGGCAGTGGAGTTGCGGAGCCTGACTGATGCCGGGGTGGTGCGATGAGCACACTGCTGGAGCTGATGGAACTGGTTGCGGTGGAGGAGGATCTGTTCCAGGCCAGGGGTCACGGGCCGGAGGGCAAGCGGGCCTTCGGCGGGCAGTTCCTGGGCCAGTCCATGGCCGCTGCGGGCCGCACCGTCACAGCGGACGTCTGGCCCACCAGTCTGCACCTGCAGTTCCTGCGGGGCGGGGATTCCGGTGCGCCGGTGGACTACTCCATCGAGCGGCTGTACGACGGGCGCACCGCCATGACGCGGCGGGTGCTGGCCCGCCAGGGCGGCCGCATCATCACCTCGGCCACGGTGTCCTTCTCGGCGCCGCTTCCCGGGCCGTCACACGGGGAGTGCACCTTCCCCGATGACCCCGCCGGCTTGGAGGAAACCGGTCCAGCCGGACCCGCGCCCGGACTACCGCTCGACGAGCTGGACATCAGGATCTCCGATTCGGGCACCGGATCGGACTTTGTGCGCCGGCTGTATTGGCGCACAACGGTTCCGGTGCCGGACGATGCGCTGCTGCACACCTGCCTGGCGCTGTTCGTCACCGATGTCTACATGATCGACGCGGTGCTGCGGGTACACGGCCACTCGATGAGCGACCGCAGCCACCGCAGCGGCACCACCGACGCCTCGGTCTGGTTCCATCGACCCGTCCGTGCCGATGCGTGGAACCTGTTGGAATCGCGGTCACCGGCCGCGGCCCGCGGACGGGGTGTGGTGACCGCGCAGATGGTCGGCGCCGACGGCGCCGTGTACGCGACGGCGGTCCAGGAAGGGCTGGTCGCGGCCCGGGAGTAGGTTCACTGCAACAACACACGAGAGGAACTCATCGATGCGGACCTTCGAATCAGTCGACGCGCTGGTGGCGGCCAAGGGCGAGGAGCTGGGCTCCAGCGACTGGGTGACCATCAGCCAGGACGAGGTGAATCTCTTCGCCGATGCCACCGGCGATCACCAGTGGATCCACATCGACCAGGAGAAGGCCGCCAAGGGGCCGTTCGGTACTACCATCGTCCACGGCTTCATGACCCTGTCGCTGCTGCCGCGGCTGATGCACCAGATCTTCGACGTCAACGGCGTCAAGATGGGTATCAACTACGGCCTCAACAAGGTGCGGTTCCCGTCGCCGGTGCCCGTCGGCTCGAAAGTACGCGCCACCAGCACGCTGACCGACACCCAGGACATCGGCCAGGGCACGGTGCAGGTCACCGTCACCACTGTCATCGAGATCGAGGGCGCGGCCAAGCCGGCGTGTGTGGCCGAAAGCATCCTGCGCTACATCAGCTGACGCTCACAGACCGAGGTCGCTGAGCTCGGGATGATCGTCGGGCCGCGGCCCGGAGCTGTCCCAGTGGAACAACCGCTCGGCCTCGGTGATGGGAACGTCGTTGATGCTGGCGTGGCGGGTGCGCATCAGGCCGTTGTCATCGAACTCCCAGTTCTCGTTGCCGTAGGCACGGAACCACCTGCCGTCGACGTCGTGGTATTCGTAGGCGAACCGGACGGCGATGCGGTTCCCGTCGAACGCCCAGAGCTCCTTGATCAGCCGGTAGTCGAGCTCGCGGGCCCACTTGCCGGTCAGGAACTCGACGATCTCGGCACGCCCCCGGACGAATGTCGAGCGGTTACGCCACCAGCTGTCGGGTGTGTAGGCCAGCGCGATCTTCTCGGGATCCCGAGTGTTCCAGGCATTCTCACCGGCGCGGACCTTCCGGACCGCGGTCTCGTGGGTGAACGGCGGCAGAGGCGGTTTTGTGGTCATGTGATGTCCCTTCGGTCTTGCTCCAGTGTGCTCGGGTAACCGGAGCATGCAGAGCTGGCGGTAGTCCTCTCTCCGCGACACCGCGGGACTGCTCCCCGAGTACCTGTCTGGGGTACTCACGCCGGACGCAGCTCACGGCTGCTCAAAACCGTCACCTCGACGCACAAGCGATCACCAGCTGCATTCGAGCGGCCTAAGTGCCCGACAAGCCCCGTCAGACGCAGCCACCGTCGCTACCAACCTCGCCCGTCACACGATCACGACCGCCAACTGCGTCCGGCGTGAGGACCCGGAAAGCACATTCCCCTGGGAGGCATCGGTCCGGACTTCTCCCCAGATCGGCACTTCTCCACAACCGGATGGCGGTACCCGCCTCAGAGGTCGTCGATGTCACCGCCGACGGCCACCGTGAGAAGCATGAGAGCGATCCTCGGCACCGAAGCCTTGGCCTCGGGACTCCTGACCCGAGGTGAGCTTCGCTGGAACTACGAACGCGTCGCCACCGACGTCTACCTGCCCAAGGAGGGCGAGCGTTGTATTTTCGACCTGGCCGAGGCGGCCTGGCTGTGGTCCGGGCGATCCGGCATCGTCACCGGAAGAGCCGCGGCGGCATTACACGGCGCCACGGGTATCAACGTGGATACGCCCGTCGAATTGCTCACCGGTAGAAGGACTTCGAACCCGCGGTTGGTCGCCCGCAATGTCCGGTTCCATGACGACGAGGTGCAGCGGCGGAGTTCCGGAATGCTGGTGACGACACCCGCCCGGACGGCTTTCGACCTGGGACGCCACCTCGAACGCAGGGAAGCCGTGCGACACCTGGACGCGTTGACGGCTGCTACCGGCGTCTCGCGCATCGAGGTCGAGAAGCTGGCAGACCGCTATCGGGGTGCGGCCGGTACCTACCAGGCCGTCTTCGCGGCCCATCTCATGGACGGAGGCGCACAGTCTCCGCAGGAATCCATGACACGAATGGCGTTGGTGGACGCAGGCTTTCCCAGGCCGTCGACCCAGATCCTGGTTTGCGGCGGCCGGCAAACCGCCGTCACCGTTGCGCTTGGATGGGAGCAGCATCGCATTGGCCTCACCTTCGCGGCGGCCGGCAAGCGCCTGCTTGCAGTGCCTGAGTGGTCGCGGAACAACTTCCTGCAGCTCCAGGGCTGGATCAACCTGTACGTCTCGCCCACCGAGGCGGTCCAGATGACCGTCGATCGGGCCCGTGCGGCTTTCCGGGTTCGAGCCCGCCGCGGCTATTGACCTGAAGGCGTGCACGACCAGCGGGTGGAAACCTCAGTAGGCGTCCAGACCGAGCGTGATGGCGAGCACCAGGCCGCCGAGGCCGATGAGCCACCGGATCGGGGTGGCCGGAGCGTGGCGCACCACCACCGGGCCCAGCCGCGACCCCAGGATGCAGCCGATGGCCAGCGGGATCAGTGAGGGCCAATGCACTGGGGCGACGGTGAGGAAGATGACGGCCGCGACGCCGTTGGAAGCGCCGAGCAGGACGTTCTTCGATGCGTTGGCATGCGCCAGGGTGGAGCTACCCGCGCGGAGCAGCAGAGCGAGCAGCAGCACCCCCGCGGCCGCGCCGAAGTAGCCACCGTAGATCGCGATGGCGAAGATCGCCGCACCCTCGAGTCCCAGCGCGAGACGGCTGCGCGGTGGTGTGTCGGCGTCGACGCGCTCGCGGCGAGGCCAGACGATGGCTATCGACGAGAAGAAGATCAGAACCGGCACCAGCTTCTCGAACCCTTCGGCGGGGGTCGACAGCAGCAGCACCGCACCCAGCGCCCCGCCGATCCCGGCCAGCGGCAGTGTGCGCAGCAGGAACGGACCCTGGCCGCGCAGCTCGGGGCGTGACCCGATGATCGAGCCGACGGCGTTGCCCACCAGTGCGACGGTGTTGGTCACGTTGGCGGTCACCGGCGGCAGGCCGACTGCCAACAGAGCGGGATAGGTGGCGACAGACGCCAGCCCGGCGATGCTGCCAGCCAGTCCGCCGAGCATGCCGGCGACCAGCAACAGCGCGATATCGGTCCAGCTCACGGCAGTATCAGGTGATTCATAGAGAAAGTATGTATGGACAAAGTCTGGCACACCGGTTCAGGTGCGCGGTGTGTGCCCCGCCGGTTTGGCCGGATACTCCGGGGTCGCTCGGGATCTGCACTTTCGCGCATGCGACACATCAGGTAAACCTGTCTCATGAAGACTCACCTGAACTGCCCGTGCGGCGAATCCATCGTCGGGACTGACGAGGACGATTTGGTGGAGAAGACCCAGAAGCACCTCGCCGACAACCATCCCGGGCACGACTACTCGCGCGACGAGATCCTGTTCATCGCCTACTAGGTGGGTAGGCGCCAGGGCGAGGCGGCCGGCCCCAGAAGGGGCTCAGGCGAACCGGTCCTGCAAGCGGACCAATGTCGCCTCGATCCCGGCCTCGTTGGCGCTGACGAAGCCCAGCCGCCGGTAGAAGTCGATGCGGTCCTTGACCGGACCGGTGTCGCGGTAGTCGAAGGTCTCGGTGACGCGGGTCCGCGTCGGCGAAATCTCCTCGAACTCCCAACGCCAGTGATGCCCGAACGGGTGACGCCACTCGAGGAGTTCGGTGGGCTTGAGCGCGGTGATGACGCTGGTGATCCGGTACGGGATGCCCTTCATCTTCATCCGCGTGGAAAAGCGAGATCCCAGAGAGAGTTCCGCGGGTGCTGTGACAGTGCTGCCCACGGTTGCCGACCCGTCCAGCTCATGGTGGCGGCGCGGGTCGGCCACGAGGGCGAACAGGTCGGCAGCCGGCGCGTTCACTTCGACGGTCCTGCTCACCTGGCGTGCACTCATGGGGCTCCTCAGCAGCGGGTCACGGCCACCGATCGGCGGTCTGTGGACGCCATGAAATCACGCAGGATCTGCGTCACCTCCCAGGGTGCCTCGACATGCGGGAAATGTC
The DNA here is from genome assembly GCF_001984215.1 of Mycobacterium sp. MS1601. Taxonomy (NCBI): domain Bacteria; kingdom Bacillati; phylum Actinomycetota; class Actinomycetes; order Mycobacteriales; family Mycobacteriaceae; genus Mycobacterium; species Mycobacterium sp. MS1601. Next base: position 2,996,605 of record NZ_CP019420.1, read on the forward strand.
CCACGCCGGGCAGAACTTCCAGGCGGCTGCCCGGTAGCGCCTCATGGGCGGCATAGCCGTGTGCGACGGGGATGATGCGGTCGTTGTCGCCCCAGATGAACAGCATCGGCACTTGTGCGGTGAGATGCAGCCGGTTCAGTGCGCTCACGGCTTGGCCGCGGTGATCGACGACAGAGCGCAGCGTGCGCAGGAATGCACTGCGTGTCTCCCGGTCCGACAGTGACGAGTAGGCGCTCCAGAGTTCACCACCCCGCGGGGAGTGGATGCCCGCCGACGACAGCCACGACCGGATCGAGTTCCCTACGGTGAGCACCGGCTGCGGTGCCACGGCGGGCAATACCAGTTCGGCGCCGGGGGTGCTCAGCAGCCGCAGCATCCAGCTGAGGTCCGGCCCCAGCCCGCCGCTGCCGATGAGTACCAGCCGCTCGCACTTGTCGCGGTGCTGGTAGCCGAACTGCATGGCGATGCCGCCGCCCAGTGATTGCCCCACCACCGTGGCGTGCATGACGCCCAGTTCGTCGAGCAGGTCGCGCAGCCACACCGCGAACGCGCCGAGCGAGTAGTCGCCCCGCGGCTTGGCCGAGCCGCCGTGGCCCAGCAGGTCAGGGGCGATCACTCGGTAGTGCTGGGAGAGCTGTGGGATCACCGAGCGCCAGGTGGCGGAGCTGCCTGCCATGCCGTGGATCAGCAGCAGGGTCTCCGGGCTGCCGGTCTCGGGACCAGCGTCGCGGTAAGCCACGCGGTCGCCATGCAGCTCGAGAAAACGAAGTTCGTCCATGTGGACCTCCTTCAGTCGTGCGAAAGTCCGTTCTACCGACGATAGCGGAGGTTACGCAGGCGTAGGTTACTCACGGGTAACACAAGGGGGTGTCGTCACTCTCCCGCGCCGGTTGCCACCTGCGTGGATCACAACTTGATCACGGTCTTCGGCGCAACGGTGTCGCCTGCGGGTTAGCGTTTACCCCTGATGCCCGCGGGTAAAAAGTGCCCAGGGACGGGGCCGACGAAGGGAACACGACAAACATGACGTTCATCGGAAAGACCGTGCTGGGGGGCGCACTGGTATCCGGGGCTGCGGCCGCACTGCTGGGCGCCCCGTCCGCCGCAGCGGAACCGTGCCGCGCCGACGCGGCCACCGCCACCATCAGCCAGGTCTCCGGTGCAGCCAGCCAGTACCTGGCCGGCCACCCCGGCGCCAACGACGCGCTGTCGAACGCGCTGACCCAGCCCCGCGACCAAGCCACCGTCACGGTGCGCAACTACTTCCTGGCCAACCCCGGCGAGTACTTCGACCTGCGCAACATCACCGCGCCGCTGCAGACACTGCGCAGCCAGTGCGGGGCGTCGTTCGCCGGCTCGGATCTGATCGCGGCTTTCGACGAATTCCAGATGGGCTAATCGAGCAAAGGCGTCAGACGGTAATCGACCAGCTGGCGCATCACCAACGAAGTGTTGGTCTGCTCAACTCCGTCGATGTCGAGGATGCGGCCCGCAATCCGGTAGAGATCGTCGGCGTCACGAGCCACCACCTGCACGTGCAGGTCGACGGTGCCGCTGACGCCCAGTACCTCGAGCACCTCGGGAACGGCGGCCAGCGCGTCGGCGACGCGTTGCAGCTTGCGCTGGGTCACCGTGGTCAGGATGTAGGCCGTCAGCGGATAGCCCAAGGCGGCAGGTGAAATGCGCCGCTCGAACGGGCGCAACACGCCGCTGGACTCCAGCCGGGCCAGCCGGGTCTGCACCGTGTTGCGGGACAGTCCGGTGCGTTCGGCGAGCGTGACGGCAGCGGCCCGCGGATCGTTGTTGAGTGCCAGCAGAATCCGTCTGTCGATGGCGTCGACTGTCATTGTGCTTGCCTCCGGCTGGTGGTCGAGTGTCCAGATGTGCAGATTGCGCATCTTAGACCTTCGGCGTTGCGCAAATATGGGCCAAGATCCCAAAATCGAGTGATGAATGCGCTGACGGAGATCGAGCAGCGAGTGTTGTGGCTGTCGACGGCCATGATCCACCACGCCAACCATGTCCGGCCCAACACCTCCGGCCTGAAGGTGGGCGGCCATCAGGCGTCGTCGGCGTCGATGGCCACCATCATGACGTCGCTGTGGTTCGAACACCTCCAGGCCGGCGACCGGGTGTCGGTCAAGCCACACGCCTCGCCGGTGCTGCATGCGATCAACTACCTGATCGGCGAACTCGACCAGTCCTACCTGGGCACCTTGCGTCAACTCGGTGGCCTGCAGAGTTACCCCAGCCGCACCAAAGACCCTGACCCCGTTGACTATTCGACAGGTTCAGTCGGAATAGGTGCCACCGCGCCCATTTGGGGTGCGATGGCGCGCCGGTTTGTCACCACCAAGTTCGGTCCAGCGGCAGGAACCGGCAGGCAGTACTCCCTGGTGGGTGACGCCGAACTCGATGAGGGTGCGGTCTGGGAGGCGATCCTGGATCCCGGGGTGACCGAGTTCGGTGAGATCGTCTGGATCGTCGACATGAACCGGCAGTCGCTGGACCGGGTGGTGCCGCACATCGCCGCCGATCGGCTGGAGCGGATGTTCGGGGCGGCGGGCTGGCAGGTGCTCACCTGCAAGTTCGGCAGGCTGCTAGAAGATCTGTTCGCGCGGCAGGGCGGGCAGGCGTTGCGGCGGCGCATCGTCGAGATGCCGAACGCCGAGTACCAGCGATTGCTGCGCTGCAATGCGGCACAATTGCGCGACCGGCTGCCGGACGGTCCTGAAATCGCCGCGCTGATCGCCGAGCTGGACGACGCCACCATGTTGGCCGCCATCCGTAATCTCGGCGGGCATGACATCGACGTTCTCGGCGACGCGTTCGCCAGGATCGACGACACCCGACCGACGGTGATCTTGGCCTACACCATCAAGGGCTACAGCCTTCCGACACAGGGTCATCCGCAGAACCACTCGTCGCTGCTGTCGCCCGCGCAGTACGAGGCGCTTGCGGCAGACCTCGGCATGGACCCACGAGATCCCTGGCAGCGGTTCGCCGACGAGACCGATGCCGGGAAGCTGTGCCGTGAGACGCACGACCGGCTGACCCGTCCGGTGGTCGCGGCGTCCACTCCGCCGGCCGTGCCCACCGACATCGGGCGCACACCCACAGGCACGTCCACCACACAGGCGGCACTGGGTCGCACGTTGCTGGATCTCACGAGGGAGGCGCCGGCGGCCGCTGCCCGGGTGGTCACCGTCAGCCCCGACGTCAGCTCGACCACCAACCTGGCAGGCTGGCTGAACAAGGTGGGGGTGTGGTCACCCACCGAACGGCGGGACTGGTTCGACGACGACGCCGAGACCATCATGCACTGGCGCGAGAAACCCACCGGTCAGCATTTGGAGCTCGGGATCGCCGAGACCAACCTGGTGGGACTGATCGGTGAGCTGGGCGCGACATGGAGCCGCTGGGGGGAGCCGCTGTTCCCCATCGGAGTGCTCTACGACCCCTTCGTGGAACGGGCACTGGAACCCTGGTCCTACGGCATCTACGCCGGCGGCCAGTCGATTCTGGTTGGCACACCCTCCGGAGTCACGCTGGCAGCCGAAGGTGGTGCGCACCAATCGATCAAGACGCCGTCGATCGGACTGGAGCAGCCCGGCTGTGTCAGCTACGAACCGGCGTTCGCCATCGACGTCGAGTGGACGCTGCTGTCCTGCATCGCCCGGCTGGGCCGCGCCGGCGGCAGCTCGTCATACCTGCGGCTGTCCACCCGTCCGGTGAACCAGACCCTGGCCGACGTGCCTGCCGATCCGGCGGCACGGGAACGCCGCCGACGGCAGGTGCTCGCCGGGGCGTACCTGTTGCGGCGTGCTGCCACGCCGGAGGTGACGCTGGTCGGCATGGGGGCGATGATGACCGAAACCCTCTCGGCGGCAGATCGATTGGCCGAGCAGGGGGTGGACGTCGACGTGGTGTGCGTGACCAGCCCCGGGCTGCTGTTCGAGGCCATGCAGGCCCGCCGCGGTCTCGGCGACGGCCCCAGCTGGATTCTTGACCAAGTGTTCACCGCGGATCGCGCCGCACCCATGGTGACGGTGCTCGACGGCCACCCACACACGCTGTCATTCCTGGCCGGGATCAACCACGTGCGGGCCATGGCGTTGGGCGTCAGCCGGTTCGGGCAGGTGGGCTCACTCGAGGAGGTCTACCGCCACCACGGCATCGACAGCGACAGCATCGTGCGGGCCGCACTCGACGTCAGGGGGTGACGGCCTCCGGCGACTCGGGCAGCACCTGGCCGCCGTCGACGGTGATGGACTGGCCGGTGATGTAGCCCGCCTCCTCGGTGGCCAGAAACGCCGCGGCGTAGCCGATGTCCTCGGGCTTGCCGAGTGCGCCTGCCGGAATGGAGCGCGCCATGGTCGCCAGGTAGTCCTCACCGAGATCGGCCAGGCCCTCGGTGTAGATGTTGCCGGGCAGCACGGCGTTGACGGTGATGTTGTGCGGGGCCAACTCGATGGCCGCGGTACGCATGAAGCCCAGCTGTGCGGCCTTCGACGCGCCGTAGTGTGACCAGCCCGGGAACCCGGTGATGGGTCCGGTGATGGACGAGGTGAGGATCACCCGGCCCCGCCCGGAGGCGATCAGCGCGTCCAGGCAAGCCTGCACGCTGAACACGTTGCCCTTGACGTTGATGTCGAAGACGTCGTCGAACTGCTCGGGAGTCATGGTCTTCAGCGGGGCCTCGGGGAACACGCCGGCGTTGGCACACAGTACGTCGATGCCGCCGAACGCATCGATTACCGCCGCAGCCATGGCCGCACACGAATCCGGTTGCCGCACATCCGCGGTCACGCCGATCACCTTGCCGCTGCCCAGACCGTCCAACTCGGCGACGGTGGCGTCCAGGCCGGCCGTGGTGCGTGCGGCGATTGCGACGTTCGCGTCAGCCTTGGCGAACACCGACGCGATGCCCTTGCCGATGCCCTTGCTGCCGCCGGTGACCACAACTGATTTTCCTTGCAGTGAAAACATTGCCCCAGTCTGCGGTACCGGGCCGGTTTCAGCACGGCGGTGTACTGGACCCCAAGGACGCGTGTGGTCCGCGCTACGGGCGAAACGGTGGTTGCCCCGAACCGGTCACGGTGTACCCGCCCCAGGGGGTGGTCTCGGTGATCCGGGCCTGGACCTCGCGCTCGGCGATCGTCAATGTGACGGTACGTCCGCCCTTGCGCAGATCGGCGGGCAGATCACCGGTGATGGTGCCACGCCAGTGGTACTGCCCGTCGATGGCGGCCAGGTGACCCGACAGCCTGGCTCGTACTTCGACGCCGTTCACGGTGGCGGGACCGTCGTACCCGTCGTCCTCATCAGGAACCTCGCCGCTGAGGTGAAAACGCTGCGCCAGTGGGACGGGGCGCCAGCCGCCGGCCTTGATTCGTGACCTGGCCTCGATCCTGGTGGCGCCGGAGCGTTCGAACAGATCAAGGCACCGTTGCACCAGCCGGGTCTGACGTTCGACATCGGGTCCGGGGATGCGGAAGTGGTTGGGGATGCCGTGTACGGCGACCGTGGCATCGGGGGAGCGGCGGGCGTCGATCACCACCCGGGCGCTCTCTGTCGTCCCGTCGGCGGTGGTCACCGTCCAGGTCTGGCTGCCCTCGTCGAAGGACGCGCGGTCCGCGTCGTTGCGCAGGACGATGGCGCTCATAGGAATCCGGCCCTGCGCCACATCCGCCGGCCCAGCCGACCATTGAGCCCAACCTCGTCGAAGAACGCGTTCAGCGAGGCGAACGATGCCACGCACATGGCCCGGAAGTGTGGATTCTCGCGTGCCACCTTGCGCATCCTGCGGCCGTCCAGCCCCACCCGGTTGTACTGGATGGGCAGCGTGAACAGCATCCGGTAGAAGGGGCCGCCTGCTCCATGGATGTTGGCCAGCAGCATCTTTCGATACCGCGGCATGCCGGGCACCGACGTGCGCAGGCCGTCGCGCGCGAACTGGATGTGGCGCGCCTCTTCGGTGACGTGGATGCGCATCAGTCGCTGGACGATGGGCTGGAGATCGGGGTCTTCCATGATCTGGCGCTGTAGCGCGTCGAAGATCTCCTCGCCCACCAGCGCCGCTGCCCACAGCACGCTGCCGCGGAACGTGAACGGCAGCGTGTTGATGATGATGCGCTGGAACAGTTTGGGCCGCACCGGGACTCCGCCGATCCGGGCTATGGTCTTGCCGAACATCACCATGTGTCGGGTCTCGTCACCGAGCTCGGTCAGCGCGTAGTGAGTGGAATTGGCGGTCGGGTTCTTGTGCATCAGATCCCGCAGCAGCGCCTGGTTGAGAATGTTCTCGAACCAGATGCCCGCCGACAGGATGTTCACCAGTTCCTGCCGGGACAGTTCGATCTGCTGCTCCCGCGTCATCGCCTCCCACTCCGGAGTCCCGTAGAGCGAGACGACCGCTGGGGGCAGGAAGAACTTGTCCGGGTCCAACGGAGCGTTCCAGTCGATATCGACCACCGGCTCGTAGGATTTCTTCACCGAGCCCTTCAGCAGTCGCTCGGCGAACTCTTCGCGCGTGGGGGTAGTCGGCGCAACCATGTTCCCACGGTAGGGACCCTCTCGGCCGTTAGTCAATACCTGCGGTACCGGATACTTCTAGTATCGAGGTGTTTGCACAGGGGGGCAATAGGGCAGACTCGTGCGCGTGGGTGATTACGACGACGATGGCGGACCCGACCAGACGCTGAGCCCCAGCGAATCGCTGGACTCCGACGAGGTGCGCAACGACGACGGCGACATCGTTGCCGACCCGCCGGAGCAGTGGATCGAGGCCAAGGAAGAGGAGACGCTCGACGAGCGCCTCGCCGACGAGGAACCCGATGTGCTGACCGGCGGTGAGGACGACGCGCGACCGGCCCGGCGAACCCGCGGCCAGATCGACGGCACGCCGGAAGACGGCGACTCCTTCTACGACATCGTCGACGACGACGACCCGACGGCCTAGCTTTCTGTAACCTGGCTCGCCCGCACCTAGGTGGTGAGGGCAACCTTCACGCAGTCGGCGGTGCGAGCTGCCACCGCAGCGTAGGCCCGGGCCGCATCATCGAGTGTCACTGTGTCGGTGAAGATTCCGCCGGCGTCCAGTCTGCCTTCGACCAGCAGAGGGATCAGTTCCGGCCAGGTGCGCTGCACCGGGGCCGTCGTCATCCGCAAGGTCACACTGCGCACCAGGCTCATCAGCGCCGGGAACGGGAACGGGTTCAGATCGTGCACCCCGATCACCGACACCGTGCCGCCGGCTCGCACCAGAGTCAGCGCGTCGGACATGGTGGTGTCGTTGCCCACCGCATCGATCACCGAGGCGGCGCCCCGGCCGCCGGTGGCGTCGAAAACCGCCGCCGCAGCGGGCGACTCCACCGGCGTAGCGCCCGACAGTGCGGCGCGTTGCCGACGTCCTGCCACCGGGTCGACGGCGAACACCGTGCCGGCACCCAGGGCGATGGCACTGCGCACCGCACACAGCCCGACGGCGCCGAGACCCAGAACCACGACGGTTCCGCCGGGCGGGATGTCGGCCCGCTGCGCACCTGCCCATCCGGTGGCCAAGTTGTCGGTGAGCAGCAGCGCGGCCTCGGTATCGATCCCGTCCGGGACTTTCAACAGCTGGAAGTCCGCGGCGGGTACGGCCAGGTACTCCGACTGCGCCCCACCCAGAGCGCCGGAGCCGAAGATCCTGGGCCCGGACACGCACGTCACCGGATCGGCGGTGGCGCAGCCGGCACAACCGCCGCAGCCGGCCACCGACGACACCAGCACCCTGTCGCCGACATGCACAGAACGTGTCTCGGACCCCACCTCGACGACGGTGCCGACTGCCTCGTGCCCCAGCGGAACCGGCTGTGCCAGTGGATAATCACCCTCGTAGAAGTGCAGATCCGAGCCGCAGATGGCGGTGGTGTGCACCGCCACCACGGCGCCGTCGGCCCCAGGCAGGATGGCGTCGGGCACGGTGTCCACCCGGATCTGCCCGGGAGCCTCGATCAGTACGGAGCGCATGAGGAACCCTTCAGGTCAGGATGTAGTCACTCGCGTCGGGCGTGCGGGTCCAGGACCAGTAGTCGACGAGGCGCCACGGGCTCAGCGAGTGCACCAGGCCGGCGTCGTCCTTGTAGAAGCTGTGTTTGATGGCCGGATGCGACCACACCATGGTCTTCAGTTCAGCTTGCGATCGTCGATACCAGTCGTCGTAGCGCTCCTGCCTCGGCTCCATCGCCTGTTTGTCCGTGGCGATCAGCAGGTCGAGGCAGCCCATGATGTAGCGGACTTCGCACTCGGAGTGAAAGATCAGGCTGCCGCCGCTGGCCAGGTTGGTACCGGGGCCGTAGAGGCAGAAGAAGTTGGGGAAGCCGGGGACCGTCATCCCCAGATAGGCTGCGGGCCTGCTGCCCCAATAGTCATGGATCTCGATTCCGTTGCGGCCCCTGATGGTCAATGAGCAGAGCGTGTCGTTGACGCGGAAACCGGTGGCGTAGACCAGGACGTCGGCGGGGTAGCGGGTGCCGTCTTCGGCCACCACGGCGTCGTGGTCGATGCGGGCGACACCGCCGCGGACCAGCTCGACGTTGTCCCGGGTCAGGGTCTGCAACCAGCTCCCGTTGTCCTGCAGGGTGCGTTTGCCGGTGGCGGGATAGTCGGGGATCACCTTCGCCAGAAGCTCCGGGTCATCCGGGATCTGGCTCTTGATCCATTCGGTGAACATCATTCGAGCCAGGTCGTTGGCGGCACTGATCGAGGTCTGCTGTTCGGGCCAGTCCGGATCGATCTTTGCGGCGGCCAAGCCGGTGTCGCATCCGGGCCAGAAGATCAGGAAGCGGTACCAGCGGCCGTAGAACGGCAGATGCCGCAACGCCCACCGGACTCCGGGCCCCACCTGTGCGTGGTAGTTCGGGTTGGGGAACATCCACTGCGCGGTGCGCTGGAAGACGGTGAGACTGCCCACCCGCTCGGCGATGGCCGGGGCCACCTGGAACCCGGAGGCGCCCGCGCCGATCATCACGACGTTCTTACCGTCGAGGTCCACGTCATGATCCCAGCGGGCGGTGTGAAAGGCCGCTCCGGCAAAGGATTCCGCGCCGTCGAACACCGGTATGTGGGGGGCGTTGAGTTGGCCGACCGCGGTGATCACCGCGCGAGCGCGCAGCGTCTCGCCGTTGCCGAGATGCACAGTCCAGCTGGACGAGTCGTCGTCCCATTCTGCGGACGTCACCGCGGTGTTGAACCGGATGTGCTCGGCCACGCCGTGGCGATCCATCACCGACTGGAAGTAGCCCTGCAGTTCGGGTTGCTGGGCGAAGAACTCCGACCAGTGATCGTCGGGTTCGAAGCTGTAACAGTAGAAGTGGTTGCCGACATCCACCCTGGCTCCGGGATAGGTGTTCTCCCACCAGGTTCCGCCGACACCGGCGTTCTTCTCCAGTACGGTGAAAGGAATGCCGGCCTGCTGCAACCGGATGGCGGCCAGCAGCCCGGACTGGCCCGCTCCGATGACGACGACCGGGAAGTTCGCGCGGTCAAGGGGGGCGGACAAGAGGTGGGTGTCGCGTTGGTCGCGGCCGTCGAGTTCCATCTCCTCGAGCATCATGGGCACGTACTCGGGTGAAACATCCTCGCACACCAGCCAGTTCATCATCCGTTTCAGCAGTGTGCGATCCACGGGAGCAGGCTCGGGACAGCCGCGGTCGCGGTAGTCGCGGATGATGTCGAGGGCCAGTGCCCGGGCTGCGGCTTTGTCGGGCTCGCTCATGTAGCCCTGGACCTCGTTGAGGAACAGCCCGGCGGGCTTGAGTGGCCCGTCGAGCAGTGCTGCATTGCCACTCATATGGACACAGGACAGCAGAAGCGCAGGAATCGATACGTCCTCGAGTGCGGCGGCGATCTCGGTGTCGGAATCGGTGAACGGCACGCCGGCATGCGGATTGCGCGAGGTCACTTGCCGAACGCTAGGGCATGGATGCCACCGTGTGGGCAGATTTCGAAAAGTGTCTACACCGACCACCTTGCATCGGATGACGTCCATAAAATATTTTCTATGGAGACGGGAGGTGGCGGCATGGTGCTGTCGGCAGAAGAGAAGGCCCTGGTCGATGCGGTGAGAGAGTTCGTCGAAAAGCAGGTGAAGCCCGTGGTGCGTGATCTCGAGCACGCCAACACCTATCCGGAAGAGCTCATCAACATGATGAAGCAGATCGGGATCTTCGGGCTCGCGATCCCGGAACCCTATGGCGTCGGACAGGTCTCGATGCCCTGCTACGTGGCCGTCACCGAGGAACTCGCCCGCGGTTGGATGAGCCTGGCCGGCGCGATGGGTGGACACACCGTGGTGTCCAAGCTGATCGTCATGTTCGGCACCGAGGAGCAGAAACAGAAGTACCTGCCCCGGATGGCAACCGGGGAACTGCGCACCACCATGGCGCTGACCGAGCCCGGCGGCGGTTCCGACCTGCAGGCCATGCGGACCGTCGCCCGCCTGGAAGAGCGCGATGGCGCCGACGAATACGTCATCAACGGCAGCAAGACCTGGATCACCAATGCCCGCCGCGCCGGGCTGGTGGCGCTGATGTGCAAGACCGACCCTAGTGCAGAGCCCGCGCACAAGGGCGTCTCGATCCTGTTGGTGGAGAAGGTTCCTGGCTTCACGGTGTCCAAGGACCTGCCCAAGCTCGGCTACAAGGGAGTCGAGAGCTGCGAGCTGAATTTCCACGACTGCCGGGTACCTGCCGATGCACTGCTGGGGGAGTCCGAGGGAAACGGCTTTGCGCAGATGATGAAAGGCCTGGAGGTGGGGCGGCTGCAGGTGGCAGCCCGTGCCACCGGCGTCGCCCGTGCCGCCTTCGAGGATGCGCTGCGCTACTCCCAGGAACGAGAGAGCTTCGGCAAGCCCATCTGGCAGCACCAGTCGGTGGGCAACATGCTGGCCGATATGGGCACCAAGCTGTCGGCTGCCCGCGCGCTGTTGAACACTGCCGCAGAGAAATTCGACTCCGGCGCCCGGGTGGACATGGAGGCCGGCATGGCCAAGCTGTTCGCGTCCGAGGTGGGAATGGAGGTGGCCCTGGACGCGGTGCGGGTGCACGGGGGGTACGGCTACTCCACCGAGTACGACGTCGAACGCTACTTCCGTGACGCCCCGCTGATGATCGTGGGGGAGGGTACCAACGAGATCCAGCGCGGCGTCATCGCCAAGCAGCTGGTGAAGCGGGGCGGGCTGGACCAGTGACGCCGGCCATGTTGTCGTTGCTCGCAGGAACAGACCGCCCTCGACACGAGGAGTTGAGATGTCACTGGATCGGTACATCCAAGGCTGGAATCCTCAAACACTCACCAGCACAGAGAATCTGACTGTCGATACCGCACAGCGGTTCGCTGCGACCCTGGACCTGGATGTCAACATCGGCGGCGGTGACCGCCTGCCGCCGATGTGGCACTGGTTCTACTTCACCGAGTTCGCGCCCACTGCCGAACTGGGGGACGACGGGCACCCGCGTGACGGGCACTTCCTGCCGCCGATCCCGCACCGCCGCAGGATGTTCGCCGGAGCGCGGCTGCGCATCCACGAACCGATGCTGCTGGGGCAACAGGCCACTCGCACGTCCGAGTTGGTGACCACCAAGGTCAAGCAGGGCAGGACCGGTGAACTGCTGTTCGTCACGGTGCGCAACGAGTTCAGCCAGAATGGCAGCGCGCGTATGACGGAGGAACAGGACCTGGTGTACCGCAGCGACTCCGGGGCGGCCACACCGTTCGTCAAGGTCAACGAGCCGCTGGAAGCCCCGACTGCGCCCTGGGTGTCCGAACCGCACACACACCCGGCGCTGCTGTTCCGGTTCAGCGCATTGACCGCCAATGCGCACCGCATCCACTACGACCAGGAGTACACCACGACAGTCGAAGGCTTCCCAGGACTGGTGGTGCACGGACCTCTACTGGCGCTGTACATGTCCGAGCTCGCCCGCACCAACAGTGACAGGCCACTGACCAGCTTCGACTTTCGGCTCTTGAAACCGGTTTTTGTCGGCGACCCGATCAGGGTGCAGGGCGCCCCGGCGGCCGACGGAGCCGCCGCGGAACTGTCGGTGGTCTCCGGCGCGGGGATCCTGCATGCCACCTCCACCGCCGGCTACTCATGATGTGGCCCCGCCGGTCAACGGCAGGATGATCGATGTGCCGGTGGTGGAGCGGGCTCGCCGTATTCTCGCGGTGGCGGCGCGTTAGCCGAGTGTGCCGCTGGCCGTCAGGTGCTCGGCCAGCAGCACGCCCGCCCGCCGCACGTGATGTGCCATCGCATCCCGCGCCGCCTCGGCGTCACCGGAGCGCAGATGCTCGATGATGGCGCGGTGGTCCTTGGCCGACGCCTCGGGCCAGCCCTCGACCGCGGCGAAGAACTTCCGTGGTGCGTACGGCAGCGTCGCCTTGATGAGCCAACGGATCTTGCGTGACCCGGCCACCCGGTAGATCGTTTCGTGGAAGCGGTGATTGAGCCGCTCGACAGCCTCGAAGTCCTTGTCCGCATTGGCCTGTTCCAGCTCGGCCTGGATGCCCTCCAGCTCGTCCACCAACTCGACACTGATGATCTGCGCGGCCCTGGCGGTGAGTTCACCACCCAGCAGTGCCTGCGCGTCGTAGACGTCGCGGATGTCCTCCCCGGACAGCGCGGTGACGGAGAACCCGCGTCGTGGTTCGATCGTCAAGAACCCCTCGGTCTGCAACAGCAGCAGGCCTTCCCGCGCCGGGGTGGCGCTGATCCCGAGGTCGTCGGCCACCACCTCGGGGCGGATGAATTCGCCCGCGCGCAGTTGGCCGGAGACGATGAGCTCGCGGACGTGAGCTGCGGCAAGGTCGCTGAGGCGCATCAGCGGCCCCCGCTTGCGGTCAGCGGCAGCCGTCGGTTTCACCCGTCAAATATAGACAATATTCTCCATCGGAGAGGCCATATCCGTCGCGGGGCTCCGGTATGGGCGCGGCCGCGGACGCACCAACGTTGTCACCGTGGCGGCCGGCCGGTCCGGACTGGCCGGTCTTCCGGCCTGAAGGATCAACCGGCGGTGGCCTGTAGCACCACGATTGCGCGGGCACCGACCTTCAGCGTCGCCGAGGCGGCCACCGGCTCGGCCTCCGCGTCACCAGGCTCGGAGGCGGTGTCCACCACCGGTTGCCAGCCTTCACCGAATTCCGAAGGTGGGAGCGTGAACTCGATGGGTTCGTGGTGGGCGTTGAAGCACACCACAAACGAGTCATCGGTGACGCGCTGGCCCCGAGGATCGAGATCGGGGATGCCGTGGCCGTTGAGGTAGACCGCCACCGACTTGCCGAAACCGGAATCCCAGTCCTCGTCGTTCATCTCGGAACCGTCAGGGCGGAACCAGGAGATGTCGGGGACACCCGCGGATCCGCGCTGGCGCACCGGACGGCCATTGAAGAACCGCCGACGCCGAAACACCGGATGCTCGGCGCGCAGCGCCGACACTGTGCAGGCGAAGTCCAGCAGTCCCTGATCGGCCTCGGCCCAGTTGACCCAGGTGATTTCGTTGTCCTGGCAATAGCCGTTGTTGTTGCCGCCCTGCGTTCGGCCCAACTCGTCGCCGTGGCAGATCATCGGAACACCCTGCGACAGCAGCAGAGTGGTCAGGAAGTTGCGCTGCTGCTGGGCGCGCAGCGCGTTGATCTCCGGGTCATCGGTGGGACCTTCGGCACCGCAGTTCCACGACCGGTTGTGGCTCTCGCCGTCGTTGTTGTCCTCACCATTGGCCTCGTTGTGTTTCTCGTTGTAGGACACAAGGTCTCGCAACGTGAAACCGTCGTGGGCGATGACGAAGTTGATGGAGGCGACTGGCCGGCGCGCAGTGTGTTCGTAGAGATCCGCCGAGCCGGTCAGGCGCGAGGCGAACTCGCCGAGGCTGGCCGCCTCACCACGCCAGAAGTCGCGCACCGTGTCGCGGTACTTGCCGTTCCACTCGGTCCACTGCGGCGGGAAGTTGCCCACCTGGTAACCGCCGGGGCCGACATCCCACGGTTCGGCGATCAGCTTCACCTGGCTGACCGTCGGATCCTGTTGCACCAGTTCGAAAAACGTCGACAACTTGTCGACGTCGTAGAACTCACGGGCCAGAGTGGACGCCAGATCGAAGCGGAAGCCGTCGACGTGCATCTCGGTGACCCAGTACCGCAACGAATCCATGATGAGCTGCAGCGAATGCGGGTGCCCGACGTTGAGGCTGTTGCCCGTTCCGGTGTAGTCCATGTAGTACCGCTTGTCGTCATCGACAAGGCGGTAGTAGGCGGCATTGTCGATACCGCGCATCGACACCGTGGGGCCCATGTGGTTGCCCTCGGCGGTGTGGTTGTAGACCACATCGAGGATGACCTCGATGCCGGCCTCGTGCAGCGCCCGGACCATCGCCTTGAATTCCTGCACCTGACCACCGGGGGTGGTGCTGCTGGTGTACTTCGAATCCGGCGCGAAGAAGCCGATGGTGTTGTATCCCCAGTAATTCGACAGACCCTTGTCGATCAGCGTCGAGTCATTGGCGAAGTGGTGCACCGGCATCAACTCAATTGCAGTGATGCCCAAGGACTTCAAGTGATCGATGATCGCCGGGTGGGCGATTGCGGCGTAGGTGCCGCGGATGGCATCGGGGATATCTGGGTGAGTTTCGGTGAGGCCCTTGACATGAGCCTCATAGATGAAACTGTCGGCGTACTCGCGCTGCGGTGGGCGGTCCATTCCCCAGTCGAAGAACGGATTGATCACCACCGACTTCGGCATACTGGCGGCCGAGTCCTCGTCGTTGCGGCTGTCGGGATCACCGAAGTTGTAGCCGAACAGCGACTGATCCCACTTGAACGTACCGTCGATGGCTTTCGAGTACGGGTCCAGCAGCAGCTTGTTCGGGTTACAGCGAAGCCCGGCGCCCGGATCGTGGGGTCCGTGGACGCGGAAACCGTAACGCTGTCCGGACTCGATGCCGGGTAGGAAGCAGTGCCAGACAAAACCGTCGACTTCGGGCAGTGTGTACCGGGTCTCGGTGCCGTCTTCGTCGAACAGGCACAACTCGACCTTCGTGGCCACCTCGCTGAACACGGCGAAGTTGGTGCCCGATCCGTCGTAGGTGGCGCCAAGCGGGTAGGCCTTGCCAGGCCACACCTCGACCACTCGAGCCGGGTTGGTGGCGGGGCTCACCTGGTCGCTCGCTTGCGCCTGGCGGTCATCTGGGGCAACTCCTCGCGTCGGGGATGAGGAGTTCAACCTATCGACTGACCTTTCGGGTTGCACATCGGTGGGTGGTGGCGAGACAGCTCTATTCGGCGACACGGTGCCGACCGTGATACAGCGAATCGGAACTGCGGCCGGTTCCGCCGAATAGCGCCAGGCCAGGGTCGCCGAACAACAACATGTCGGAAGCGGCGGCGATGCGGTCAATCGCAACACCGTCGGGTGTTGACAGCGGTTCGGGTGTGGTGTTCGCCATGTCGCCTTCCTCAGTCGGTCCGGGCCACCGCGCCGTGGCAGTCGAGCAGGTCTATACCCCAAACACGGTGTCCAAAACTGACACCTCGGGCAATTGCTCCTCAGTCCGGAGTCGCCTCGTGCCCCTGGCGTCCGGGAGTGCGTCTGACCTGCTTCATCTCTGCTTCGTAGACGTGCCGGACACCGCCGGTGAGCTCCCGCCGAACCGCCTTCTCATGCTCGCGGAACACCGTCCAGTACACGTCGTCGTACTCCTCGACCACCTGGAATGTCCAGCGGCCAGCGAGCACGTTCCGTCCCACCAGGTCAGCGTCCAGCTCGTCGGCGATGTCGATGTGACCCGCGGCGCGCAGCTGAGCACACGCCTCGCCGACCTGGCCGTCGGCGTGGCCCATCAGCTGGTGGAAGGTGTACAGGGCGCCGCGGGCGCGTTCGACGGTCTCCAACGCTTCGGAGAGTTTGCCCACGGCTTCGACCGTGGCGTCGTCCACTCCGGGCGGGCGTCGATCAAGACTGTCCATGGCGGGCTTCCCCCTTGGCGAGTTCCCCGATGCGGGTGGAGTGCAGGTGCTCTAGCAGTTCCTGGGCGTCTTCGAAAACTGC
Organism: Mycobacterium sp. MS1601; assembly: GCF_001984215.1. Taxonomy (NCBI): domain Bacteria; kingdom Bacillati; phylum Actinomycetota; class Actinomycetes; order Mycobacteriales; family Mycobacteriaceae; genus Mycobacterium; species Mycobacterium sp. MS1601. The sequence continues at coordinate 3,012,689 of NZ_CP019420.1, forward strand.
CCGGGCTCCGGCGTTTTCGAGCTCACCGCGGGACACCCCGCCGGACATCAGTCCGATGCAGGGCACGTCGGCACGCTCGCACGCCTCGACGTCCCAGACCGCGTCCCCCACGAACACCGCTTTCTCGGTGCCGACCCCGGCGCGCTGTAGGGCGATCTCGACGATGCCCGGCTCCGGTTTGGCGGTGTCGACGTCCTCGCCGGAGGTCACAGCCGAGAACACATCCTCACTGTCGAGGACGCGACGCAACAGTTCGAGTTCGTCCTCGGGGGCGGAGGTCGCCAGAACCACCTGCAGGCCGAGCTGCTCGACGCGGTCCAGTAAGGCTCGCGCACCAGGTAGCTGTTTCATCAGTGGCGCGGTCTCGCGGTAGAAGCGCGAGTGCAGGTCCTTCAGTCGGGCGGCGACGTCCTCGTCGACGCCGCCGGTCAAGACATCCACCAGCGCCGAGCCGTCCATGCCGATGCACCGGTGTGTTCGCCAGGCCGCGACGTCGATGCCTTCTTCGGCGAAGGCCCGGGTCCACGCGTGGACATGCAGATAGTTGGAGTCGACAAGCGTGCCGTCGACGTCGAAGAGAACCGCAGAAGAAGACATCTGGTAGCGGTACCCGGAAACGAGGTGTCCAGCGCCAAAAAAGTTTTACAAATTCGCCTCAACGTAAATCTGGGCGCGACGAGGGCGTTTGAGTTACTCACCGGTACCAGCGGTCCGGCTATTTGCTCGAAGGCTCTTGAAACCGCCCGCGAACAGTCCATACTCAGGAACGTGACGTCCCCGAGCGCCGTTGAAACCTCCGCCGTCCTGGCCGCCGCCACTGAGGGCGGAGGTGCGGCGCTCGACCAGGTGATCGGCCTGTCGGCTGTCGCTGCCGTGGTCACCGTCCTCCTGATCTGGATCGGCTACCAGCACAGGGCCAGGAAGATCACCTGGCTCAACACCACAGCCGAGAGCCTGGGCCGGCGGTTCAAGCGCCCGCCCTGGGTGGCCATGCAGATCTTCCTGTTCACCGGGACACTGATCTGCGCACTGTTCGGCTTCATCTGGGACGTCGGCCTGCACATCGGCAAGGGGCGAGACGATGGACCGCTGGCCAACCCCGCCCACTACTTCATCCTGGTGGGGCTGTTCATGCTGTTCATCGCCGGGGCGTTGGCCTGCACACTGCCCTACGACAAACCGGGGACGGCCGCGGTTCGTATCACCCGGCACTGGTACGCCCCAGTGGGTGGTGTGTTGATGACCGTCTGCGGGCTCTACGCGCTGATCGGCTTTCCGCTCGACGACGTCTGGCACCGCATCTTCGGCCAGGACGTCACGTTGTGGGGGCCCACCCACCTGATGCTGATCGGCGGGGCCGGACTGTCGCTGATCGCGGTGCTGTTCCTGGAATACGAGGGCCGAAAAGCCATGGGGCCGGACGCGCCGCGCGACGGCTACGCCATCAAGTCGCTGCGCTATCTGTCCTTCGGCGGGCTGGTGATCGGACTGTCGGTCTTCCAGATCGAATACGACTTCGGCGTCGAACAGTTCCGGCTTGTGTTGCAGCCCATGATGATCGCCGGTGCCGCGGCTCTGGCGCTGGTGGCCGCACGGCTGGTGCTGGGGCCGGGCGCAGCCATCGCCGCAGCGCTGCTGGCGATCGTGCTGCGCGGGGCCGTCGTCCTGGTGGTCGGCCCGGTGCTGGGCGCACCCATCAGTTGGTTCCCGCTTTACCTCGGGCCTGCGATCATGGTGGAACTGCTGGCCTTGACGCCATTGCTCAAGCGGCCCTTGTTGTTCGGCGCGGTGGGGGGAGCGTTGGTGGCCACCGCCGGGCTGTGGCTCGAGTCGTTCTGGATCGCCGCCGTCTATCACTATCCTTGGCCGACGAGTATGTGGGGCGAAGCGCTGCTGATGGCAGTGCCGGTCGCGGTGTTCCTGGGCCTGTGTGGGGCGATGGTGGGCATGGTGCTCACCGGACAGCGCCTACCGCGCCCCGCGGTGGGCGTCTCCATCGTGGTGCTGACGGTCCTGGTACTCGGCGGGGCGGTCACCTTGGGTCTACAGGCAAAGGTTCCCGAGAATGCCACGGCCACCATCGCTTTGACGGACGCACCGAATGTCGGTGATCAGCGGATGGTGACCGCCGATGTCCGCATCAACCCGCCCGACCTGGTGAGCGAGCACCCCGAATGGGTCTCGATCCTGGCCTGGCAGGGTGGGCTGGCCAACGAACGCGGCCTGATCATCGACCGCCTGGAGAAGGTGGGCACTGGACACTACCGCTCCACACGCGCCGTTCCGGTGTCCGGAACGTGGAAGACTCTGTTGCGTGTGCAAGACGGGTCGATGATGGCCGGAGTCCCGATCTACCTGCCCGCCGATCCGGGTATCGGTGCGGAGGGGTTGCCGGCCGAGGCCAGCGTGACAAGGGATTTCGTCCCCGAGATCACCATTCTGCAGCGGGAACGCAACTTCGACCATCCGAGCTGGTTGTTCACCGCGGCATCGTTGGTGGTGCTGGTGTGCACGCTGGCCCTCATCGCCGCACTGACCTGGGGCGGTGGTCGGATCAATCGGGCGGACCCGCAGTCGGTGACGCAGGACGATCCGGAGCCGAGGGTGCAGCCGACCCGCTGATGGGCGTCACCTACCTGGCCGACCACACACTGCTGTTGGCCCTACCTGCCCTGCTGCCCGCGGTGATCGTCGCGGGTGTGGTGGTCTTCATCGCCGTCCGAGATCGCAGGCAAGGGCCTGACGAGCACGCCGACAACACCGAAAGTGACTGATGTACCGACTCTGTGGTGTGTTCTTCGCCCTCCTCGCGCTCGCGGGATGTTCCTCGGCACCGACTGTTCCGCAGGCCCCGCAGTCCGTCTCGACCACAGCCGCTGCGGCCGAACTCGGCCCCGTCCTGGACATCACCATCGCCGGCGCAACCGTGACACCCACCAACGCCGAACTCGAGGCCCGGGTGGGAATGCCGATCACCCTGAACGTCACCAGCGACGTGGCCGATGAGCTGCATGTACACGCGGTTCCCGAGCGCACCTTTGCCGTGGAACCCGCTGCGGGCCAGAGTTTTCAGTTCACCGTCGACGTGCCGGGCCGCGTCGATGTCGAGCTGCACGAGGCGCACCGCACCGTGGTGAGCATCCAGGTCCGGCCATGACCGAGGCCACCGTGCTCGCCCATGGGCTCGGTGGCTCGACGGATCTGCCGATCCCGCCCACCTTCGCCCTGATCGGTGCGGCGTGGGCGCTGACACTGACCTTCGTTGTGGTGGCGTTCGCTTGGCGCACAGCACGTTTCGACACGGCTGCTGCCGGCCGGGAAATGCCGAGGCTGACGGCGCTGATCGACAGCGTGGTGCTCCGCCGGATCGCGGGCGGAGTGGCGCTGGTGTTGGCAGTCTGGGTTGTGGTGCTGGCGCTGACGTCCGAAGCCGACAATCCGCTGCCCGGGGTGTTCTATGTGCTGCTCTGGGTGGGTCTGCCGGTGCTCTCGGCCATGACCGGCCCGCTGTGGCGGGTGCTCTCGCCGGTGCGTACGCTCTGGCCGGCGGGACGCGCAGCACGCCGGTATCCCGAGAGCTGGGGCTATCTGCCTGCCGCCGCGGGGCTTTTCGCCTTCGTCTGGCTGGAGCTGGCCAGTCCGGATCCCGGCGCCTCGTCGGTGATCCTGCTGTGGTTGGGCTGTTACGCCGTGGTGATGGTGGTGGGCGGGGCCGTGTTCGGGCCCCGTTGGTTCGCCCGAGCCGATCCCTTCGATGTGTACAGCGTCACGGCGTCGCGGCTTTCGCCGTTTCGGCGGAGCTCCGACTCGATCGTGGTGTTCGGCAGCCCATTCCACCACCTGCCCTCGCTGCCGGTACGCCGCGGCACGGTCACTGTGCTGGCGGTGTTGCTGGGTTCCACTGCCTTCGACAGCTTTTCGGCCATGCCGGTGTGGCGGGCTTTCGTCGACGACCTGGGCGGCGGCGCCTGGGTCGGTACCGCCGTCGCCACCGTGGGCCTGGCGGTGTTCATCATCGTGGTGGGGGTGAGTTTCTGGGGCGCCGCGCGCGCCACGGGAGGGCTGGACGCCCCACGGCGACGCCTGCTACCAGGTCAGCTGGCGCACTCACTGATTCCCATTGTCATGGGATATGTACTGGCGCACTATCTTTCGTATCTGGTGGAGCGTGGACAGCAGACGCTGATCCTGCTGCTGAAACCCATGGGTCTGAGCTGGGACGTGGCGTACGTACTCTCCGAGCATCCCGGTGTGTTGGCCACCGTGAAGGTCGGCGCTGTGGTGCTGGGGCACATGGCCGGTGTGGTGGCCGCCCACGACGCAGCCTTGCGTCTGCTCCCGAAAGGACATCAGCTCACCGGGCAGTTGGCCATGATGCTGGTGATGGTGGCCTACACGTTCACCGGGTTGTACCTGCTGTTCGGCGGGTGAGCCCGGGGCCGGCCGCCAGCACCGTGAGCGCGTCGGCTCTTTGGGCGCAGAACTCGTGGGATCCCACCTGACTGCGGGTCATCACCCCCGGGGTACCGGCCAGCAGCCTCTGGGACAATCGCTCGGTGTCATCGACCGAACGTGCGGGGTTTCCGCTCGGGATGGCGTTGCTGGTGGCCGGTGCGCTCTTCATGGAGATCCTCGACGCCACCATCATCACCCCGGCCATCCCGCTGATCGCCGATTCTCTGGGCGTAGAACCGGTCGACGTCAACGTCGCGATCTCCGCCTATCTGGTGACGGTGGCGGTGCTGATTCCGGCCACTGGGTGGCTGACCGACAGATTCGGGATCCGGCGGGTGTTCCTCGGCGCCATCGTGGTGTTCACCGTCGCCTCGATCGGCTGCGCGTTCAGTGTCTCGTTGCCGATGCTGGTCGGGATGCGGGTGCTGCAGGGTGTCGGCGGCGCGATGATGGTGCCCGTCGGGCGGTTGGCGGTGCTGCGCTACAGCGACAAACTGGACCGGGTGCGGGCCATCGCGCTGCTCACCTGGCCGGCGTTGGCCGCGCCCGTGGTGGCCCCGGTTCTGGGGGGTGCCATCGCCACGCTGGGATCGTGGCGATGGATCTTCCTGGTCAACATTCCGATCGGCATCGTCGGATTCGTCCTGGCGCTGCGGTTGATACGTGGTGGCCCCGCCGAGACTTCCCGACCGCTGGACTGGCGCGGACTGCTGACCCTGAGCTCCGGTATCGCGGCGGCGCTGATCGCCTTGGAGAGCATCCGGGTGTCGGGCACGGACTGGCTGCTGGTGCTCGTCGGCGGGGTGGCGGCCGTGGTGCTGCTGGGGCTGGCGGCCGGGCATCTGCACCGGGCTGCGGAGCCGCTGGTGAGGTTCGGCGTGCTGAAGTTCCGCTCGCTGCGCATCACGGTCTCGGCGGGAGGGCTGTACCGGATGGTGATCACAGCGGTGCCTTTCCTGCTGCCGCTGCAGTTCCAACTGGTGTTCGGATGGTCGCCGTTCATGGCCGGTGCCATGGTGGCGGCGCTGTTCGCCGGCAACCTCACGATCAAACCGATCACCACCCCGCTGCTGCGCAGATTCGGCTTCAAGTGGGTGCTGCTGGTCAACGGAGTGCTGTCGGTCGGGTGGTTCGGGGTGCTGGCGACACTGTCGCCCACCATGCCGACGTGGATGATCGCGGTGATCCTCTATGTCAGCGGCGCGCTGCGCTCCATCGGCTTCACCGCCTACAACACGCTGGCATTCGCCGACGTCGAAGGCGACGATCTGACCCACGCCAACACCCTCAACGCCTCGGTGCAGGAGCTGGCCTCAGGCGTGGGCATCGCGCTGGCGGCCTTGCTGCTGAGCCAGCTGACCCCGGTTGTCGGCGGCGACCTCGGGGCGGCCTACCAGTGGACGTATCTGGTGCTGGCGGCGCTGCTGGCGCTCACCCTGATGGAGACCATCCGGTTGCCGCGCGCCGCCGGCGCCGAGGTCAGCGGCACCCGCATCAGACGCTGACCAGGTTGCTTCACCGCGCACTACGCTGGATCAGGTGCCTCGTACCTATGCCACCGCTGAACACGTGGAACTCGCCGCTCTACTGGAGTTCGTGACCCCACGGCATCGCATGGTGCTGACCACCTTCCGCGCCGACGGCAGCCCGCAGAGCTCGCCGGTGACGGGCGGGGTGTACGACGGCACGTTGGTGATCTCGACCTACCCGCAACGTGCCAAGGCGGCCAACATACGTCGCACCGGCACCGCCAGCGTCGTGGTGCTCTCCGACGAGTTCAACGGACCCTACGTGCAGATCGACGGTGACGCCGAGGTGGTGGATCTGCCCGACGCCGTGGAGGCCTTGGTGGACTACTACCGCGCCGTGGCCGGCGAGCATCCCGACTGGGAAGAATACCGTCAGGCCATGCGTGAGCAGGGCAAATGCCTGATCCGGGTGACGCCGAGGCGGTGGGGACCGGTAGCCACAGGCGGATTCCCGCCGGAAAAGGCGTAGTCAGCCGCGCAGTTCGTCGAGCCGCTCGCGCAGCTCGGTGATGCGCGCGTCGGCGTCGAGCCCTGCCACCTCGGCCTCGCTGTAGGCGCGTTCGGCGTCCTGCAGCGCACTCTCGGCTGCGCGCAACCGACGCTGAGCTTCGTCGTGGGCGGTCCGTGCGGCGGCGAGCTCGGTGTGTCTACGCCGCAACACCTCATCGGTGTCCTTCTTGGTCCGGCGGGCCTGCGCCATCTCTGTGCGGGCCTGCTCGCGTTCCTGGCCGCGCGCGTCCGTCGCGGGCTTGTCGGCCGGCCTCGTCGGCGGCTTCCCGGCTTTCTTGGGCGGCGGTGCTTTGGCGGTGGAGACACCAAAACCGAAGCCCGACCACTGCTCGGCTTTGACCAGCGTGCCCAGTCGGGCGGCGACCTCGGGGTCAGCGATGGCGGCCTGCAGTGTGGCCGTAACGTCATCGCGCAGTGCGGCGGGCGGGTTGTCGACATCTGCGGCGCGCAACGCTTCCGTGGTCAGTCCGGTGACCAGTTTGCGCTGCTGCGCCGACAGCGCCCGGATGCGTTCACCGTCCATCTGGGCGTGGGCGTCACGAAGCTGATCGGCCAGTTCTTGCAGCCGGTCACGCGCGTCGGGATCGTGATGCACCAGCGTGTTGACCACCCATGCCGCGGTGGTCGGTTTGCGCGCGGCCTTGAGCGCGGCGGCGGCGTCGGTATCGCCGCGGCTTTTCGCCTCGGCCGCCAATCTGGTGCGTAGTGCGGTGAACTCCTCGGGCCGGGCCCGGTACAGCTCGTCCAGCATGTCCACCATCATGGGCGCTGAGTTCGAAGGACGGGCTTAACCTGGCAGGTGATGGCGCTCGATTTCACCAAACTGAAGCTCAGGCAGCGCGACGGCGTGACGTGCGGACCCAGTACCGCGATCGTCGCCGCGGCGATGTTGGATGACTCCTACGCCGCCCACCTGGAGCAGGCGGGGTGGTTCGAGGCCGAGCAGCAGACGCTGCATCGTCAACTCAACACGGTGTGGCCGCGCGCGCTGGGCACCACCCCGTTCGCCATGGTTACCGCACTCAACCGGCACAGCGGCGACGTGCGTTACCGGTGGACGTCGCGTTTTGACGGCGTGCCCGCGGCGGTGCGGCAGGGTTGGCCGGTGCCGATGCTGCTCGGCAGGGGCATCCCGCGGCATTGGGTGCTGTTGGTCGGAGTCGAGGGCGGCCGCTACCGCATCTACGACCCGGGTCACGGTGATGTGCTGTTGGCGACGGCCGCGGAACTGCGTGGTGGGCTGGGTTTCCCGCAGGTGTTCGGCTATGTGGTGCCCGCAGTTTCTGCACCTGGGTCGTGATCGGGTGCGACTCGGCGACCCTGATGCAGAAGTCAGCTCTGGACCAGCGAGTTCGCGATGGTGTCGAAGGCCGCCAGCGTCGGGAAGAACTTGGTGGCGTCCTGCGGCAGCGGCCAACTCGACAGCTTGGCCGCCACCATGTTGACCGCACGGTTGATGTAGATCATCTGGCCGTGGATGCCCAGGCACAGCGCCACGTGGTTGCCGGGGTAGGGGAACCACACCTGGTTGCGGTACATCCCGCCGGGCATCCGGTTGTCGTCCGGGCTGGCGGCGAAGGCCTCGCGGGAATCGGGGCCGCCGGCCAGGGTGTCGGCGATCCACGCCGGTGGCACCACCTGCGCTCCGGTCAGTGACACCCCGTCGTTCAGGAACAGTGAGCCGAACCGCGCCAGATCGGCCAGGCAGGCGTTGATGCCGCCGTCGAACATGCCGGTGCCCACCGGGTCGACACCGATGGTGGCGTCGTGCTCGGCACCCAGGTTGGCCCACAGCAGCCGTGACATCAGCTCCGGCATGCGTTCCCCGGCGGCGGCCTCACACACCCAGCCCAGTACGTCGGTCTCACACGAGCGGTAGCGGAACGGCCCCCCGTGCGGAGCGTCGGCACGCAGCGTCGCCAGGTAGTCGTACATGGTGGACGGCAGGTCGGCCACGGTGCGCGGAGCCCAGCCAATGGCCTGTTCGAGCAGGCGCACCTCGGCCGTCGGATCCAGATAGTCCTCGGAAAACGAGATGCCGGAACGCATATCGAGCAGATTGCGCACGGTCGCTCCGTCGTACCCGGACGTCGACAGCGCGGGCACGAAAGCGGTGACCGGTGTGTCGACGTCGATTTCCAGCGCGCCCAGCACCGTGGACACCAGGGTCTTGCTCACCGACATCAACAGGTGCGGGCTGGCCGCCGTCATGCCGGCGTAGTACTGCTCGGTGAGCACCGTGCCGTTGTGTACGACGATCCAGCCGTCGGTGGCGGTGGCCGCCATGACGTCGCCGACGGTGGTCTGCCGGGCGTGGGTGGCGTCGAAGAACGGCAGTTCGGCAAGAGCTGATGGTGTCGCGGGCAGTTCGGCCACCGGGCCGGCGCCGCGGGAGATGGTGGCGACGGGCAGGAAGTCGGCGATGTGCTGAAAGGTCCAGTGCAGCTGCTCAGCTGATTGCCAGTTGTCCAGCGTCAGGTTCGACGGAACACGGCCAGACTTGCCGCCGATCACGTGGGTTCTCCTCTGTAGTTCTCGACGACATTAACCGACTCACTTGACGCTGGGTGGGGTGGGCGGAGCCGGTTCCGTCAGAGGAGTACCCGCATATTCGGTACGTATCGAGTCGATGAGGTGTCGGGCCCGGATGGTCAGCGCCGAGGTGCCCGCGGATTCGGTCTGCAGCCGGCCCTTGGTGACCAGTACCCCGAGATCGGCACCTTTCCAGCGGTAGTCGCCGGGGCCGTAGATCCGCAGGAAAAACGCCTCGGACTCGTTCTGCAGCTGGTGCCAGTCCAAGGCGGCGCGCCGGAACACCAGGGCGCCGCTGCCGTCGAGGGCGTACTGGCCGGTGCGCGGGGTGGCGGTGAGCTGCTGGACGATGTCGTCGGTCTCCTTGAGGATCATCTGGCTCCATACGTCCTCGGAGGCCAGTTCCTCCCAGCGCTCGTTGATCTCGTCGACGTCGAGATCGAAGTCCACACCCATGAACTCGAGGATGTGGAACAGGAACAGTGGCACGTCGGCGTAGGCGCCGGCGGTGACGTTGGTGATGGATGAGGCGCCGCTGATGCGCGGGTTGAGCTCGCCGAGGTAGACCTCGCCGGTGTCGGTGTCCACCAGGACGTCGACCTCGAAGAATCCGCGGTAGCCTTCCCTGGCCAGTCGGTCACCGAGTCGCCGCACCAATTGTCGTGCAGTGCTTCTACTTTCGCCGGTCAGTACCTCGGGGAACATCTCGTTGCCGCACCAGCCCCCGCGCGCCGGGGTCAGCTTGGGGTAGCCGATCAGTTCCGACATGAACGGGCCGACGATGGTGCCGCACCGCGTCAGGACGGCCTCCACCGCCACTGGGCGGTTGTTGATGCGGCGCATGACCTTGATGTCCTGGCCGACGATATCGGCGCTGTGCTTGCGCCAGTCGACTTCCGAGGAGATGAAGAAGGTGGTCTTGCCCGAGTCGCCGTAGGGGGTCTGGACCACGAGTTCGTCTCCCAAACCGGCCTTTTCGGCCGCCTCCTGCAGACCGGCCCAGTCGTCGACCTTGGTCAGCACGTTCGGGACGCTGGGGGCACCCGCCTCGTTGCCCAGTTGGGTGGTGACGATCTTGGAATCCAGGTGCTGGCGCAGGCTCGCTGGCGGCAGGATCAGGTCGTAGCCCAGTTCGCGGCAGATGTCCTCGGTTTCGGCGTCGAAGAACACCATCGCGACCTTGGGGCGCACACCGCGGGGGGTGTCGGCGTCGATGAACGCCCGGACCTCGGGATTGGTGAGCAGCCAGTTGTTGATCTCCTCGCCGCTCTCGAATTCCTTGTACGGCTTGTGTGCCGGAGTGAACACCCGGGGGTGCGCGCCGTCCCAGGCGTCGTAATAGGCGATGTAGGAGAAATTGCGCACCCAGCGGTCCAGGCCGAGCAGGTTGAACGGTGTGGCGCCCACAAAGTAGATGGGGATGTCGTTGGTGCGGAAGAAATGCCGCACCTCCGAGATGTTCTTCAGACGCCGCCGTGGGGTGCCCGAACCCGGCGCGAATGCGGCGTCGGTGGCGACGCTGACCTCGGATGCAGTGGCTTTGGTGGCACGGGTGGTGCGGACCGGGCGCTCGCTCATGCGCACAGTCTCCACCCGCGGCGCCGAATGCGCTTTCTGATCGGATGATTCGGTAGTTCCGGCTGCGGAGTGCCTAGGCGGGATGGGCGCGGCTGAGCAGCGCCGCGCAGGCGGTCACGGCGGTGTCGGTGATCGACCGGATCTCCTCGCCGCGCTCCATGGTGTCGGCGGTCAGCTCACGAAGTCCGCCGAAGAGGATCAGTGACAGCGGCCGCGTCACCGGCTCGAAGTCGGCGCGCAGAAAGCCGGGATTGGTGGTGAGCTCCATGAGCATGCTGGTGAGCCGTTCCATCGTGCGACGTTGCACGGGTCGGGCACGATCACCCAGGGCGGGGAACTCCCGGATCCAGGCCAGCCAGATCGCCGGCCGGGATTCGATGGTGTTGACGTAGGACTCGACGGCCTGTTCCACCTGCTGGTACCAGTGCCCTTCGGGATCGATGGTGGCCAGGATGTCGGTGATCATCCTGGCGTTCTCGATCTCGAGGAGTTCCAGCAGGCAGTCGTCCTTGTTGCCGAACTGGTCATAGAAGGTGCGTTTGGAGGTGCGGGCGTGCCGGACGATGTCTGCGACGGTGGTCTCGCGGTAGCCCCGTTGCTCGATGGAGGTGGCCAGGCCGTCGAGCAGACGGTCGCGGAACGGGTCGTTGCCGTCGGCGGGAGTGTTGATCGTGTCGACGGCGGCCACCTGTCCATACTCCCGCATTCCCGCTCCGGATTCGCCGATTGATGTTGCCTTTACTGGTACTACCCAGTACCGTCGGTAACACGACGCGGTACGCAGCGGTACCGCGGCAAGCGAGGGGAGTGACCCCGATGACGGTGCACACCGATCACACCACCGACGCCCGGCTGCCCGTTCCGCCGGTGGCGCGCGCACCCAAGGTGCTCCAAGGCATCGGGTACGCGTTGTTCCGCAGACAGACCATCGGCATGCTGACTGACCGGCACGGCAGCGTGTTCACCATTCGCATCCCGGTCTTCGGAAACATGGTGGTGGTCACCGATCCGGCACTGGCGAAGCAGGTGTTCACCGCCGGCACCGAGGACCTGGGCAACATCCAGCCCAACTTGAGCCGCATCTTCGGTCCCGGGTCGGTGTTCGCCCTGGAGGGTGCCGAACACCGTCGGCGCCGCAAGCTGCTCACCCCGCCGTTCCACGGCAAGGCGATGAAGAACTACGAGCAGATCGTCGAAGAGGAGACCCTGCGCGAAGCCGCCACCTGGCCTGACGGGCAGGAGTTCGAAACGCTGGAACCGATGATGCGCATCACGCTGAACATCATCCTGCGGGCGATCTTCGGCGCAGACGGTGCCAACCTGGAGGCGTTGCGCCGCATCATCCCGCCGTGGGTGACCCTCGGCTCCCGGTTGGCTGTGGTCCCGACGCCCACGAGGAACCTCGGCAAGTGGACACCCTGGGGCAGGCTGGCCGCCTACCGAAGTCAATACAACACCGTGGTGGACCAACTGATCGACCGGGCCCGACACGATCCTGGGCTCGACAGTCGCACCGATATCCTGGCGTTGCTGCTGCGCAGCACCTACGAAGACGGTACGCCCATGTCGCGCAGCGAGATCGGCGACGAACTGCTGACCTTGCTGGCAGCCGGCCACGAGACCACCGCCTCCACGCTGGCGTGGAGCTTCGAGCGGATCTCCCGTCATCCGGCGGTTCTGCGGCAGTTGGCCGCCGAGGCCCAAGGGGGTGGTAACGAGTACCGCCAGGCCGTCATCCTCGAGGTGCAGCGCAACCGCACCGTCATCGACTTCGCTGGCAGGCACGTCCTTTCCCCGGATTTTCAGCTCGGGGACTTCCATGTCCCACAGGGGTATTCGGTGTCCGTGGCGATCGGTCAGGTGCACGGCGACCACGGCGAGTTCCCCGATCCGGAGCGCTTCGACCCGGAGCGCTTCCTGGGCAAGCGGCCCAACACATTCGCGTGGGTGCCGTTCGGCGGCGGCACCCGCCGCTGCGTGGGGGCGGCCTTCGCCACCATGGAGATGGATGTCGTGCTCCGAACGGTGTTGCGCGAATTCACCATCGAGACCACCACGCAACCCGGCGAGAAGTGGCATTCCCGGGGAGTGGCCTTTACCCCGAAGAAGGGGGGCCGGGTCACTCTGCGGCGCGGGCGCTGACGCTCTACAGGCGTGTCGGGAAGGCCTGTCTGGCGGCCATGCTCAGACCGAGTGAAGCGGTGATCAGAGCCACCGCCACCCACGGCAACCACGACGGGCCGATCGTCGGCAGCAGAGCCGCGCCGAGCGCGGAGCCGCCGGCGATGCCGAAGTTGGCGGTCGAATTGACCCAGGCGCCCGCCATTTCCGGTGCCACCGCGTGCGTGCGTACCGAACACGCCTGATAGATCAGGGGAGCTCCGCCGAAGGCGCCGTTCCACACCGCCGCGGCGATCACCACAGGAATCAGGGCCGGGTATCCCGCACCGAACGCGATCAGTGCGATCACCACGCCCCCCAATGAGAGCAGGGTTGCGCGGCGTGGTGCGCGGTCCAGTGCCCGCCCGGTGAGCCAGAGTCCGACGAGTCCACAAGCGCCGCACGCCAACAGGATCGGGCCCACCAGTGTCGGTGACGCACCCGCCCCGAGCAGCAGCACGCTGATGAAGGTGTACACCGTGAACTGGCCCAGATAGGTCATCGTGTTGGCGGCCGCGACCGCGGTCAGGTCACGACGACTGCCGGTGCTGTCCGCCGGCCGCTCCGGAGTACCCGAGCCGACGGCGGGCAGCAGGCGGGCCACCAGCACGAGTGTCACCGCAGCCAGGACGGTCAACAGGCCGAACGACAGTCGCCAGCCCACCGCGGTGCCCAACGAAGTCGAAATGGGCACGCCCAGAACAAAACCCGCCGAGGCACCGCCGGTGGCGATGGACAGCGCCCGGCCCACGTGCGAGCGGTTCACCAGCCGTGGGACATAGCCGATGCACAACGAGAAGAACAGCGCGTGGGTGATGCCACCGATCACCCGACCCGCAGCCAGCACCGCGAACGTGGGCGCCAGGGCCACCACCAGATTGCTCAGCAGGTAGCAGAACAACGTGGACAGCAGCAGGGGCTTGCGGCGGAGGCCGGCGGTGAGTTGTGTCAGGGGGACGGCCAGGGTGGCGACCATGACGGCATACAGGCTGACCAGTAGTCCGGTGGTGGCATCGGAAGTGTCGAAGGTGGCACTGATGGCGGGCAGCAGGCCGATGGGCAGCATCTCGGTGGTGACGGCCAGGCAGGACGCCAGCGCCAGTGACAGCAGGCCGGGCAGCTGGGTGCGCAGGTCAGGGGCGTCGGTGTGGGAGTCCCCGAGAGCGGTCACCGCAGTGAATATACTCAGCTGCTGAGTTTAATCAACATGATTGAGTGGTCCATCGATGGAACAACGTCCAGTCGAACAGGTGCGCTGGTTGCGGGCCGCTCAGCTGCTGGCGCTGCTGCGCTCCGAACCGGGTATCACCCGGGCCGAGGCGGCCACCCGGCTGGGGATCGGCAGCGGTGGCGCCACCGATCTGGTGGCCCGCTTGCGCCGTGTGGAACTGCTCGACGAAACGCCCGCGCCCGCGCAGGGCCGCGGCCGTCCCACCACGGTGCTGACGCCGCACTCGGACGGTCCACTGGTACTGGCGGTCGAGGTGGGGCCGGCCCACTGGCGACTGGCCGTGGCAGGCCTGGATGCGCAGTACGACGTGGTGGATGAGGGCGAGCATGTCGGCAAGCAGTTGCCGCGGCTGCTGGTCGAACTGCGCGACGCCGTGGCCAGCGTGCACCGCCGATCGTCGAAGCGCATCGCCGCGGTGTCGGTGTCGATGGCCGGCACCGTCAGCGGCACCCGGCTGGTGCAGTTCACCACCAAGGGCTGGAACGACGTCGATTTGTCGGTGCTCACCGCAGACCTGTCGGTGCCCTTGCTGATCGGCAACGACGCCACCCTGGCCGGGCTGGCCGAGGCCTGCACCGGTGCCGCCCGCACGGCGCGCACGGCGCTGCACCTGATCGTGGCGGTGGGACTGGGCGGGACGCTGGTGCTCGACGGTGTGCCCGCCGCGGGGGCGCACGGAGCGGCCGGCGAATACGGGCACATCCCCTTCGGCGACCCGCGCCGAGTCTGCCCGTGCGGGGCCCGGGGGTGCTGGGACATGGATGTCGACGGCCGCGCACTGGCGCGTCATCTCCGCGAACCGGAACCCGACGACCCGGTGGCCTACGCCCGCCGACTACTGGACGTCGGGCCCACTACCACGACCAGGAAGGCGTTCACCCAGGTGGCCTCCGCGCTGGGTGCAGGCATCGCCGGCCTGGTCAATCTGCACGACCCGGAAGTGGTGACGCTCGGAGGGCTGGCTGTTGGCCTGCGGGCCGCCGCGCCCGAGCAGTTCAGGCAGGCCTACCTCGAGGGGCTGATGGCCTTCCGCAAAGCAGACCCACCGCAGGTGCGGGACGGCATCCACGGCGACGACGCCCCGTTGCGGGGCGCCGTCCTACGCGGACTGGACCACATCACCACCGAAGCCGCACTCGCGGAGTGGGCCCGGTAGTACGAGTCAGGCGTCCTGCGTCGCTCGCTTGGGCAACTTCCATCCCGCACGCGGGAAGTGGCAGGTGTAGCCGTTGGGATAGTGCACCAGGTAGTCCTGGTGCTCAGGCTCGGCCTCCCAGAAGTCGCCGGCCGGCGTGACCTCGGTGACCACCTTGCCCGGCCACAATCCGGAGGCGTCCACGTCGGCGATCGTGTCCTCGGCGACCTGCTTCTGCTCGTCGTCGAGATAGAAGATCGCCGATCGGTAGCTGGAGCCGACGTCGTTGCCCTGGCGGTCCTTGGTGCTCGGATCATGGATCTGGAAGAAGAACTCCAGCAGCGCCCGGAAGTCGGTGACCGCCGGGTCGAATTCGATCTCGATGGCCTCGGCATGCCCGGGGTGGTTGCGGTACGTCGGGTGGTCGTTGCGCCCACCGGTGTAGCCGACGCGCGTGGAGACGACGCCGGGCTGCTTGCGGATCAGGTCCTGCATGCCCCAGAAGCAGCCACCTGCAAGAATCGCGGTCTTGTTCGTCGTCCTGCTTGAAGTCACTGTGCGTCCTCCTTGAACAGACTGATGTACTGGCCGTAGCCCTGTGCCTCGAGCTCGTCGAGGTGGATGAACTTCAGCGAAGCCGAGTTGATGCAGTAGCGCAACCCGCCCTGGTCTTTCGGGCCGTCGGGGAACAGGTGACCCAGATGGCTGTCGCCGCCGGCCGAACGCACTTCGGTGCGGATCATGAAGTGGCTCAGGTCGCGCTTCTCGACGACGTTCTGCGCGTCGATGGGCTTGGTGAAACTGGGCCAGCCGCTACCGCTCTCGAACTTGTCCACCGACGCGAAGAGCGGCTCCCCGCTGACCACGTCGACGTAGATGCCGGGCTCGTGGTTGTCCCAGTACTCACCGGTGAACGGGCGCTCAGTGCCGTTCTCCTGCGTGACGTGGTACTGCTCCGGCGACAGTGCGCTGAGCGCCTGCGGGTTCTTGTTGTAGGTCTGTGCCACGGAAACCTCCTTGAATTGGCACTTGTATAACCTGAACTGCGCTTCAGTTAGTTCCCGTTTCGAACCGTGTCTACCGGTGTCGCGATGTCGCCGGCGGCAGCATGCGGGTCTGCGGCATCCCGTTGTGGGAGGTGCACCGCTGAACACAACTGGTCGACAACTACGGGTAGAACGTGTTCTAGTTCTGGATGTGACGGCAGCAGGCATTTTCACCCGCGATGAGCTCAGTGCCGCGTTCGCGACGTTCGAACAGACAGTGGATCGCGCGGCACGCACCCAGGACTGGGACGCCTGGGTGGCGCACTACACCGACGACGTCACCTACGTCGAGCACGCGGCGGGCACCATGCGCGGACGCGAGCAGGTACGCAGCTGGATCTACCGCACCATGACGGTGTTTCCCGGTAGCTACATGACGGCGTTCCCGTCGCTGTGGACCGTCTACGACGAACCGACTGGCCGGGTGATCTGCGAACTGGACAACCCGATGCGCGATCCCGGTGACGGCACCATCATCAGCGCCACCAACATCTCGATCGTCACCTACGCAGGTGATGGCAAGTGGCGGCGACAGGAAGACATCTACAACCCGCTGCGCTTTGTGCAGGCCAGTCTGAAGTGGTGCCGCAAAGCCAAGGAGCTGGGGACTCTCGACGCTGAAGCGGCGGCGTGGTTCGACAAGTACGGGAGCAGACAGTGACCTCACTTGTCATAGGAGCCAACGGTTTTCTCGGCTCGCACGTCACCCGCCAACTCGTCACCGCGGACGAAGACGTCCGGGTGATGGTCCGCGCTGGGGCCAACACCGTCAGCATCGACGATCTGGACGTCACCCGGTTCGTCGGCGACATCTTCGACCTCGACACCGTGCGCGCCGCGATGGACGGCGCCGACGTCGTCTACTACTGCGTCGTCGACACCCGGGCGTGGCTGCGTGATCCTGCGCCGCTGTTTCGCACCAACGTCGAGGGGCTGCGCGGGGTGCTGGACGTGGCCCTGGCCAGTGAACTGTCGAAGTTCGTCTTCACCAGCAGTTACTCCACAGTGGGCCGCAAACACGGACGGGTGGCCACCGAGGACGATCCGATCGACCGCAACGGGCTGACCGCGTACGTGCGGTCCCGGGTCCAGGCCGAGGACCTGGTGCTCGAGTACGCCCGTGAGCGCGGACTGCCCGCGGTGGCGATGTGTGTGGCCAGCACCTACGGACGCGGTGACTACGGCATGACCCCGCACGGCGCCCTGATCGCCGGGACGGTCTTCGGCAAGATGCCGTTTGTCCTGGACAAGATCTCGCTGGAGGCCGTCGGCGTCGAGGACGCAGCCGACGCGATGCTCAAGGCCGCCGAATACGGCGTGAATGGTCACCGGTATCTGATCTCCGAGCGGATGATCACCAACGCCGAGGTGGTGCGCATCGCGGCCGAGGAGGTGGGCGTCGCGCCGCCGCGGCGCACCCTGCCACTGCCGCTGCTGTGGGTGATGGCTGCGGCCGGAACCCTCAAGGCCCGGCTTCGCGGCACGGACGAGCGGCTGACGCTGGAGTCCGTGCGGCTGATGCGTGCCGAGGCGCCGGTGGACTGCTCCAAGGCCCGCCGTGAGCTGCACTGGCAGCCGCGGCCGGTGCAGGAGTCGGTACGCGAAGCGGCCCGCTTCTGGGCGGACATGCGTGCAGAACGCAAGAAGGCGCGCGCGTCGGACTAGGTTGGGGCGCATGGGCATTCACATTGATCTGACTCCGTCGAGCGCATCGACGACGACTGGTCACTGACCACCATCACCCCCGGCACCGCCGCCTCGGTAGCCATCCGCAGCCTGCTGGTGCCTGCGTTGTGGGGGATGCAGACCTTCCAACGCTGCGCATTCGGTGGCGTTTGAGAGAATGCAACGATGATCTCGACGATCAACGGTCACGTCTCCCACTGGTTCAGTAGTCTGCCGGGGTCCCGCCCCGCCTTGCCTGGCGATCGCGACGCCGACGTGTGCATCGTCGGCGCCGGATACACCGGACTCTGGACGGCCTACTACCTGAACAAACTCGATCCCAGCCTGCGCATCGTGGTCCTCGAAGCCCGGTTCGCCGGCTTCGGCGCCTCCGGCCGCAACGGCGGCTGGCTGTCGGGGCTGGCGCCCGGGCACCGTCACTTGCTGGCCAAGCAGTACGGCAGGCAGTCGGTGATCGAATGGCAGCGCGCGCTGCTCGGCGCGGTGGACGAGGTAATCGACGTGGCCGCCGCGGAGGGTATCGAGGCGGGCATCGTCAAGGGCGGCACGCTGGAGATAGCCCGCAATCCCGCGCAGGCCGCCCGACTGCGGGCCGAGTTCGACGAGGAACGAGAGTGGGGGATCGACGGCCTCACCATTTTATCGAAAGAGCAAGCCGCACAACGTATCCGATTCGACAACCTGCAGCTGGCCTATCACACTCCGCATTGCGCGCGGATTCAGCCGGCGCAACTCGCCCAAGGGCTGGCCGATGTCGTCGAACGTTCCGGGGTGAGGGTGTACGAGCAGACGGAGGTCACCGAGATCCGGCCCGGTGCTGCCGTCACCGCCCACGGCACCGTCCGCGCGCCGGTGGTGTTGCGTGCCACCGAGGGGTTCACCACCCGACTGCCCGGACTGAAGCGACGCTGGCTGCCGATGAACAGCGCGATGATCGCCACCGAACCGCTGAGCCCGGCGGTGTGGGACGCCATTGGCTGGGAGGGCCGCGAGACCGTCGGCGACACCGCGCACGGCTTCTTTTACGCCCAGCGCACCCCGGACGACCGGATCGCCATCGGCGGTCGCGCCGTGCCCTACCGCTTCGGGTCGCGGATCGACCGCGACGGCGCCGTCAGCCCCGGGACCGTGCGCTACCTCACCGCCGTACTGCACAAGTTGTTGCCGCAGACCCGCAGCGCAGCCATCAGCCACGGCTGGTGCGGGGTGCTGGCCGTGCCGCGGGACTGGTCGGCCGGCGTGGCATTGGATCGGTCGACAGGCCTGGGCTGGGCCGGGGGGTACGTCGGACACGGCGTGACGGCCACCAACCTGGCCGGGCAGACGCTGGCCGATCTGGTGTTGCGCCGCGACACCGACCTGGTGCGGATGCCGTGGGTGGGGCACGTCTCGAAGACCTGGGAACCCGAACCGCTGCGCTTTCTCGGTGTGCGCGGGATGTACCTGGCCTACAAGGCGGCCGACCGGCACGAAGACCGCGGGCGGGCGACCACGTCACCGATTGCGGTGGTGGCGGACAAGATCGCGCGGCGCCCCTAGCGCTCGGGCGAATCAGTTGAACGCAACTGGGTGAAAACCCTGCCCGCCCAGTTGGTGTCGACGGTGCCGCTGCGGGCGAACTCGGTGATGTAACTGCCGACGATCATGTCGACGACGGTGTCGCCGTCGAGGGTGTCGGCATCCAATGCGGCGACGGCAGGCGCGCGGTAACTGTCGAGGATGCCGCGGAAGGCGTCACTGAACTCGGGATCCTCGTTGGTGAGCAGAGCCGCGAACCCGCCGACGCCGATGCCGTTGACGATCACGTCGACCGACTGCCGGATGGCCCACTCGAGCCGCTGATCCGGCGTGGCCGCGGGATCGACACGTGGTTGCTGTGCCAGCTTGGTCAACGAGGCGGTCAGAAGCGCTCGCCGGTCGCGGTGTCTGCGGTAGATCGTGGTCTTCGCGATACCGGTGGCTTCCGTCACCGCCTGCATGGTGACGGCCCGGGGTCCGGCGGACCTGAGCAACTCCAGTGCGGCGTCGACTATGCGCGCACCCGTCGGATCGGTGCCGTCGCCGCCGGGAGTCATGGGAATAACCTACCGACCTCAAGCGCTACGATACGTGTAGCGTAGCGATCGAGGAGGAGTCATGAAGTCGTTGATGCAGAAAATTCCATTCCCGTACCTGGGCTATCTGTTCGTCCTGGTCCGCTTCGTCAGCCTCGGCCTGTTCGTCGCCACTCTGGCGCACGGCATGCCGGTGGCCTGGTATCTGGGTGTCGGTACCGTCGCCGCGTACGCAGCGGGTGCGGGCTGCTTTCGGTACCGCGCGCGGCAGATGCGCCAGAGTGATCCCACCGCCAACCGGGTGCTGCATGTCGATCCGATGGTGCCGGACAACGATCGGCGTGACGAAGCGCGATACCTGCGAAACTATCGCGGGATCGCCATGGACGATTCCCGCCAGCGCCCTGGTCTGTGGGGTGAACCGGTGCCTGGCGCAGGCGCCGGGCAGGTCATTTCTCGGCGCGTTCCTTGAGTCGCTGCAGCGTCAGCTTGATGTGCTCGCCGTTGGCCGTGGTCCGATCGCGGACCCCGGTGGCCAGGCCGGCGATCCCGCTGAACCAGCCGGGCCGGCGATCCCAGGTGCTCTCGGTGACTCGGCAACCGCCGTCGACCTCGACGATCTCGTAACGCCAGTGCGCCACCGGGATGACGCTGCTCTTCACGTCGAACCCGAACACCCGACCCGGTGTGGCGGCCGTGACCGTGCAGGTGGTGGTCCAGGTCCGGCCGCCGTTGCGGTTCTTGCCGGTGAACACCGCACCCGCTGTGGCCGACGCGCCCTTGCGCCATCGCATCTCAGTGGGCTCGACGGCCAGGCTGGTCAGCACATCGAGGTCGGTGATCAGCGCATACACCCGCTCGGCGGGCGCGTCGATCTGGACGGTGGCGGTGGCGCTGGGCGGGCCGGTCTCCATCTCGGGAATGCTAGCGGCCCGCCGGCGTTGAAGGGTCTAACCTGAACTCGGAGGTGACAGCATGGGGCAGCACAAAATCCTGCAACCCAGCGCCGACCACCCGATCACCGTCGAGCCCACCGCGGGCCACGTGGTGGTGCGGATGAACGGTGAGGTGGTGGCCGACACCCGCTCGGCGCTCACTCTGCGCGAGTCCACTTACCCTGCGGTGCAGTATATTCCGATGGGGGATGTGGTACAGCACGGGCTTTCGTGCACCACCACCACGACCTACTGCCCATACAAGGGCATTGCCACGTACTACAGCGTCACCGCCGGTGATTCCACTGTGGACGATGCCATCTGGGCCTACGAGAGTCCGCACTCGGCTGTCGCTGAGATAGCCGGCCACGTGGCCTTCTACCCGGACAAGGCCGACGTCAGCGTCACCGACGATTGACCCCCCTGGAACGCACCGTCACCTTCGACGGGCCCACCAGTCTGGGTGCCACGTTGTTCCCACTGCGCCGCGGTCCGGGTGATCCCACATTCCAGATCGGTGCTGACGGCGCGATGTGGCGGACGTCGCTGCTGGAAAGCGGTGCGGTGACCGCGCGCCTGCAACGCACCGGCCCCGATACGGTGCACGCACAGATCTGGGGCGCGGGTGCTGCCGAGTTTGCCGAAGCACTGCCCGCCTTCGTGGGCGCGGACGACGACGCCCGCGATCTGATTCCCACCCATCCCACCGTCGCGGCCGCCCTCCAGAAGGCGCCGCACCTGCGCCTGGGGCGCACCGGCAGGGTGCTCGAAGCGCTCATCCCAGCGGTGATCGAACAGCGTGTTCCCGGCGCCGATGCGTTCCGGTCGTGGCGACTGCTGGTGACCAAGTACGGGGCGCCGGCGCCGGGCCCGGCGCCGGCACGGATGCGGGTGTTCCCGGAAGCCGAAGTGTGGCGGCGCATTCCGTCATGGGAATTCCACCGTGCCAACGTCGACCCCGGACGGGCACAGACCGTGATCGGCTGCGCAACGCGGGCCGCCTCGTTGGAGAGACTGGCCGGGCGTCCCGCCGAGGAGGCCCGCACGGCCATGACGTCACTGCCCGGTGTCGGGATCTGGACTGCCGCGGAGACGGCCCAACGAGCGTTCGGCGACGCCGACGCGCTGTCGGTGGGCGACTACCACGTGGCGAAGATGATCGGCTGGACATTCCTGGGTCATCCGATCGACGACGACGCGATGGTCGAACTGCTGGAACCCATGCGCCCGCATCGGCATCGCGTGGTGCGGCTGCTGTATGTCAGCGGGCTCGCCCGAGAACCTCGGCGCGGGCCTCGGCTGCCTGTCCAGGACATCAGCGCTCTCTGAGCTGGGCCTGTTTTCGTGTCCGGACTGCGGGTACACCACCTCACGATCGACTAACACGTCAGGCCAAGGAGGTTCACTGTGCCTACTTTCACCATCCCCGGAATGTCGGACACCACTGCCCGCAAGGTCACCGACCTGCTGCAAAAGCAGCTCAGCACCTACAACGACCTGCACTTGACGCTCAAGCATGTGCACTGGAACGTGGTGGGGCCCAACTTCATCGGCGTCCACGAGATGATCGACCCGCAGGTGGAGCTGGTCCGTGGCTACGCCGACGAGACCGCGGAACGCATCGCCGCGCTGGGCGTATCGCCGCAGGGCACTCCCGGGGCCATCCTCAAGGACCGCACCTGGGACGACTACTCCGTGGGACGCGACAACGTGCTGGCCCACCTGGCCGCGGTCAACCTCGTCTACGACGGCGTGATCGAGGACACCCGCAAAGCCATCCAAACCCTCGACGATCTGGATCTGGTGTCGCAAGACATGTTGATCGGCCACTCGGCTGAACTGGAGAAGTTCCAGTGGTTTGTGCGCGCCCACCTGGAGAACTCCGGCGGTGAGCTGGTCACCTCGGGTGAGACCACCGAGAAGGGTGCCGCCAGCAAGGCCAAGGAGAAGGCGAAGAAGTAGTCGGTGCAACAGATTCGGGCCCGCGTTCGCTGACGCGGGCCCGAATCATGCCGGCAGAATCTGGTGTTCGACGGTGCCGATCCCGTCCAGCTCCAACCGCAGGGTGTCGCCGGGGCGCAGCCAGTTGCCGGTCTCCATCCCGGACCCGCCCGCCAGCGTCCCGAGGCCGATCAGCTCGCCGGGCAGCAGCTGTTCGTCGCGCGAGAAGTGCACCAGCGTGTCCTCGGCTGACCACTGCAGACCCGCATAGTCGACGCGGCTCACGGTGCGGCCGTTGATCACCACGGAGCCGGTGAGCTGGTCGATGCGGGGAAGTATTTCGTCGGCAGTCACCGCGGTCTCCGACAGTGAACTCCGGAAGTGCTTGGCCTTCTGCGGCCCCAGACCGCTGTTCATCTCGTCACGCTGAATGTCGCGGGCACTGAAGTCGTTCAACAGCACGAACGCGCCGATGGCCTCGCGTGCTTGCGCCGCGGTGGCGTTGAGCAGCGGCCTGGTGAGCACAAAGCCGACCTCGAGTTCGAAGTCCAGCGCCGTGCTGTAACTCGGGAATGCCACCGGGGTGCCGCTGGGCACGATGGTCAACGCGTTGGACATGTAGTAGATCGGCTGGCGGTAGAACAGTTTCTTCGGCAGGAAGCCGGGAAATGTTCTGCGGGTGAGTTTTTCGAATGTGTTGGTGATGCGCGCCGTGGCCGGGTAGAACGTGTTGATCATGCCGCGGGCGGCGCTGACGTTGTGCTGCTCGGACAGTAGGGAGTCGCGAAACGACAGCGGCGAGAACGGCAGTAGCGCATCCGTCTGCTGTAGGTGGCGCAGGGCGGTGGCCAGTTCCCACTCGGCGCCAAATGGTGATGGGCCCAGTGGGGACGGGGCGTCCTGCCACTGTCCGTCGACGAACTGCTGGGTGGTCACCGCGTCGCCGGCCAGCACTCTGCGAATCTTCACGCCCCACCCTAACTGTGCCGAGCAGACACAAACTCGAGCGATTTTCGGCGCTCGGAGCTCGATTATGTGTCTGTTCGGCGAAAAAATACTTGGACTAGATACCCCTAGGGGGTATATGGTGGCGACGTGAGCGACGTCGAGCACATGCACATGGATCACGCGCAGGGTCACGGGGGCCACGGCGGGCATCACGGCCACGCCGACCACGTGGCGCACTATCGCAGGCTGTTCTGGATCATGCTGGTGCTGGCCGTGCCGACCGTTTCGCTCTCGGCGATGTTCGCCGTGATCATCGGCTACAGGATCCCGGATATCCCTGGTGCGCAATGGATCTCGCCCGTGCTGGGCACCGTCATGTACGTCTGGGGCGGCCGGCCCTTCCTGCGCGGCGCGATCGACGAGCTCCGCTCCCGCGCGCCCGGCATGATGCTGCTCATCGGCCTGGCCATCACCGTCGCATTCCTGTCGTCGCTGGGTGCCAGCCTGGGCTTGCTCGACCATCAGTTGGACTTCTGGTGGGAGTTGGCTCTGCTGATCGTCATCATGCTGCTGGGGCACTGGATCGAGATGCGTTCACTGGCGCAGACCGCCTCTGCGCTGGACTCGCTGGCGGCGTTGCTGCCCGACGAGGCTGAACGTGTAGACGGCGACGCGGTGGTGATCGTGGCGCCGGCACAGCTGAGAGTCGGCGACGTGGTGCTGGTGCGCCCCGGGGCCAGCGTGCCCGCCGACGGCCGTGTGGTCGACGGAGCCGCCGACATGGACGAGTCCATGGTCACCGGTGAGTCGCGAACAGTCCGGCGTGGCATGGGGGACAACGTGGTGGCGGGCACTGTCGCCACCGACTCAGGGCTGCGGGTCCAGGTGACCGCCGTGGGTGATGACACCGCACTTGCCGGCATCCAGCGGATGGTGACCGACGCGCAGAACTCCTCGTCGCGGGCCCAGCGCCTCGCCGACCGCGCCGCCGGTTGGCTGTTCTGGTTCGCACTCGGTGCCGCGGCGCTGACCGCGGTGGTATGGGGTGTGCTCGGTCAGCCCGACCAGGCGGTGATCCGCGTGATCACCGTCCTGGTGATCGCCTGCCCGCACGCACTGGGCCTGGCAATCCCGCTGGTGGTGTCGATCGCCACCGAAAGGGCAGCCCGCGCAGGAATTCTCGTCAAGGACAGGCTGTCTTTGGAACGCATGCGGGTGGTGGACGCCGTGCTCTTCGACAAGACCGGCACCCTCACCAGGGGACAGCCTGCCGTGGTGGGCATCCAGGCCGCTGACGAGGAGGAACTGCTGGCGTTGGCTGCAGCGGCCGAGGCCGATTCCGAGCATCCGTTGGCGCGCGCCATTGTCGAGGCCGCTCGTCAGCGGGGCGTGGACGTGCCTGGTGCAACGGATTTCGCGTCTTCACCCGCACTCGGGGTCAGTGCCACGGTGCTCGGGCGCCGTATCCAGGTCGGAGGTCCGCGGCTGCTGCAGCAGGCCGGGGTCACCGGTACCCGGCAGTGGGCACCGTCGGGAGCCACGGTGCTGCATGTCCTGGCAGACGGCCACGTGCTCGGAGCGCTGGCCCTGGCCGACGAGATCCGGCCCGAATCCCGGGCGGCCGTCGCCGAACTGCACCGCCGCGGTGTCCAGGTTGTCATGATCACCGGTGACGCCGAGTCCGTCGCGCAGGCGGTGGCCGCCGACCTCGGGATCGACCGGGTGTTCGCTGAGGTCCGCCCCGAGGACAAGGCTGCCACGGTCGCCGCGCTACAGCAGGAGGGCCGCACTGTCGCGATGGTGGGCGACGGCGTCAACGACGCACCCGCCCTGGCGCAGGCGGACGTCGGCGTGGCGATCGGTGCGGGTACCGATGTGGCGATCGCGTCGGCCGGGGTGATCCTGGCCAGTTCCGATCCGCGGGCGGTGGTCTCGGCCATCGACCTGTCAGCCGCGTCCTACCGCAAGATGACGCAGAACCTGTGGTGGGCGGCCGGCTACAACCTGGTGTCGGTGCCGTTGGCCGCCGGGGTGCTGGCACCCGTCGGCTTCGTGATGCCGATGTCGGTGGGCGCACTGCTGATGTCGGCGTCGACGGTGATCGTCGCGTTGAATGCCCAACTGCTGCGCCGCCTGGACCTGCGTCGATCGTAGACTTCGCTATGCTCGATCTCCACTGTCAACCATCGAGCATGAGGGAGTGATGAGGCGCTTGCCCGCCGAACCCCGAAGACCCGTCCCACCTCCGACTGACGCCGCGACGAGATGCAGGCCGGAGGTGGGGACATGCTGACAGCCCTCGCCGGTATCGCACTCGGCATTGTCGTGGTGCTCCTGATCACCGCGCTGACCGGTTACTTCGTCGCACAGGAATTCGCCTACATGGCCGTCGACCGGTCGCGCCTCAAAGCGCGCGCCGAGTCCGGTGACAGCGCTGCCCAACGCGCGCTGAACGTCACCAAACGGACGTCGTTCATGCTCTCGGGCGCACAACTGGGCATCACCGTCACCGGCCTGCTGGTCGGTTACGTGGCCGAACCACTCATCGGTAAGGGCGTCGGCGTGTTGCTGGGCGGGGTGAGTGTGCCCACGGGCATCGGTATCGCCGCCGGTGCAGTGGCGGCCATCGTGTTCTCGACGGTTGTGCAGATGCTCTTCGGAGAGCTGTTCCCGAAGAACCTGGCCATCGCGCGCCCCGAACCCGTCGCACGGGCTCTGGCGTTGTCGACCACCTGGTATCTCCGGCTGTTCGGTTGGCTCATCTGGCTGTTCGACCAGAGCAGCAACCTGCTGCTGCGGGCCCTGCGAATCGAACCCGTCCACGACGTCGAACACTCGGCCACCCCGAAGGACCTGGAGCACATCGTGGCCGCGTCCCGCGATGCCGGCGAGCTGCCGCGGGATCTGTCCACACTGCTGGATCGCACCCTGGATTTTCCCACCCGCTCCGCCGAGCACGCCATGATCCCCCGATCACGGGTGGACGTCCTGTCCGCTGATCTTCCCGCTGACGAGGTGTTGGCGTTGATGGCCCAGGGGCACACCCGTTATCCGGTGGTGGGTGAGGATGTTGATGATCTGCGCGGCGTGGTGCACATGCTCGACCTGCTCGATCCGTTGGCATCGGGCGGCACGGCGGGCTCGCGCTGCCGGAAGGCCGTCATCGTGCCCACCGCAATGCCGTTGCCGTCGGTACTGCAGGCACTGCGGGCCACCGACGACGAAATGGCACTGGTGATCGACGAATACGGTGGTTTTGCCGGTGTGGTCACCGTCGAGGACATGGCCGAAGAGCTGGTCGGTGAGATCGATGACGAGCATGACCATGAGGCCGACGACGACGCGGTGGCCGAGGGCGACGGATGGGTGATGCCCGGCGACACTCCGCTCGACGAAGTGCACCGGCTGCTGGATCGTCCTTTGCCCGAAGGGGATTACGAGACCATCGCGGGTCTGGCCATCGCCGAGTCCGGCGGCCTGCCCGCTGTGGGCGACACAGTGGCGGTGGCGTTGCAGCCCGAAGCTGAAGACCTGGTGGCAGACGAGCCGCAGCCGCAGGATCTGCTCACCATCGAGATCCGTGCCGTCGACAAACATGTCCCGTCGACGGTGTTTGTCGCCGTGCGTGCCGAGGAGGTCCAGCGATGAACAGCCCCTGGGTGATCGCACTGATCACCGTTGTTCTGATCGCGTCCAGCGCGTTCTTCGTGGCGGTGGAGTTCGCCCTGATCGCGGCCCGCAGGCACCGCATCGAGGAGGCCGCTTCCAGCAGCCGTTCGGCGCGGGCGGCCCTGCGCAGCTCCGGTGAGCTGTCGGTGTTGCTGGCCGGCTCGCAGCTCGGTATCACCGTGTGCACGCTGGCCCTGGGTGCCATCACCAAACCCGCTGTGCACCACTGGCTCACGCCGGTGTTCAGCGCGTGGGGCGCGCCCGGCTGGGCGGCCGACGTGGCCGGGTTCGTGCTGGCGTTGGTGATCGTCACCTTCCTGCACCTGGTGGTGGGGGAGATGGCGCCCAAGTCCTGGGCCATCGCCCATCCGGAGCGGTCGGCGATCATGCTGGCGCTGCCCATGCGTGCGTTCATGGCGGTGTTCCGGCCGGTGCTGGTCGCGCTGAACCGCGCCGCCAACTGGATGTTGCGCAAGGTCGGTGTCACCCCGGTGGACGAGCTGGCCGCGGGTCAGGACCCGGACACGTTGCGGCACCTGGTGGAACACTCGGCCACCGTCGGCACGCTCGACGAGCGTTACAGCGCCAACTTGATGAGCGCACTGGAACTGCAAGCGCTCACGGTCGGTGATCTGGTGACCGGGCAGCCCCCGAGCGGTGTGGCGGCCACGGCTGATCCGGCGGCCATTCAGGCGCGCTCCCGCGCCACCGGCCATCTGCGGTTGCTGGTGCTCGACGGCAATGACGTCCGCGGCGTGGTGCATGTGCGCGACAGTCTTTCCGCCGCAGCGGGTTCCACGGCGGCGGAGCTGATGCGGCCCGCCCTGACTCTGCAGGCCACGATTCCGGTGTACGAGGCGCTGCGAACCATGCGGGAGACCCGCGAGCATCTGGCGGTGGTGGTCGACGCGGACAGCGCGCCGGTGGGTCTGGTGACCCTGACCGATGTGCTGGACCGACTGATGCCGACCAGGGACGTCGCCGCCTAGCGATCAGCGGGTGCTGAGAATGGACACGGAGTCACCGTAGGGCGGGAAAGTACTGATGTTTCCGCCCTACGGTGACCGGTGGTCGGTTTCTGGGTGCGCTGCGGTTCGAGTGCCGTGGGATCAGGCGTCGAGGTCCTGCTGGACCAGTGCGGCGATCTCGTTGACCGTCGCCTCGTCCTCCGAGGCGACGGTCACCTGAGCGCCGTTGCCGGCGCCCAGGGTCATGATCATCAGCGCGGAACCGGCATCCACCGGTTCACCACCGTCGACCGAGAGGGTCACGGGGACACCGGCCTTGACGGCAGCCTCGGAGATGACAGCGGCCGGGCGGGCGTGCAAACCGATGGACGAGCCGACGATGACGGTCTTGGTGTGCATGGTTCTCCTTAGAGGTGGTTTGGGCCCGATGGATCAGACTGTAGGCCCTGATCTCCTTCGGCTGGCTCGTGCCTCGCCAGCCTCGGAATCAGGCCGTGACGAGGGCGGGGTCCTCGACTTTGGGCTTGGCGCCCAGGAACTGCTTGGCGGCGGTCACCGCGGCTGCGGCCACCAGCGTGCCCGCCACTAGCGAGATGAGGAAGCCGAGCTTGTTGTCGATGGCGAACAGGACGAAGATGCCACCGTGGGGAGCGCGGCACTGCACGTCCAGCGCCATGCTCAGGGCGCCGGTCACGGCGCCGCCCAACATCATCGACGGGATCACCCGCAGCGGGTCGGCGGCGGCGAACGGAATGGCGCCCTCGGAGATGAACGATGCACCCAGAAGCCAAGCGGCGCGGCCGTTCTCACGTTCGGGCTCGGTGAACAGGCCGGGCCGCACCGCCGAAGCCAGTGCCATCGCCAGCGGCGGCACCATACCGGCTGCCATCACCGCGGCCATGATGGTGAACGACGCGGTGGTGGCGGCGGCCAGTCCGGCGGTGGCGAACGCGTATGCCGCCTTGTTCACCGGGCCGCCGAGGTCGAAGCACATCATCAGGCCCAGGATCACGCCCAGCACCACGGCGGAGGTACCCGACATGCTGCTCAGCCATTCGGTGAGGCTGGTGTTGACCCAGGCCAACGGACGACCGACCAGGAAGAACATCAGCAGACCCATGATCAGCGACGCGAACAGCGGGATGATCACCACCGGCATCAGGCCGCGGAACCACTTGGGCACGTTGATCCGACTGATCCACAGCGCCGCGAAACCGGCCATCACACCGGCGACGATGCCGCCGATGAAGCCGCCGCCCACGAACACTGCGACCGCGCCTGCGGTGAAACCCGGTGCGATACCGGGCCGGTCCGCGATCGCGAAGGCGATGTAGCCGGCCAGGGCGGGCACCAGGAAGCCGAAGGCCAGGCCGCCGAGGGTGAACAGCACCGCGCCGATGTACTGCGTCAGCCCGCCAGGTGGCAGGTTGGTCAGGGAGTTCTGCAGCGCGTACATGTTGCCGAACGACTGGCTGCCACCCTCGGGGGTGTTGGCGATCTCGTAACCGGCGAACAGGAAGCCCAGCGCGATCAGCAGACCGCCGGCGGCGACGAACGGGATCATGTAGCTGACGCCCGTGAGCAGGATCTGGCGGGTCCTGGTGCCCCAGCCCACCGAGCCACTGGAGCCCGAAGACGCCGATGTGGTTGCGGCAGCTGACCCTTCGACCCGGGCTGCCTTGGGATCGTCGGCCGCGGCCAGGGCGTCGGCGATCATGGCGTCCGGTTCGTTGATGGCACGTTTGACACCGGAGGCGATGACGGGTTTACCGGCAAACCGTTGCCGGTCTTTGACACCGACGTCGGTGGCGAAGATGACAGCATCGGCGGCGGCGATGGTGGCCGCCGACATCGGGGTGCTGCCTGAGGAGCCCTGCGTCTCGACGGTGAAGTTCACCCCGGCGCGGGAGGCTGCCGCCGCCAGCGAGTCGGCAGCCATGTACGTGTGGGCGATACCGGTGGGGCAGGCGGTGATGGCGACGATCGACCTCGAGGCCGTGGCTTCGGGCTCGGGTACCGGCGGAACCACCGGTGCGGGAGCGGGATTCACCACGTCCTCGACCAGTGCCACCACCTCGTCGGCGGAGGAGGCGCTGCGCAGTGAGGCGACGAAATCGGGGCGTACCAGCGCCCGGGCCAGGCTGGAGAGCAGCTTCATGTGCTCGGAGCCGCCGGATTCGGGGCCGCGATGAGGAACACCAGATCGGCGGGGCCGTCCGGGGCGCCGAAGTCCACTTTCGGTGCGAGGCGGGCGAATGCGATGGTGGCGGTGTCGACGTGCGGGGACCGGCAGTGCGGGATGGCGATGCCGCCGGGTAGACCGGTTGCCGACTGTGCCTCGCGGGCCATGGCGGCGTCACGGAGTCCGTCGGGGTCGTGGGAGCGTCCTGCCGCGGCCACCTGCGCGGCCAGCCGGGAGATCACGGCCTCTTTGTCGGCTCCTGCGTTGACGTCGAGCAGGACCAGCTCGCTCTCGGTGATCGAAGCAGGGTGAATGGAGTGGGTCATGTCGGGCACCTTTGTCGGGGTTGTTGAGCGCGTCAGATCAAGTTCGGGGTCTTCGGCGTCTTCGGGATCATCGAGACGACGCGGACCCTGTCCAGATCGAGGTCGGTGGGACGGGGCAGGGCAGAGCCCGGCAAGGCAGCGGCGGCACTGCCGTAGGCGACCGCCATCTGTAGGCGCCGGGGAGCTTCGTCCCCGGCGGCATCGGCGCGCACGTATCCGGCCAGAGCGGAGTCACCGGCGCCGACGGTGCTCCGGACAGTAATGGGTGGTGGTGTCGCGAGCCAGGCGCCGGCGGCGTTGACCAGCACCGCGCCCGCGGAACCCAACGTCGCCAGTACGGCACCAACGCCGCGCTCGATCAGTGTTCCCGCGGCCGCGACCACAGCGTCCGGGTCGTCTTCGAGTTCGGCGGCCGAGCGGCCGGCCAGGCTGGCCAACTCGTCGCTGTTGGGCTTGATCAGATCGGGAGCTGCTTCGGCGAACCGGGCTGCCAGCGCGAGCAGCGGAGCATCGGAGGTGTCCACGGCCACGCGGCAGGGCAGGTCACACAAGGCGGCCACGATGTCGGCGTACCAGCCGTCCGGAGCGCCGGGCGGAAGTGAGCCTGACAGCACCACCCATTCGGCGGACGCGGCGCGTTGCACCACGGTGTCGGTGAGCGCAGTCAGGGAGGCGGCATCCAGGGCGGCGCCGCGTTCGTTGAGTTTGGTTGTGGTGCCGTCGCTTTCGGTGATGGCGAGGTTGGTGCGCACGGCGCTGGACACCGGGACCGTCGCGAACGGGACGCCGGTGGCCGACAGTGCGGTGACGAAGGGATCACTGAGGGCGGCAGGCAGCACGGCCAGTGCGTCCAGCCCTGCGAGGGTGAGAGCACGGGCGACGTTGACGCCCTTGCCGCCCGGTTCGGAGGACACCGCGGTGATGCGGTGCACCGCGCCACGGGTCAACGGGGAGGGCAGGGTGACGGTGCGGTCGACGCTGGGGTTGGGGGTGACGGTGACGATCATGCGACCACCACCTCGATGCCCAGTTCGGTGAGCGCCGCCTTGGCGTCGTCGGTGATCTCGTCATCGGTGACCAGGGCGTCCACCTCGCTGATGGCGGCGAAGCTGACGAACTCCTCCCGGCCGATCTTCGATGAATCACTGACCACCACAACGTAATTGGCGCAGCGCACCATGGCTCGCTTGACGGCGGCCTCCTCGCTGTCCGGGGTGGACAGCCCGTGGGCGGCGCTGATGCCGTTGGTGCCGATGAAGGCGATGTCGACTCGCAGAGTGTCCAGCACCCGCAGTACCTGCTCGCCCACCGCTGCCTGGGTGAGGCCGCGGACCCGTCCGCCCAGCAGTTGCAGGGACACCGAGGCGGACCCGGCCACCCGCGCGGCGATCGGCACGGAGTTGGTGACGACGGTCAGCTCTTGATCGGTGGGCAGCAGCGCAGCCACGCGAGCGGTGGTGGTGCCCGCGTCGAACAGGACGCTGGCACCGCTGGTGGGGAAGAAGTCGGTGGCAGCGTGGGCGATGGTGTCCTTGTGGCCGGTTCTGGTGCTTTCCCGTTCGGCCACGCCGGATTCCACGACGTGCAGGGCGCGCGTGGGGACCGCTCCGCCGTGCACGCGGCGCAGCAGGCCGGCGCGGTCCAAGACGGCGAGGTCGCGGCGCACTGTTTCGGTGGTGACCGCGTACACCTCGGCCAACTCGGCGACCGAAGCGCGGCCCCGGGTCATCACCAGCGAGGCGATGGCTTGTTGACGTTCTTCGGGGTACACAGTGCTCCCTAGATGTGGGAATGACTTGGATTTGTTGTTGATATGTGTTGTTTTACGCTTGACTGTGTTGACTTGTCAAGAGAAAGTTGTAATCTAGTTCACATGACCCGTTCATCTGCCCCTGTGTCACTCAGCCGGGAAGTGACCGTCCTGCAGGGTGTTCCGGTGGTGCCCGGTGTCCGGTACGCGCCCGTCATCCGGCCTGGCCGGGCGGTTCGTGTCGACACGTCGCCCGCCGGCCCGGAGCTGGCCGAGGCCGATCGTCAGGCCGAAGTCGGCCGGTTCGGTGCCGCGGCAGCGGCCGTTGCGCAACGGTTGAAGGACCGCGCGGCGCGCGCCACCGGCGCGGCGTCGGAGGTGCTGGCGGCCACCGCCATGTTGGCCCAGGACCGGGCCTGGCTGGGAGCGGCCGAGAAGCGGATCAATCAGGGCATGCCCGCGGTGCGGGCCACTGTCGAGGCTGCCGCTCAGTTCACCGATCTGTTCACCCAGATGGGCGGGCTGATGGCCGAACGGGTCACCGATCTGCGCGACATCCGCGACCGGGTGGTTGCCGAGCTGAGCGGTTTGGCCGAACCGGGAGTCCCGGTGCCGGATGTCCCGTCCATCCTGTGTGCTGAGGACCTCGCGCCCGCCGACACAGCCGGGCTGGATCCGGACCTCATCATCGGACTGGCCACCACTCTGGGCGGGCCCACCAGCCACACCGCGATCATCGCCCGGCAGCTCGGCATTCCGTGTGTGGTGGCGGTCGCCGGCCTGGACGACGTCGACACCGGCTCCGCCGTCCTGATCGACGGCACCCGCGGCACCGTGGTGATCGACCCCGACCCCGATGACGCCCGTGCTCAGGTGCAACGGGCGGCGGCTGCGGCGGCAGCCACTGCCGGCTGGGTCGGACCCGGTGCCACCAGCGACGGGCACCCGGTGGCCGTGCTGGCCAACGTGCAGGACGGCGCCGCGGCGCGGGCCGCCACCGAGGTACCCGCCGAGGGAATCGGGCTGTTCCGCACCGAACTGTGCTTCCTGAACCGGGACACCGAGCCGACGGTGGAGGAGCAGGCCCGGATCTACGCCGAAGTGCTGGAGGCGTTCCCCGGGCGCAAGGTGGTGATCCGCACGCTCGACGCGGGTTCGGACAAGCCACTGCGCTTCGCCGGCCATGCCGACGAGGCCAACCCCGCGTTGGGCGTACGCGGCATCCGCATCGCGGCGGGCAATCCCGAGCTGTTGGAGAACCAACTCGAGGCCATCGCCGTGGCGGCGGGCCGCACCGGCAGCTCCCCGTGGGTGATGGCTCCCATGATCGCCACCCCGGAAGAGGCCAGGACGTTCGCCGAGCGGGTCAGGGCTCACGGCCTGACGCCGGGGGTGATGATCGAAGTGCCTGCGGCGGCGTTGCTGGCCGATCGCATCCTGGCTCATGTCGACTTCCTGTCGATCGGCACCAACGACCTGGCGCAGTACACGATGGCCGCCGACCGGATGTCCGCCGAATTGGCCACGCTCACCGACCCCTGGCAGCCCGGCGTCCTGACGTTGGTTGCGATGGCCGCGAAAGCCGGTGCAGCCGTGGGTAAGCCGGTCGGGGTGTGCGGAGAGGCCGCGGCCGACCCGCTGCTGGCGTGTGTGCTGACCGGAATGGGTGTCACCTCGTTGTCCGCGGCGTCGGCAGCGGTCCGGGCGGTGGGCGCCAAGCTCTCGACCGTGACGCTGGCGCAGTGCGCCGAGGCCGCCGCGGCGGTGCTGTGTACAGCCAGTGCGGCCCAGGCCCGGGTGGCCGCCCTCGACATGTTGGGCTGACCCGGGGAATAATCGGACCTTGGTCCGGTTGTAGTGGGCATCGCAATCGAACCCAAGTGAGGTGCTCAGATGCCAGCTATCACCGTTGACACACCCACCATGCTGACCCTGCCCCGGATCGGGGCGGCGGCGGCCAACGAGACCGAACGACCGGTCCGCTCACTCACCACCGGTCCCCGCGGCTACGAAGGTGAGGGCTTTCCCGTCGTACGGGCTTTCGCCGGTGCCCGGGCCGTGGACCTGGACCCGTTTGTCCACATGGACCAGATGGGGGAGGTTGAATACCAGCCGGGTGAACCGCGCGGTACCGACTGGCACCCGCACCGCGGGTTCGAGACGGTCACCTACATGATCGACGGCCGCTTCGCCCACCAGGACTCCCACGGCGGCGGCGGACTCATTGCCGACGGCGCCACCCAGTGGATGACAGCGGGTTCCGGCATCCTGCACATCGAGACCCCGCCCGCCGAGCTCGTCGAGAGCGGCGGGGTGTTCCACGGAATCCAGCTCTGGGTGAACCTGCCGAAGAAGGACAAGTTCGCCGCTCCCAAATACCAGTCCATCGAAGGTGCCGAAGCCGCGCTGCTGTCGTCGGCCGACGGTGGCGCGCTGGTCCGGATCATCGCCGGTTCGATCGACGGGCACTCCGGTCCTGGTTCGACGCACACGCCGATCACGCTGGCGCACGCCACCATCGAGCCCGGCGCCGAGTTGAACCTGCCGTGGAACCGCGACTTCAACGCACTGGTCTACATCCTGAGCGGGCGCGGGACCGTCGGCCCCGTCCGCAATCCGATCCAGCAGGGCCAACTGGCCGTGCTGGGCCCTGGTGATCGCATCAGCGTCGCCGCCGATGCCGGGCAGGACGCCAATCGACCGGCACTGGAGGTGCTGCTGCTCGGCGGCAAGCCCATCCGGGAGCCGGTCTTCCAGTACGGCCCTTTCGTGATGAACTCCAAGGCCGAGCTGATCCAGGCGCTGGAGGACTACAACGCAGGTAGGTTCGGCGTCATCCCGCCGAATGCTCTGATGCCGCACCGGGTTTAGCGCCCATCATCTCTTCACGCGACACCGGGTAGAGCAACTCCAGCTCGCCGAGATTGGCGGCTACGGTCACCAGCGGCAGGGCGTCGGCGACGGGATGGCGTTCGGCGGGTGCTTCGGCGCGCAGCGCCAGGACGAAGTCGGCGGTCAGGGGCTCGGCGGCGATGGCCCGATCGGTGCGACCGGACATCCGGTCGCACACCACCGCGGTGTGCCGGTCGAGCACTGCCCTGGCGCGGGGGTAGGCCCCGGCCTCGGGCAGCGTGGGAATGTCGGCGATGAGGTCGGCGGCGATGCGCAACCTGATCGCCCGGTTGGCCCGGCGCACCACCGGGCCCCGAGTGTCGGTGGGTCCGCCGCTTTCCGAAAGATACTGGCGCACGCCGTCATCGACGGTTCTGGCGGCGGTCAGAGCCTGGTAGGACAGCTCGGTCACGGCCGTGCTGGACGTCCCGTGGGTGATCCGCGAGACCGCGGCCTGCAGATAACGGGTGCCGACCAGAAACGCCGAGTCACACGCAGCGGTGACCGCCTTGCCGGAACCTCGCGGCCACAGCAGGATCGACACCACGAAGCCGACTGCGCCGCCCACCAAGATGTCCTCGATGCGCACCAGCCCGACCGCCCAGCCGCTGGGCGCGATCAGGTTGAACACGATCAGCACCAGCATCGTGAAGGCCGCCTGCCCGGCCGCGAACGAGGCCACCTCCGGCACGTAGGCGGCCACGAAGGCGACCAGGGGTAGCACTGGCCACAGCACCCAGGGGTCGACGCCGATCAGCTCGATGAGCACCGCACCCAGCACAAATCCCAGCACGGTGCCCGCGACCGCGCGGAATACCCTGGTGCCGGTGGTCAAAGCGCTGCTGCGCAGCACCGACATGGCGGCCAGCACCACCCAGAAACCGTGTTCCACGGGGAAGACGTGGGTGGTGGCCACCGCCAACGCCAGGCCCAGGCCGGTGCGCAGGCTGTTGCGGACGACGACGGCCCGGGTGGCGACGTACCCCGAAGGGATCGTCGCGACGGCCTGGGCCTCCGAGAGCACCCGGGCGGAGGCTCCCGTGTCCGGGAGCTGGCGGCCCAGCACGCGCATCAACACCGGTCGGGCATCGGCGGCCGCGGCCGCGGCGATCACCCGGCCGGTGGCGCCCACGGTGGCCCCGAACGTGCGCCGGGTCAGCAGTCGTCGGCCGATCTCGACGGCTTCGGCGTCGTCTGCCCCGTCGAGCAGCTCGGCGATGTCCTCGCGGTAACGACCCTGCGCCACTTCGCGCAGGTCGGCCAGGGCCTCGTCGAGTTCGGCGCGGGCCGGGGCCCGGTCGGCGACCCGGGCGATGCGCAGCAGCCGCGCCGAGGCCCGCAGTACCCGCACCGCGGGCTCGGTCATCACCCCCAGGCTGGCGGCGGTCTCGTCGTGCACCCGGTCGCAGAGCCATTCGAGGTCGTCGATCACGCGCACCAGTGCTCTGCTGCCCGCGGTCAGGCCGACGGGCCGGAAATCGCTGCCGACGTAGTTGGCCCACAACGCGTTCATCGCGCGGTTCACCGCGCGGCTGTCCTCATGCCCTTCGAGGTGATGCGCCAGCGCGCCGCACACCCGGGCGGCGTGCCGCCGGAGTTCGTCGTGGTGGCGAGGTGGCAGCAGGAACAGCGCGGCGGGCACGCACACCGCCAATGCGATGCACCAGCCGAGCAGTCGCTCGCCCACCGCACCCGCCGGTGTGCAGGCGGGCAGTACGAAAGTCAGTAGGGTGGCGCGTTGACCTGCGGCAATGGACGTGCTGAGCACGCCGGCGAACGTGACCGCAACGCCAAGGATGAACATGGTGGCCACCGCCAACCACGGATTCGGTGCCACCAGAGTGCCGAGCGTGATCAGCACGACACCGAGGCCGGCCAGGCCGGCGTAGGAGACGGCTCGACCCGCCCGGTTGCCGGGGAAATCCACCACGATCAGCAGCGCGATGGAGCCGAAAATCGCGAACAACGGCGTCTGGCCGTCGCCGAAGGCGAAGCCCAGCCCGGCTGAGACCGGGATGACCATGGCAGCGCGGGCGGCCCGCCGGAACGCGTCCAGTTCGGGGTCGCGATTCTCGATCCGGTCGAGCCCCCGGCGCAACAGCATGCCGGGCGTCACCATGGTTCTAACCGTAGAGGCTCAGTCCGAGGCGACCGCGAGGCCACCTCGGAGCAGGGCACGACGGAACTGGTGTTCGGTCAGCAAGGTGAAGGCGTCGCGATCCCGGGGCAGGTAGCGCTGCTCGTCACCCGACGAGCAGCCGGTTGCCGACATCGGGGTGGGCGAGGCCGCCATATCCCAGATCGTCGAGCACCTCGGCACCCAATTTGAATATATTATTTTCTGGTTACAGCCGTCGCCATAAATCCCCGCCGTCAAAATACCCTTAGTCGCGATTTGCCCGCCAGTTCACAGCCGCCAAATCTTCTGGCAAATTCAATAGTCCGGCTTGGCAGTTGGCTGCGATTTTCGTTGCCAAGGCGGGTTTCGGCGAACGATTGCGCAGTACACGTTATTTACGGATCTGTAGACTCCGTCTCAGCAAAAATATGACGTTTCGATGACGGCGTGCCGCGGACCACGGTCCTGTTGGCAGCGGTCAGCAGCCGATGACACAATCGGCTGGTCGGGGCGGAGGATGAAACCGCAAGGGGTAATCATTGACGATCAAGATCGGCGCGCCGGCATGCTTGCGCCATTTTCAAAAAAGTCAAGCCGTGACTTGTGGCACAATTTGACCGTGCCGCATACAGCAAGTAGGGGTCCGGGTCGTCCGCCGGCAGCGAAGGCTGCTGAAACCCGGGAGCGAATTCTGCAAGCGGCGCGGCAAGTGTTCAGCGAACTCGGTTATGACGCCGCCACCTTTCAGGCGATTGCCATCCGGGCCGACCTCACCAGGCCCGCGATCAATCATTACTTCGCCAGCAAGCGCGTGCTGTACCAGGAATTGGTGGAGCAGACCAACAGCATGGTCGTGACCGCCGGTGCCGACCGCGCGCAAGCGGCCGGCTCACTGGTGGACCGACTGGTGGCGTTCGTCGAAGCCGCCATCCGGGCCGACGACAAGGACCGCTCCGCGGCCGCCTTCCTGGTCACCGCGGTGTTGGAGTCACAGCGCCATCCCGAACTGAACCAGGCCAAGAACGAC